>JAADGN010000070.1 GCA_013152325.1 Chloroflexota bacterium
TGAAACAGCCACTTTCGGCAAAAGAAAAAGCGCCCAATCAAGGCGTTTTTGCTTTCAGGCAGCGCTGTCCTGCCCCGCGCTGCTTTTTCGCAGCCGGGTTCGCTTTTATCGGAAAGGGGGCTTGCATTCGAATCCGGTTTCATGCTACACTCTTTGGGGCGGGGATTTTCGCCCGTTCCCGAAAAAATACAACAAGTGAGCTCCCCGATGAAATCTCTCTGGCTCGAAAACGAAACGCTATCTTTCAAAGATAACCTGCCCCGGCCCGCCAAACCCGGCGAGGCGCTGATCCGCGTGCGGCTGGCGGGCGTCTGCAGCACCGATCTGGAGATGGCGCGCGGCTACTATCCCTTTACCGGCGTGCCGGGGCACGAATTCGTCGGCGAGGTGGTCGAGGCCGAGGACGAATCCTGGCTTGGCCGGCGCGTGACGGGCGAGATCAACGTCACCTGCGGGGAATGCGAGCAGTGCCGCAGCGGGCGCAAGTCCCACTGCGAGAATCGCACGGTGCTCGGCATCCTCAACCGCGACGGCGTCTTCGCCGAATACGTTACGCTGCCGATCCGCAACCTGCACCGCGTGCCCGACTCTGTCCCGGACGAGGCCGCGGTCTTCACCGAGCCGCTGGCCGCCGCGCTGGAGATCCAGCAGCAGGTGCACATCCGGCCCGGCGACCGCGTACTGCTGATCGGCGCGGGGCGGTTGGGACAAATGATCGCCCAGACATTGGCGCTGACCGGCGCCGACCTGCGCGTGGCGGCGCGCCACCAGCAGCAGCAGGATTTGCTCACGGCGCGCGGCATTCGGCTGATCACGGAGGATGAAGTCCAGCCCTGGCGCTGGGACGTCGTCGTCGAGGCGACCGGCTCCACATCCGGGTTCGATCTGGCGCGGCGGGCCATTCGTCCGCGCGGGACGCTGGTGATGAAGTCGACCTACCGGGGGGAGATGAGCGTCAACTTTTCGTCCATCGTGGTGGACGAGATCAACATCGTCGGGTCGCGCTGCGGGCCTTTCGCGCCGGCGCTGCGCCTGTTGGAAAGCGGACTGGTCGACCCCACCGTGCTGATTTCGGCGCGCTACCCGCTCTCGCAGGGGCTGCAGGCCTTCGAGCGGGCCGGGCAGCACGGGACGCTCAAAGTCTTGATCACGCCACAGTAGCCATCCGAAAATCACTCTGTTGCAGCAACGGCGGCGGCCCGGTCCTGACGGGCTGGGGCAGGAAGGTCGCTGCTGCGCATTTTTCGGACAGGCTGATAAACAACGCCCTGACACCGGCAAGTGTCAGGGCGCTTTTTTTATCGTCTTGGCAAATTGGTCAGTGGGCGGTTTCCCGCTTGGCCGCGCGCGGCAGGTGAACGAAGAAGGTCGTTCCAACGCCGACTTTGCTGTGCACGTCGATGGAGCCGCTGTGTCCCTGCACGATCTGTTTGCAGATCGAAAGCCCCAGGCCGGTTCCGGCAGCCTTGCCCTCCGTCTCGCGTACGCGGAAGAACTTCTCGAAAAGGCGGGGCAGCGCATCTTTGGGGATGCCGAGGCCGGTATCCTGCACGATCAGGGTGAGCGTGCTGTCCTTCCCTTCGGCTTTCAGGATGACCGATCCGTTTGGGCGGTTGTATTTGATGGCATTGCTCAACAGGTTCAGCACGACCTGCTTGATCTTGTCACGATCCGCTTCGAGGGCGGGCAAGTCGTCGGGAACATCGATGTCGATCTTGATGCGCTCCTCGTCGGCTTTGGTTTGCATCACGTCCCGGCATTCACGGAACAGTTCTTCGACGGAAAATTGCTTATAGCGAAACTGGACGCGTCCGGATTCGAGCCGCGCCAGGTCCAGGAACGAGGAAGCCAGCGCGTTCAGGCGCAGGGTTTCGGTGTGGATGTTTTGGATGATCTGCTCGTGCTGCTGCGGGGAGATTTCGGGCCGCAACAGGAGATAGGTGGCCGTGCCCAGGGAGGCCAGCGGCGTGCGCAACTCGTGGACGAACTCGGAGATCAGGTCTGATTGCTGGAACAGACGCGTGTTCTCGATCGCGACCGCGGCTTGCGCGCCCAAAACCAACAGCAGATTTTCGTCCATTTCGTTGAAGTCGCCGCGTTTTTTGTTGATCACTTCCAGCACGCCGACGATCTTGTCCTTTGTGATCAGCGGGACGCCCAGCAGCGATTTTGTGGCGTAACTGGTCGCGTCCTCGATGTCGCCGAAATAACGCGGATCGTCGTGGACGTCCGAAATGCAGACCGGTTTCCGGTTCGTCACGATCCATCCGGCAATACTGCCGTCCAGCGGGACGGCCAGGCCGCGCATTATCGGCAGTTCCAGGTTGGTGGCCACCTGGAAATGAAGCTGCTTGGACATGTCATCGTAAAGGAGGATGGAGCCTGCCTCGGCGTCGGCGATGTCTGCCGCGGCCTGGACGATGCGGTCCAGCAGGATGTCCAGGTCGAGGGTCGATGCCAGGTCGCGGGCAATGTCGATCAGACGACGGTAGCCATCCAGTTTTTGCGTTTCAACTTCCATTCGTAAGCACCTGCCTTGCAATCGCCGGGAGTATCTCGGCCACATCTTCCAGAATGACGACGTCCGCGCGCACGCTCAGGTACGTGGGCGTTTGATTGACGATGATCAGGTGTGCGCCGCGGTCGAGCGCCTGCATGGGCAGCCCCGCAACAGGCAGGACCTCGAGCGAGGAGCCGGCGATCAGCATCAGATCGCACGCCCGGCTTTCACGCTGCGCTTCCAGCCACGCTTTTTGGGGCAATTGTTCGCCGAACAGGATCACGTCCGGTTTGAGCACCCCGCCGCAGTCCGGACAGGTCGGCATCTGTCCGTTTTCGAGAAAGGGCCGCAAGTGAAGTTCGGCATCCACCTGATGAAAACACTGCGTACAGGAGAGTGTGCGCAGTGTACCGTGCATTTCAATGACGTGATTCGAGCCGGCTTTTTGATGGAGGATATCGATATTTTGGGTGATGACGGTTTGGAGACAGCCCGCTTGTTCTATTTCGGCCAGGGCAACGTGAGCCGGGTTTGGGCTGGCGTTGACGATTTTGGCGACCAGCGGCCGGAACCCTTTATAAAAACGTTCCGGCGCGTACCGGAAAGTAGTCAGCGAGGCGGCTTCCATCGCGCCGGCGCGTGCCCACAGGCCCGTTCCCTCGGAGCGAAAATCCGGTATCCCGGAGGGGGTGGAAATCCCCGCTCCCGTCAGCACAACGGCATGTTTGGCCCTGCGGAACAGTTCGGCTGCATACTTGATCTTGTCTAGCGTTTGGCTGGAAAGCCCGTTCATTGTCCCTGGGCCTCACGCTCCATGATAATTGTCGACAATTTGGCAAATTGCTGGCCGGTAAGACTCTCCGGCTGGTGCGCAACGGCGGGGGTGTGCATGCGTGTGGCCTGGGTGAAGAGTTCAGGAGCGGGGGTCAACGTTATTGTGAGCGAATGCTCCAGATCGTCCTGGACCCGGCCCCAGGGGAGCAGCATGTCCGAGCGAATGCGGTTGTTGAGCACAACCATGATCTTTTTCTTGTCCACGCCCAATCCCAGGATGTCGTTCAGCAAAGCCCTGGTGTGGGCGATGGAGTTGGTCATGCCCTCGACGACGACAATGACCTGGTCGCATTTGCCCAACAATTTTTGCGAGAGACGCGGCAAACCGGATCCGAAATCCAGGACGAGGAAACGGGCCAACGACGTCAGGCGGGTGAACAGGATTTCATACTGCGGCAGGGACTCGATCAGGTGACAGTCGCTTGGTTGGTCGGACGCCAGCAGAAGATGCAGCCCTGACGCGTGAGGAACCAGCGCCTCTTTAACCTTCTCAAGCGTGATCTCGTTCGGTGTGCTGGTCAGGATCTCGACCAACCCCTTTAGCTCGGTGATGCCCAGATCGCGCCCCAGGGTGCCTTTTCCGGGGATCAGTTCTGCGACAACGACGTCATCGTTGGTTTCCCGGTGCAGGCTGCTCGCCAGGTTGACCGCCAGTGTGGAGACGCCGAATCCGCCGCGCGCCGCGAGGACACCGACCACGTCCGCATTCCGCTCGAGCGGGGTGGTGGGTCCTACCTGTTGGGCTTTGATCGCACGGGCCAGCAGGGCCTTAACGTGCGCTTGAAGTTCGGATGGATGTGTGGGTTTGGTCAGGTAGTCATCTGCGCCGGCTTCGAAGCCCGTCACCTTGTCGTCCAGTTGTGATTTGGCGGTGAACATCAGGATGGGAATGTTGGCCGTTGCAGCATCCTGACGCAAGCGCTGCGCGACTTCGTAACCGTCCATGTCTGGCATCATCACGTCCAGCAGGATCAGGTCGGGCGATTCCTCGGCCGCTTTGAGCAATCCCTGTTCTCCGTTGTTGGCAGCAGTGATATGGTACCCCTGGCGCTGAAGCATCAGTCCCACCAAACGGAGGGTGTCGAGGTCGTCGTCTACGATCAAGATTTTTTCAGCCATGGCCTGTCCCTTAGATTAATGCTGCTCCGCTCACGAAAACCGGACTTTGTATTGTTTTGACCGCGAAAACGAAGTCGTTTCGTCAGCGATTTACTTGGCGTTCATTAAATACAGTCTAGCATAAAGCCCTAATTCCAGCAAGATGATGTCGTTGCGTGCTTGTGCTATAATGTATCCATCTGGGGATGACAGGCTTCGACGGAGGAGGCTGAACCCGGATTGCGAGCCGAGAGGCGCCGAACTCGAAAACTCAGCGCAAAAAAAACAAGTGCCAACCGCACTTCCTACGCTGCTATGCCCCTCGCCGCCTAAGGCGATTGCATAGCGGTCGGTCTCCAGAAGCGAGACCGCGTCCGCCTGCCCCGTTCTCCGTCGGGCGGCAGGGTCGGGCGACAGAAAGGCGGAGTGCCGCACACGACGCCGCTAACCGTGCGAAAGAGGGCTTTCGGGCCCAAGCGGCTGGCCGGAGGGTTTTCTTGCCGATTGAGAAGCCTTCGGTGACACGAATCAATCGGCTACGCTCGTAGATATCCGAGGCTCGAATCTTTCGGACGCGGGTTCGATTCCCGCCATCTCCACCTGGGAAAAAAGTACTGCCTGGTCAGCTCCGGCAGTACTTTTTCTTGTATTCCCATACTCTTTTTGTTATACTGATTTTGTCACTCTGATTTCTACAATTTTTATGGAGGAGAATGCAATGAAAAACCGTTTGTTGAACCCTGTTGTACTTTTGATAGGGCTTATACTGGTCGTTGGCCTGGCGTGCGGCACCTCGACGCCGACGCCGACGCCGACAAATACCCCCGCCCCTCAGCAGCCATCTCCGCAGCCTCCGCCCACTGAACCGCCTCAGCCGGTGGCACAGCAGTACTTCACGGAGGAGTTTGACGGAGATACGAGCAACTGGAAAACCCTGATCACCAAGGGGAACCAGAACGCGGACGAGAGCAGGGCGGATATTTATACCGAAAATGGCCGCCTGGTTCTCGATTTGCAGGGCAAGAACCTGAATGCTTATGCCTACTATGAGCCCTACACGTACCGGGACGTGCGTATCGACGTACGCGTCGAGAACCGCGGTACGAACAACAACAATATCAACATCATTTGCCGCATGTCCGACGAGGGTTGGTACGAATTCAGCATTGCAAACAACGGATTGTTCTGGATCTGGGGCTTTGAGCCGGACAAGGGCTATCGGAAGTTGTATGATGGCGGTTCGAACAAGATCAAAGCGGGCAAAGAGGTGAACGAGTTCACGGTCATTTGCAAAGAGAAAACTTTGTCGCTGTATATCAATGGCATCGAAACCCGCACGATCCAGGAAAACGACCTTGTCTTCCGCGATGGCATGGTCGCTGTCGGGGTCTCATCCTTTGCTGATTTGCCCGTCACTGTCGAGTATGATTGGGTGACGATCAGCGAGCCGTAGAGATCGTTTTTCGAGTCAGCAAAAGCCGCCTCACGACGAGGCGGCTTTTGTGTATGTTTTTTCTACGCGACGTTAACGTGATTCTTGCATCTATCGGGTATCCTATGGCAGATTGGCCTTTTCGTGGGCTGATTCCACGCGAATGCAATCAAGCTATTTTATCGACAGGAGTTAGCTATGGGAAAAATCATTGGAATTGACCTGGGAACAACCAACAGTGTGGTCGCTGTGATGGAAGGCGGCCAGCCGACGGTCATCTCCACCGCGGAGGGCGGACGGCTGTGCCCGTCTGTGGTGGCTTTCAACAAAAATGGCGAACGCCTGGTCGGGCAGACGGCCAAGCGTCAGGCTGTGATCAATTCTGAGAACACAGTCTACTCGATCAAGCGCTTTATCGGACGCCGCTACGAGGAGACCGAAACCGAGCGCAAGATGGTGCCTTATAAAGTTATCAAAGGCCCCGCGGACGATGTGCGCGTCAAAATCCCTGTGACCAAACGCGAGTACAGTCCGCAGGAAATTTCTGCCATGATCCTTTCCAAACTCAAAACGGATGCCGAAGCCTATCTGGGGCAGCCGGTTACGCAGGCAGTCATCACCGTTCCGGCGTATTTCAACGACAGCCAACGTCAGGCCACCAAAGATGCAGGAAAGATCGCCGGTTTGGATGTGCTGCGCATCATCAACGAACCGACCGCCTCGGCCTTGGCCTACGGCCTGGACAAGAAAAAGGACGAGACCATCCTGGTCTTCGACCTGGGCGGCGGCACGTTTGACGTGTCCATCCTGGAAGTTGGCGAGGGTGTGATCGAGGTCAAGGCCACCAACGGCGATACGCATCTGGGCGGCGACGACTGGGACCAGAAAATCGTCAACTGGGCCGCCGACGAATTCGAGAAAGAACGGGGCATTGACCTGCGCGAAGATCGTCAGGCGTTGCAGCGTCTGCGTGAGGCCGCCGAGAAAGCCAAGATCGAACTCTCCACAGTGATGGAGACCGAGATCAATCTGCCGTATATCACGGCGGACGCTTCCGGCCCCAAGCACCTGCAGCTTAAGCTGACGCGCGCCAAATTCGAGCAGATGACCGAAGACCTGCTTGATCGCTGCAAAGGGCCGTTCAAGGCCGCGCTCAAGGACGCCGGGATGAAACCGGCCGATCTGGACGAGGTCGTCTTGGTCGGCGGGTCCACCCGTATGCCGATGGTGCATGAGTTGGTGCGCAAATTGACGAATGGCAAGGAGCCGCACAAAGGCGTCAACCCCGACGAGGTGGTCGCGATCGGCGCGGCGATCCAGGCCGGTGTGTTGGGCGGCGAGGTCAAGGACATCCTTTTGCTGGATGTGACCCCGCTCTCGCTGGGCGTCGAAACGATGGGCAGCGTGATGACCGTGATGATCGAGCGCAACACCACCATCCCGGTGCGCAAGACCGAGGTGTATTCCACTGCCGCCGACAACCAGACAGCCGTGGACATCCACGTGCTGCAGGGTGAACGCCCGATGGCCGCCGACAACATGTCGCTGGGCCGCTTCCGGCTGGACGGGATTCCGCCCGCGCCGCGCGGCGTCCCGCAGATCGAGGTCACGTTCGATATCGATGCCAACGGCATCCTGAACGTGACGGCCAAAGACAAGGCCACCGGCAAGGAGCAGAAGGTGACCATCACGGCCTCCACCAATCTGGACAAGAGCGATATCGACCGCATGGTCACCGAGGCTCGCCAGCACGAGGCCGAGGACAAGAAGCGCCGCGAACTGATCGATTTGCGGAACACCGCCGACCAGCTGGCCTACCAGACCGAGAAAACCCTGAACGAACTGGGCGAGAAGGTCTCCGGGAACGACCGCAAGGATATCGAGGCCAAGCTCAGCGAGTTGAAGAAGGTCGTTGAGGGCGAAGACGCCAGCGCCATTCGCAAGGCGATAGATGATGTGCAAAACGCCTTCCATGCCATCAGCCAGCAGCTGTATGCCCAACAGGAGCAGCAGGCGCAGGCCACGCCGCCAAGCGACAATGGGAGCGGCCCATCCGATGACGGCGAAGGGGAAGGCGAGGTCATCGACGGCGAAGTCCGCGAGGCGTAACGCACAAAAACGAAACAGGAAAAACGAGACGGGCGGCTTGTCAACAAGTCGCCCGTTTTTCTTCTTGTTTTTTGCCTTATAATGCCTTTTATGCAGAACAAGACTGTACGAATCTTTCTGGGCGTCATTATTGCCATCGCCGTGCTCGTTGGCCTTTATTATCTGCCGCCCGTCCACTCACGGTTGGCCTGGCGCGTGGACAACCTGCGCACCCAGATCAAATACTATTTCAATCCGCCGGAGGAGGCGGTTTTCCAGCCCTCCGCGCAGGAACCGACGGGGACCGTTGCGCAGGCGACCCTGGAAGTTTTGCAGACCCTTGCCCCGACGGCCGCGCCCCCGGGCTTGACCAGCACCCCGCCCCCGACGCTGACCCCGACCGCCGTCCCGACGCCGCTGCCCGAAAGCGTCGCCCTGCCGGGCGTGATTTACGTCGACCAGCACAACCGCTGGAATTATTGCGGCCCGGCCAACCTGACCATGGCGCTCAAGTTTTGGGGCTGGGAGGGGAATCGGGATGACGTTGCCAAAGCGGTCAAACCGGGCGTGGACGATGAGAGCCTGGACTTCATTCAGCGCGGGAAAGCGGACAAAAACGTCATGCCCTACGAGATGGCTGCTTTTGTCAATGACCAGACCGAATTCCGGGCGTTGACGCGCTACGGCGGGGATATCGATCTGGTCAAACGATTCGTCGCGGCCGGCTTCCCGGTTCTGGCCGAAAAGGGGTATTACGAAGCCGATTACACCGGCAAAATTGCCTGGCTGGGACATTATCAATTTGTGACCGGCTACGACGAGGCCGAGAAGAAGTTGATCGTTCAGGATACCTGGAACGACGGCCCGAATTTCCGCATTGCATACGATACCTTCGACGAGGGCTGGCGTTCGTTCGACTATCTCTTTATGCTCGTTTACCCGCCCGACCGTGAGCAAGAGATCTTCGATCTGCTCGGCCCCTGGTCGGATGAAATGTGGGCCAATCAGCACGCGCTCGAGGTTGCCGAAGGTGAAACGCAAACGCTGGATGGCATAGATGAGTTCTTTGCCTGGTTCAACACGGGCACCAGCCTGGTGCAGTTGCAGCGTTACGCCGAAGCGGCCGAAGCCTACGACCGGGCTTTTGGTCTCTATGCCCAACTTGGTCAGGACAACCAACAGCGCCCCTATCGCATTATGTGGTACCAGACCGGCCCATATTGGGCCTATTACTACGCCGGGCGTTATCAGGATGTCATCAACCTGGCGAACACGACCCTCAACGAGACCATCAGCGAGCCGACCCTCGAAGAGAGCCTTTATTGGCGGGCGATGGCCGAGTACGCTACGGGCGATTTCGTTTCGGCGCTCGCCGATATGCGCGAGGCCGTTCGCCTGAATCCGAATTTCAGCCCCGGCATCTTCCAGCTTGGGCAGTGGGGCGGATAATGCGGATCCTCCATTTTGCTGACGCGCACATTGACATGGCCAACTATGGCCGCCACGACCCGGAAAGCGGTCTGCCGCTGCGCGTGCTGGATTTCCTCAAGTCGCTGGATGTGATCGTGGACGCGGCCATTGGCGAAAAGGTCGACCTGGTCATCTTCGCCGGCGACGCCTACAAGGACCGCACGCCCGCTCCGACCTATCAACGCGAGTGGGGCAAACGCATCATTCGACTTTCGCAGGCCGGGATCCCGACCCTGCTGCTGGTCGGCAACCACGACCTTTCTCCCGCGACCGGACGCGCTAACGCCATCCAGGAATTCGACACGCTTCGGGTCCCGAACGTGCGCGTACTCGCCAAACCGGAATTCCTCGGCCCCGACGATCTCGGCCTGCCGCTGCAAGTCATCTCGTTGCCGTGGGTCTCGCGTTCGGGGTTGATGGCCGCGCTGAACGTCAGCGGCGTTGACCCGGCGCAGGTTTATGCCGAGATCGAGGAACGACTGAGCGGACTGGTGAACGAGTGGCTGGATGAAGCCGATGACTCATTGCCGCTCGTCCTGACCGCGCACGCCTCGGTGCAGGGCGCCAAATACGGCAGTGAGCGGACGGTCATGCTCGGCGCGGATTTGGTGTTGCCCGGTTCGCTCGTTAAAGACGAGCGGCTGGATTACGTCGCGCTGGGGCATATCCACAAGCCGCAAAATCTCAACGAGGGCGCGCATCCGCCGGTGATTTATCCGGGTTCGATCGAGCGTGTGGATTTTGGCGAAGCGGAAGACGACAAATTTTTCGTCATTGCCGAGGTCGAAAAACACTCGACAAAAGTCGAGTGGCGCAAGCTGGATGGCATCCGCCCGTTTGTGGATCGCTACATCGAACTGAAATCGGAGTCGAATATCACCGCCGCGCTCAAGTCCGCCCTGCCCGCGCCGGGGAAGATGCGGGACGCCATTGTCCGCCTGGTGGTGGCATACCCCCGTGAGTGGGATACGCTGATTGACGAGCCGGCCTTGCGTGCGCACACAGCCGGCGCTTTTGAGTTTCATCTTGTCAAGCGTCCCCAGTTCGAGTCCCGCATCCGCCTGCCCGCCGATCAGACTGTCAGCAGTCTCGCGCCGCTCGAATTGCTCGACCAGTATTGGCGTGCAGTGCATACGGACGAAGCCGAGATGGATACGCTGCAAAGGCTGGCGGAGGAGATCATCTCCGACGGAGAAACCGAAACGGACGGGTGAACCCCGTCCGTTTTTTCTTGCAGCAATGCTCCGCATGGCTTATTCCGGGAAAATCTTTTCCAGCGCCTCCGGGCAATACTTTTCAACCATCTCGCTGGACAGCCCGTTTTCCTTGCAGATCTCTGCGTACAGATCAGCGCTGGGACGTTTGCGGCGCGCCTGCGTCTCCACGTCCAGTTCCCAGAGACCGAAGCGCTGCGTCCAGCCGCGCTCCCATTCGAAGTTGTCCACCAGCGACCAGTGGAAATAGCCCTTGATCCGCCAGTTGAAATTGACCGCCCGCCAGAGCTGATGAATGTGCTGGGCCAGGTAGCGTGGACGCATGTGGTCGTCGGCGTCTTCCACGCCGTTCTCCGTGACGATGATCGGCTTGCCAAAGCCTCGTGCCCATTTGAGCGCCTCGAAGAATCCCGCCGGTTCGTTGGCGATGAAGCCTGTGTCGCTCAAATCGGCATCCTCGGCGTAGGCGCGGCGGCCAAAGAGTTCCCCGGGCAGACGCAGGTCAAAGGTCACGTAATCGCGGCTGTAGTAGTTAAGGCCGATAAAATCCTGCGTTCCGGCTGCTTCCGGGACATTTATGGTTTTGTACAGGAATTTGACCTTGCCGTCCTGTGCGGCGCGCGGGAACAGGTCGTTGAAGATGCCCGATTGTGTTTTTGCCACCCAGCGATCGAGCGGCGACTTGGGGTTGGCCGGAAATATCGAACGGTAATTGACCGCCATTCCCACCCGCGCCTCACGCTGTACTTCATGGATGGCGCGGTACGCCTGGGCATGTCCGCGCACCAGATTGGTCATCACCCTCAGGGCTGTCTTCATGTCCTTTTTGCCGGGCGGGAAGGCGCCGGCCACATACCCCGAATAGGCGTAGACGTTTGGCTCGTTGATCGTCACCCACAGTGTGGTGTATTCCTTCAGGGCCTCCATCGTTTTGCGCACGAAGTCGGCGAATTTTCCCGGCGTTTCCCCGTTTTCCCAACCGCCCTGCTCCATCAGCCAGAGCGGATCGGAGAAATGGTGCAGCGTGACCATGGCGGTCATGCCGCGCTCGCGCAGGCCGCGCAGCATCTGACGGTAGCGGTCGAGGGCGTTTTCGTCCCAGCGGTCAGGGTCGGGCTGGATGCGGCTCCACTCCACCGACAGGCGGTGCGCGTTCTGACCGGCTTCGGCCGCGCGGTCGAAATCCTCTTTCCAGCGTCCGCCCCACCAGTCGCAGGCCAGGCCGGATTTGTCCACCGTATGTCCATCCTGCTCCCAAGCCCACCAGTTGTTGTTCGTGTTGTTGCCCTCCACTTGATGCGCGGCAGTCGCGGTGCCCCACAAAAAGCCGCGCGGAAAATGATAGGCTGCTTTCGGCATGGTTCCTCCAAAATTCACGTAGGGGCGACTGATTGAGCCGCCCCTACAATTTTACCCGATGGATCATTTTGAACGCGCCAGATATGCGAGATACAGGGCGACCGACCCGGCCACGGCGGCGTTAAGCGATTCGACCTGTCCGCGCATGGGCAGACGCAGCAGCAGATCGCAGGATTTGCGGACCAGCGGCCTCATGCCGCGCCCCTCGCTGCCGACGACCAGGCCGATCGGGCCGTCCATGCGGATCGCATCCGGACCCTGGGCCTGCTCGCTGCCTTCGAGACCGATGATCCAGGCCCCGGCCTCCTTCAGCCTCGCGATGGCCTGCGCCAGGTTGGACTGGGCGATCAGCAGGTGTTCGCTGGCCCCGGACGAGGCGTTGACCACCGCCGGGGTGACCTGGGCCGTGCGCGCCAGCGGGATGACCACGCCGTGCGCGCCGACCGCTTCGGCGGTGCGCAGCAGTGTCCCGAAATTCTGCGGGTCCTGCAGGGAATCGAGGATCAGCACGAAGAGCGGCTCGCCGCGTTCCGCGGCAAGATCGGAGATGTCGGCCACATTGCTGTAGGAATAACCGGATGCTTCGAGCGCGATGCCCTGATGGTGGGGGGCGATCTTCTCCAGCCGCTTGCGCTGTACGCGCTTTACAGGAATTCCCTGCTGACCGGCTGAGACGATAATTTCCTTCAGGCGGCCCTTTTCCTTTGCGCCCTCGGCAACCAGCAATTGAAAATACTGCCGCCGTTTGGCGCGCAAGGTTTCATAGACCGGGTTGCGTCCGTAGATGAATTCTTTCATGGGGGTATTCTAATTCATATCATACAAGTGCCGGTCACCTCACAGGTGACCGGCACTTGCTGTCGGGCTGGAGGAATCAACCCCAGCGCCAGGAGGTGCCGTCCTTGTTGTCCTCGATGGTCACGCCCAACTCGGCCAGTTTGTCGCGGATCAGGTCGGAGAGCGCCCACAGTTTCTGCTTGCGCGCTTCGCTGCGCACTTCGACCAGCAGGTCGATGAACTTGTCGGCGTCGCCGGAGCCTTGTTTCTCCTCCAGGCGCAGACCGAGCACGCCGGTCAGCTCGCGCAGGGTGTCCTGGGCTGGCTGGAGCTGCTCGTCGGTCGCGCCGGCGTCGCGGGCGGTGTTGATGGCGCGCACCAGTTCGAAGAGATAGCCCAACGCGCCGGCGGTGTTGAAGTCGTCGTCCATCGCTTCGAGGAAGGCTGTTTTGGTGGATTCCGCTTGAGCGGTCAGCGCGTCGGTGGCCGCGCCGGCCGCGTTGGGCGCGGCAGGCCGAAGTCCGGATTTGATCCGTTCCAGTCCGCGTTCGGCGGCCGCGATGCTTTCGTCGGTGAAGGCCAGCGGACTGCGGTAATTCCCGTTCAACACCAGCATCCGCATCACGTCGCCCTCGTGTTCCGAGAGAAATTCCTCGATGGTCACCAGGTTGCCGACCGACTTGGACATCTTCTCGCCGCTTAGCTGCAGCATGCCGTTGTGCATCCAGTAGCGGGCGAAAAGTTTGCCGGTGTAGCACTCGGACTGGGCGATTTCGTTCTCGTGGTGCGGGAAGATGAGGTCGTTGCCGCCGCCGTGGATGTCGATGGTTTCGCCGAGTTCGTGCAGGTTCATGGCCGAGCATTCGATGTGCCAACCGGGGCGGCCTTTGCCCCAGGGGCTGTCCCAGGCCGGTTCGCCGGGCTTGGCGGCCTTCCAGAGGGCGAAGTCCATCGGGTTTTCTTTTTGTTCGTCGACGGCGATGCGCGCGCCGGCCTGCATATCTTCCAGTTTGCGGCCGGAGAGTTTGCCGTAGTCGGCGTCTTTGGTGACGCGGAAATAGACATCGCCGTTGGATTCGTAGGCATAGCCTTTTTCGATCAGCCCCCGCACCATGTCTTGGATTTGCTCCATCGTTTGGGTGGCGCGCGGGTTGGACGTGGCGGGCAGGATGTTCAGGTCTGCCAGGTGTTCTTCGAAGTCGCGGATGTAGCCTTCGGCCAGGTCAAACGGGTCGACGCCTTTTTCGTTGGCGCGGGCGATGATCTTGTCGTCCACGTCGGTAAAGTTCATCACAAAGCGGACATCGTAGCCGCGGTATTCGAGGTAGCGGCGGACGATGTCGAAGACCAGCGCCGACATGGCGTGCCCCACGTGGGCCTTGTCGTATACCGTCGGGCCGCAGACGTACATGCGCACGATGCCGGGTTCGATGGTCTGGAAGGCTTCCTTTTTGCGGGTCAGGGTGTTGTAAACGCGCAGCATGATGTTGCTCCTACTTTTTCTCGTTTGACTTGTTCCCATTCTCTTCGATGCGGGCAAAGATCATGCGTCCGGCAGCTGTTTGCAAGACTTTGGTGACGATCACGTCAATGTACTCTCCGATTTGGTTGCGGCCGTTCTCGATGACGACCATTGTGCCGTCTTCCATGTAGCCCACGCCCTGTCCGTGCTCTTTGCCTTCCTGGATGATGTTGATGTGCAGGGCCTCTCCGGGCAGCACCACCGATTTGACCGCGTTGGCCAGTTCGTTGATGTTGAGGATGGTGACGCCCTGCAATTCGGCGACGCGGTTCAGGTTGTAGTCGTTGGTCAGGATCGGACAGCGCAATTGCCGCGCCAGGACGACCAGTTTGCTGTCCACCTCGCGGACGCCGTCCACGTCGATGTCGCTGATGCGCACCATGACGTTGGGGTCCTTCTGCAAATTGGACAGGACTTCCATGCCGCGGCGGCCGCGTTGACGGCGCAGTCCGTCGGGCGAATCGGCAATGTACTGTAATTCGTTGAGCACGAAACGCGGGATGAGCAGCGTGCCGGGCAAAAAACCGGTCCCGGCGATGTCGGCGATACGTCCGTCGATGATCACGCTGGTATCCAGCAGGATGGTGCGATTCATCTTCGACCAGGGTGAGCCTGTCGCGCCGCCGTTGTCGCCGCGGTGGGTGAGGGACGACAACATGCCCATGATGTCGCCCTGCCGCATGACGAACAGGGAGACGCCCAGGTAGCCAAACACCAGTACGCCGATGAAAGGCACCAGTTCGCCCAGGGGGGCTGGCAGCAGGGAGAGCGGGAAGGCCAGCAGCGCCGCGATCAACAGGCCGGTGACCAGTCCGGCCAGGGCCGCGAACAAGGTCTCGGCTGCGATTCGTCCCAGCAGGGAGCGCAGGGCGCGCATCGGGCGGGTGGTGATGAACGGGGTTAGGATAAGTCCGATCAGCGCGCCGACCAGCCCAAAAGTTACGATATACACTTGATAGAGTGGTTCGTTAAGTTGTCCGACCCAGGCTCCCCAGTAACCCCCCATAATTGTGAAAACGATCATGCCAATAATACGAAAAATAAATTCCACACTCATTGCAATGACTCCTTCAATAATAAGTGAAAAAAGAAAGAATGAATGAACTCTCTGCATGATAGCACGGCTGCAACGCTCCGTCAATCGTTGATTCGACCTATCCGGCTTTCGGGCGTTGTGAAGTGAAAAACTGCGCCAACTGTGGTTATAATGAAGCCACTTCTTACAAGTATATCGAGGAAACGATGGCCCGAGACCATTTTGGAAGAAATATCCACTATTTGCGCATCAGCCTGACCGACCATTGCAACCTGCGCTGCGTCTATTGCATGCCGGAAGATATGACCTTTCGGCCCAACGCGGAGTTGATGCAGGACGATGAGATCCTGCGGCTGACGAGGTTGTTTGCCGGCCTGGGATTCGACAAGATCCGCCTGACGGGCGGCGAGCCGACCGTGCGGGCCAACGTTGTGGAGATTGTGCGCGGCATCGCGGCGACGTCCGGGATCCGCTCCGTTTCGATGACGACCAACGGCTTGCTCCTGTCTCGATTGGCAAAGCCCCTGGCCGAAGCCGGTTTGCAGCGCGTCAACATCAGCATTGACAGCCTCGCCCCGGAGAAATTCCACCGCCTGACGCGCTGGGGCAAGGTCGAAGATGTCTGGGCCGGTATTTTTGCCGCCGAGGAGGCCGGGCTGACGCCGGTCAAGCTGAATGTGGTGGTCGTGGCCGGTTACAACGAAAAGGACGTCATTGACCTGGCGCGGCTGACGCTGGAACATCCCTGGCAGGTGCGTTTTATCGAGATGATGCCCTTTGCCGGCGCGACCGAGCTGCAGGTCTCTCGAATGGTGACCGCGGCCCAAATCCAGGAGTGGATCGAAGCGGCCCTGGGAACGCTCGAACCGGCCAACGGCGGCAAACTGGACGGGGAGGCGCGCTTGTTCCGTCTTCCGGAGGCGACCGGCGACCTGGGCTTTATCTCGTCCGTGACGAGGCCCTTCTGCGCCTCTTGCACCCGCGCCCGCCTGACCGCCGACGGCATCCTGCGGATGTGCCTGCTGCGCGAGAAAGAAGTCGATCTGCTGACGCCGCTGCGTGCTGGCGCGAGTCTGGATGACCTGCGTCAATTGATCCTGGATGCGGTCTGGGACAAACCCTGGGGACATGGCCTGTCGGAAGGGACAATCCCCCTGAATCGTGTGATGAGCGAGATTGGCGGTTGATGAGATGAAATCCCCCGATGGCATCCGGGCCATCTTTTTCGACCTGGACGGGACGCTGCGGCACAGTGTCCCGTTGGGCGGCGACGTGTTTTCTGATCATGTGGCCGAACTTGGGCTGCCCATTACCTCGGAAGACCGTCTGCGCGCTGCGCGTTGGGAGCATTATTATTGGGCCAGCTCGTCGGAATTGCTCGTTGACAGGCGGTCTTTCCAGGATGATGATGATGCGTTCTGGGGCAACTATGTTGCCCGTCGTTTGCGGGCGCTGGGCGTGCCTCCAAAGAGGGTTGACGAGTTGACGCTGTTGGTGCGCCAACATATGCAGGAAACATACCAACCTGAAAATTGGGTTCCCCCGGAGCTTCACGAGCTTTTGCCGGAATTGCGCCAGGCAGGGTATACCCTGGCTGTTGTTTCCAACCGCACCAATCCCTTTGACGACGTGCTGGACGAACTGGGGCTGACAGCGTATTTCGATCTGGTCATGGCTGCCGGGGAAGTGGATGCCTGGAAGCCTGACCCGGAGATATTCGAACATGCAATGCAGCGCGCCAACGTGACGGCTGAACAGACGCTCTACATAGGCGACAATTATTACGCCGACGTGGTGGGGGCGCGCAACGCCGGGGTGCAGCCCGTGTTATATGACCGGCGCGGTATTTTCCCGAACGCAGACTGTCCGGTGATTACATCTTTTACACAACTGCCAGATTTTCTGGATGGGAGGTCGACATGGCGCGGGAACACAGAATAATGCGCACGGTGCGCGTGCGCAACGACCAGGTCGTCGGCACGCTGGCGAGGCTGCTCGCGGTGATTTCCGGAGCGGGCGGCAGCGTGGGGGGGATCAAGCTTCTGAACGATACGCTGCATGCCGTCGTACGCGACATCACGGTTTACGCCGAGGATATCGCGCACATGGATCATGTCATCGAGGCCATGCGCGGCAACCCCGGTACGCATATCGTTGAAATCCGGGACGAAGTGTTGGAGCTGCACCAAAAGGGCAAGATCGCCATCCGCAGCCGCTACCGGATCGACTCGCTGTCCACGCTGCGCCGCGTCTATACGCCCGGCGTGGCCGAGGTTTGTTTGAAGATCGCCGAAAACCCGGCGCTGGCCCGCAATTTCACCATTACCAGCCATTTGATCGCCATCGTCACCGACGGGACGGCTGTGCTCGGCTTAGGCGACATCGGCCCCTTGGCCGGAATGCCCGTCATGGAGGGCAAGGCCATGTTGATGGAAACGCTGGTCGGCCTGTCGGGAGTCCCGATCCTGCTGGATACCAAAGATACGGACGAGATCGTCGAGACGGTCGCCAACATCGCCCTGACGTTTGCCGCCATCCAACTGGAAGACATCTCGGCGCCGCGCTGTTTCGAGATAGAGAGACGCTTGCAGGAACGGCTGGACATCCCCGTCATGCACGATGACCAGCACGGGACGGCCGTCGTCACGACCGCTGCGTTGATGGTCGCCACGCGGCAGACCGGCACCGACCTGAACGAGGCTGTCATTGGGCAGATCGGCCTGGGCGCGGCCGGGAATGCGATTGGACGGATGTTGATGCGCCTGACCGGCAACCCGGTTTTCGGCGCGGATTTGAGCGAAGATTCCCGCAAACGGTTTCAGGAATTGGGCGGCAAAATAGCCGCTTTGCCGGAAATTATGGCCCGGTCCGATATCGTCATCGCGACCACGGGGGTGCAGGGCCTTATCAAACCGGAGATGGTGCGTAAGGGACAGATCATCCTGGCGCTCTCGAATCCGAATCCGGAAATCGACCCGGACGAAGCCCTGGCCGCGGGCGCAGCCTTCGCCGCAGACGGCAAATCCGTCAACAACGTGCTGGGCTTCCCCGGCATCTTCCGCGGCATTGTGGACGCCAACGCGCCGCGCATCACGGATGAGATGTACCTGGCCGCCGCGCAGACCCTGGCGGACATGACCCCGGATGGCTACCTGGTGCCCTATCCGCTCGACAAGAAGGTGCACCAGGCCGTGGCGCGCGCGGTGGCCGAGAAGGCTATCGAACAGGGCATCGCCCGCGCCGAGTATGTGCCGTACGTGGATTAAATGCACGCAGGGGCGAAGCACGCCTCGCCCCTGCGTAAAAATATAAAGGGGGCTTATTTCTTCTTGTAAATCTCCTCTTTCAACACCGTTCCCAAACGCATGATACCCTCGCGGATGATCTCCGGCGAGGAGTACGAGAAGTTGATGCGCATGGTGTTCTCGCCGCCGCCGGTGGGGTGGAAAGCGAAGCCGGGCACGAAGGCAACCTTCTTCTCGATGGCCAGCTCGAGCACCTTGGCCGCGTCCATGCCCTCGGGCAGGACGCCGAACAGGAACATGCCGCCTTCCGGGTGTGTCCAACTGACCTCGGGCGGGAACAATTCTTCCATCGCTTCCAACATCACGTCGCGCCGCTCGTGGTAGGTCTTGCGGATGACCTCGATGTGCTCGTCCAAAAAACCGTCCCGGCTGACCTCATAAGCGACCATCTGATTGAGGGTGGATGTGTGCAGGTCTTCGGCCTGTTTGGCGGCGACGAGTTTGCGGATCACGTTTTTCGGCGCGACGACCCACGCCAGGCGGATGCCGGGTGCGAGCAGCTTTGAAAAGGTGCTCATGTAGATGACGTTGCCGCTGTACGCGTTGCCGTTGCCGCCGCGGAATTCGCTGTCCAGGACGGAGACGGGCGAGATATGGTCGCCTTCGAAGCGCAGCTGCCCGTACGGGTCGTCCTCGATGATCGGCACGCCGTAATGGTCGGCCAGTTCGACCAGTTCCTTGCGCCGCTCCAGGCTGAGGGTCGCGCCGCTCGGATTCTGGAAGTTCGGCAGGACGTAGATGAATTTCGGGCCGGTGCGCAGCGCCTTCTCCAGTTCGGACGTGAGCATCCCGTGCTCGTCCACCGGGACGGTGATGTACTCCGCGCCGTAGGCGTTCCAGGCCTGGATCGCGCCCAGGTAGGTGGGATTCTCGACCACGATGCGGTCGCCGCGGTTGAGGAACACCCGCCCGACGAGATCGAGCGCCTGCTGCGAACCGGAGGTGATCAGGATATTGTCGAGGCCAATGTTGATCCCGTAGCGTACCGACCGTTCGGCGATCATTGCACGCAGCGGCTGGTATCCTTCGGTGGTGCTGTATTGCAGCGCCTGCGCGCCGTGCTGCTCCAAAACCGTATTGCAGGCCGCCTGAAACTCCTTGACGGGAAAGACCTCCGGGGCGGGCAGTCCGCCCGCGAAAGAGATGATCTCCGGCTGTTGGGTCAGCTTGAGCAGTTCACGGATAATCGAGCTTCCCATCCGCTTCATGCGGTGTGCGTAACGATATTCCCAGGGTGTTTGCATGGTTTCTCCTCGCGAGAAAAGTTTATCGTCGTAAAGAAGATGCGAATAAAAAAGACCTGATAAGTTCGTATGAACCCATCAGGCCTTGGCTGACGTTATGTCGAAAAGATGCTGAACATGAGGTCGAATTTCATTCGTAGCATGGCCCTATTATATTACCGTGTTTTTGCTGTCTGTGCAACAGCCGCACGTTGGGGAGTGGTTAAAAAAGAGCGTATATGTCATTGCGAACGAGCGAAGCGAGTGCGGCAATCTCCCAGACTGCGGGGGAGATCGCTTCGTCGGACAAAGTCCTCCTCGCAATGACAGGAAAGGTTTTGCTCACTTTTTAAGCTGCTCCCCCTATTGGGACGGCCTTATCGGGAAAAATACTCGTCCATCACCGCCTGTTTTTCGGCCTCCGGCAAAAAGGATGCTTCCACAGCATAACGATTGCAGGCCGCAATATCGGCCATGCTCATGCCCAGGATTTCGTGCGCAATGCGGTACTCGTTGTTCAAATTGGTTTCCAACACTTCCGGGTCGTCGGAGTTGATGGTCACGCGCACGCCCAGGTCGAAGAGCCGCTTGAGCGGGTGCTCTTCGATGCGGCTGACCGAATTGGTCAGGTAATTGCTCCAGGGGTTGACCTCCAGCGTGATGCCGCGTTCGATGACGAGTTCGACCGCCTCCATATCTTCGATGATGTGGATGCCGTGCCCGATGCGGTCGGGGCTGACGGCGCGGATCGTATCCACCACCGCCGAGGCGGGCGTATCCTCCCCGGAGTGGACGGTGACCTTGAGCCCGGCCTCCTTCGCCCTCAGCACGGGACGCACGAACCCGCCGATGGGATGTTGCGCCTCGCCGTCGGCCAGGTCTATGCCGCGGATATGCTCTTTCCAGCGGATCGTCCAGTCCACCGTTTTTTCGCAGGAGGCAGCGCCCATGCTCCTGGACGAAATCGTGATCAGCCCAATCGCCATGCCGAATTGTTTTTCGGCCCTTTCCTTGGCGCGCAGGATGCCTTCCAGGGCTTCGTCCCAATCCAGGTTGTGACCGCTGAACGCCCAGTCCGGCGAGAAGCGGGTTTCGAGCAGTTTGACGTTCTGGCGGGCGGAATCCTCGAAGAATTCCCAGGCGATGCGCTCGACAGCCGCCGGGGAGGCGATGCTGTTCTGGGCGATGGCGAAGGCATTCAGCACGGACCGCAAATCCCGCATCTGGTCGTAGACCTTGACGTACTTGTCGAGTTCGGCGGCCTCATACGTCGGCAGTTCCAGCCCGTATTCTCTGGCGATGTCAATGATCGTCGCCGTGCGGATCGCGCCCTCGAGGTGGACGTGCAGTTCGGCTTTGGGCAGGTCGTTGTATTGTGGGTCGAAGGATTTCATGGCAAGCGCCCCCTTATGGTTTCAGCCGCCAGATACCGGTGCATTCGGGCAGGATGATCCAATTCTTCTCGACGACCTTCCGTCTCATCTCCTCGCCGAAGAAGAACGCAGACAACTCCTCCGCTTCGTCCAGCGACTCGAATTTGTAATCGGTCCGCAACCAGCCGGACTGGAAGCCTGCTTCCGTCAACCACGCGTAATACCCGTCCAGATGCTCCGGCGGGTGCGGCGACTCGTATCCCGTGCCAAGTGTTTCCAGCAGGATAATGGTCCCGCCGGGGCGCAGGATGCGGCGCATTTCGGCAAGCCCGTCGCCCAGCGCGGACTCCCAGTCCGCTTTGCCCCAGACGGCCAGGTAGCAAAAGCTCCAGCCGGAGATGACCAGATCGGCATGGGCATCTTCCACCGGAACCCGGCGGTGGTCTGCCGTGCCAAGCTGCCAATTGGCAACACCCATCGCCCCCAGGGAGGCCTCCGCCACGGACAGCATGTGCGCCGAGACGTCGAAGGCCCTGATGGAGCGCACGCGCGGCGCAAGCAAGCGCGTCAAGCGTCCCGTCCCCGCGCCGAGTTCGACGACGTCGAGGCTGTCCAGCGGGCAGACCTTCTCGATCTCCCGCAGGATATTGCCCTGATGATCCTCGCGCCGGATCAGGCGCTCGTACTGGTCGGCGTGCTGTGCGTAGACTTCTTTTTCGGTGGGCATTGTGTTCCTACTCTGTTTAAAGACCTCCGAGATTTTCAAAATCTCGGAGGTCTGTCACCACGGCAGCCGCGCTCGGCAGCACGCCTTTGTCGCCCAGCCTCATCTCGGTGGGAGCCGGGCTGGTCTTGTCTGGCACAAAGTACAAGCTATTCATCTGGAACCAACACCTCCAGGGCTTCGAGCAGTTCCGGCACACTCTTTGTCGCCGCCAACCAGATGCGTTCCACCAGGATTTCCCCGTATTCGTGCGCCAGCACATTGCGCTGACCGATGATTTGCATCCAGGGAATTTCGGGATGCTTTTCCCGAAACTTTTCTGAAATATGGTTGGCCGCTTCGCCAATAACCAGTAACTGGCGTTCAGTGGCATACCTCAGGATATGATTCTTCTCGAACTTTGCGTAGGGAACGCCTTTCAAAAAAGCGACGATCTCACGTGCAGCTTCGCGCATATCCCAGAGATAGGCCAAGTCCTGTTTTTCAGAACGCATACACCACCTGCGCTGTCTCTAAAATCTCCTTGCGGCGGTAGGGATTGCGCAAACTGGCTTTCTCTACCAGATCAACGGGACGGCCGAAAATCTCTTCCAATTCGATTTGCATCTGGGCAAGGTCGAAAAGGCTGATTTTCGCCTTTTCAGCAAAGGTGACCAATACGTCTACATCGCTTTGCGCACTGAAATCATCCCTGAGCGCGGAGCCAAAAATGGCAAACTCTACCACATCCCAGCGTTGGCAGAAGACGCTGATTTTTTCCCGGGGGATGGGTATGTTTTTGTGTTCCATTTTGACCTCTTGAAAAAATTATAGCACGGAAGGAAGCAAAAAGCGGCAGCCCCCTCCTGCCGCCTGCATACAATCAGACCTCCGAGATTTTCAAAATCTCGGAGGTCTGTCTGTCCCTACAACTTCGGAAATCTCCTCACCACCGCCGCCGCGCTCGGCAGCACGCCTTTGTCGCCCAGTTTCATCTCGGCGGGAGCCGGGCCGGCCTTCTCCGGCGCGGACTGGTAGACGAAGATCGGCGTCCCCTCTTTGGCGTACTTGAGCGGGACGAAAGCCTGCCCGGTCAGGTAGCCTTCCATGTCCACCGCGCAGGAGGTCACCCAGCCGATCACCTTGCCGCGCTTGTCCACCACCGGGTCGCCGTTGTGCGCCATGCGGACGCCCTTCTCCGCGAAGCGGAAGCGCACGACCACGCCCTTGCGGGTCTTCTCGTTGGCGATGAAGGCCTCGCGCCCGATGAACCAGGGCTTGTAGGTCTTGACGTAGCCTCCGAAGCCGCCCTCGGCCACGCCCAGGTCGGCGTGTCCCCGCACGCCGGAGCCAAGTCCCATCTCGTGGCCGTACAGCGGCAGACCGGCTTCCGTGCGCAGCGAATCGCGCGCCCCCAGGCCAACCGGCTTGACGCCGAACGGCTCGCCGGCCTTGAGCACCGCGTTCCAGAAATCAGCGGCGCGTTCGGGGTGCACGAACAGCTCGAAGGCCATCTTCTCGCCCGTATAACCGGTGCGGGAGACGATCAGATCGAATCCGCCGACCACCGCGTCGCAAAGCCGCGTCCGCTTCAGTTTCATGATGCGGGCGCGCGTCTCATCGTCCACGCCCATCGCCAGCAAAATGTCGCGTGATTTCGGCCCTTGCAGGGCGATGTCCACGCGCATATCGTCGCCGGCCTTCGGGTCGCGCAGGTTGCGGATGGCGGCGTTGTAGCCGAAGGTCCGCGCCCACGGGCGGGCGTTGTCGATCTTCACGACGCCGTCGCGCACGCTTTCCAGCCAGGTGCGGTCCTTGTCGTCATTCGACGCGTTGACCACCACCAGGTACTTGTCCCAGCCGCGGCGGTAAACCAGCGTATCGTCGATCACTTCCGCATCCGGGGTCAGGAAATGCGTGTATAGCGACTCGCCGGGCATCAGTCCGCCCGCGTCGTTGCCGCAGACCGTATCCAGGAAGGAGGCCGCGTCGTCGCCGGTCACTTCATAGACGCCCATGTGCGCCACGTCGAAGAGACCCGCCGCCTGCCGCGTGGCGAGATGTTCTTCCAGCACGCCCGAATACCAGACGGGCATCTCCCAGCCGGCGAACGGGATGACCTTTGCCCCCAGCGACTTGTGGACGTCATAGAGCGCTGTGCGTCGCAGGGGCGGATCGGCGGGTTCGGTCCATTCGAACGGGGGCAGCGCCTCGCCCGTGGACCCGGCCTGGATACCGATGAACCAGGGTTTTTCCTCGCCGACCGGTTCTCCCGTTGCCTCCGCGGGCGGCTCTTGCGATTCGGCCACCACCGTCGGCCCGGGGATGCGAATCCCCTCGTCTTCGCTGATCGAGACATAGCCATCCGAGAGATCGCGCAGCCAGGTGGCGACCAGGGTCGCCGACTCCACCGGGACGGACAAGCGGTAGGACATGCTGTCCACGCAGGTCAGCACGCCATCCACCTCGCCTTTGGGGGTGATCATGCGCGTCGCCTGTGATTGACCAGCTTCGAGCGCGGAAAGGTCGGAGGTAACAGCGTAGTCGAGCATTTGCCGCACGCGCTCGCCGTACAGGTCGAAGACGCCCGTTGCGGCTTCGTCGTCAATGTAGTAGAAGTGGGGGTAGCCATGTGTCGCCGGCGCGAAATCTATGCCGGCGGCCTCGGCCAGTTTGCGGACGCGGAGCTTGGCATCTTCGAGCACATCGAAGGGCAGGCTGGCGCGGCGCTGGCGTCCCTTGCGCGGGGTGTCCATGTAGTAGGGTTTGCTCGCCAGCAGCACGTCGGCGATGATGTCGGCCAACTCGCGGGACTGGGCCTCGTCGAAGCCGCGCTGGGTGATCCAGGGCGTGCCCAGGCGGATGCCGGAGGGATTGAGCGCCGATTTGTCGCCGGGAATCGTGTTGCGGTTGATGACCACGCCGACGATATCCAGGATGCGTGAGGCCATATCGCCGCTCAGGGTTGCGCCGTCTGCGCCCTTGACGCTGGTGCAGTCCACGTTGATCAGGTGACAGTCCGTGCCGCCGAAGGGGATGCGCAGGCCGCGTTTCTTGAACTGCTCGATCATGGCCTTGGCGTTGTCGATGGTCTGCTGCTGCAATTTCTTGAACTGCTCGGTCTGGGCCAGTTTGAAGGCCAGCGCCAGCCCGGCGAAGACGTTGACGTGCGGGCCGCCCTGCTCGCCGGGGAAGACGGCGCGGTCGATGGCGCGAGAGATCTTGGCGCTGGTCGTCAGCAGGACTGCGCCGCGCGGCCCGTCCAGCGATTTGTGGGTGGTGGACATGACCACATCCGCGTAACCGATCGGCGAGGGGACGACGCCTGCCGCGACCAACCCGCCGATATGCGAGATGTCGGCCAGCAGATATGCGCCGACTTCGTCGGCGATCTCGCGGAATTTCTTCCAGTCCGGAACCCATGAGTAGGATGAAAATCCGGCGATGATCATCTTGGGTTCGTGTTCGATTGCCAACTCGCGGACGCGGTCGTAGTTGATCTTCTCGGTTTCGGGGTCTACCGCGTAGTGGATGCTGTGATAGTATTTGCCGGAGCGGTTGACGGACGAGCCGTGCGAAAGATGGCCGCCGTGCAGCAGGTTCATGCCCATCACGGTATCGCCCGGTGTAACCAGTGCATGATAGACGGCGTTGTTGGCGGGGCCGCCTGAAAGCGCCTGCACGTTGACGTAGATCTCGTCGGCGGTCACGCCGTTGGCGGCGAAGGCCTCGGCGCAGCGTCGGCGGGCCAACGCCTCGAGCGCGTCGGCGTATTCCACGCCTTTGTAGTAGCGCGGGTCGGAGTAGCGGCGGTAGTGCGCCAGCCGTTTTGGATAGTCGAGGATATCTTCTTCGGACATCCAGCGCGTCGCGGGATCGGGGTAGCCTTCGGCGTAGATATTCTGAAAAGCGGAGCCAAGCGCCTCGCGTATCGCCAGCGGCGCCTGGCTTTCGGAAGCGATCAATATCAATTTGCGAGCCTGCCGTTCGGCTTCGATTTGGGTCAGTTCGTATACGTCGGGGTCGAGATCGGCCAGGCTGCCTCGAAAGAGGAAATCGGACATGGGAGGAGTCTCCTGTATCAAGTTTCAGGTGTCACATGCTGCCCATCGGTCAGTTTTAGGGCGCCGTGTGCAAAGCGGAAATTTGTCAGACAGATTAATCAAATTGTAGAACGGGAGAGGGAAAGGGTCAAGTGAGAAAAGGCATAAAAAAAGAGGACGGGCGTTTTTCCCTTTCCGGGTTTGCACAGGCCTGGCACCCCTCGGCAAGACTGCGGCGTAATACGAAAGCCAGCCAATAAGGCCGGCTCTTCAGTGGGCGCTGAGGGACTCGAACCCCCGACGCTGTCATCCCCTCAATGGGGGCTTCGGTGTAACAAAAAGCCAGCCAATAAGGCCGACTTTTCAGTGGGCGCTGAGGGACTCGAACCCCCGACCCCTTCGGTGTAAACGAAGTGCTCTAACCAACTGAGCTAAGCGCCCGTGCGGACGATATTATACCGCATCCCGCTGCTATTTCCGGTTCCCCATTCACTACCCTCTTGAGATATGCTACACTAACGCTATAAAACTTGAAGCGTTCCAATGCGAAAGTGTGCGAACGTTTTGGAGGAAACCATGCGTTTTGTTCGTTACCAAATCGAAGACGATGCCCCGCGTTTCGGCTGGCTGCTCGAAGACAAGGTTGGCGGCATTGAGGGCGATCTGTTCGGCGAGTTCCGCCGCCTGGAAGCGGAGACCCCGTTGGCCGACGTGCGCTTGCTGGCGCCTGTCCGGCCGAGCAAGATCATCTGTGTTGGGCGCAACTATGTTGCCCACGCCAAAGAACACAATGCCGAAGTTCCCAAAGTGCCGTTGCTTTTCTTCAAACCGCCCTCTGCGGTCATCGCTCCGGGGGATGCCATCGTTTTGCCGCCGCAGTCGCAGCAGGTGGAGCACGAGGCCGAGTTGGTGATTGTGATCGGCAAACGCGGACGCAATGTCACGGCGGAGGCGGCCAGGGAGCACATCCTTGGCTACACCGTCGGCAACGACGTCACCGCCCGCGACCTGCAGCGCGCCGACCGCCTGTGGACGCGCGCCAAAGGGTTCGATACGTTCGCTCCTTTCGGCCCGTGGATCGATTCCGACTTCAACCCCTCCGACGCGGTCATCACCTGCCGCGTCAACGGACAGATGCGCCAGATGGCCTCCACGCGCGATATGGTCTTTGGCGTCAGTACGTTGATCGCCTTCATCTCGTCCGTGATGACGCTCGAGCCGGGCGACTTGATCTTCACCGGCACGCCGGCGGGTGTCGGCGCGCTGGCCGACGGGGACGTGGTCGAGGTTGAGATCGAGGGATTAGGAAAGTTGAGCAACCCGGTCAGGGCCGAATGATTTTTCCGTGCCCCAACGCATGAACGATCTGGCGTTCCAATGGCTGTGCCAGACAGGGAGGGTTATCGCTACTGCGAGGCCAATGGAGGCATGATGGGATATCGCCGTGTTTGAATTTACCGTGGCTCTGCTTATCGTCTCGGGGACGTTGATGACGATTCTGAGCATCATGGCCTTCCAGCGACGTTCATCGCCGCTGGTGCTGTGGCTCATGGTGGTTACCATCTGCGCGGGAATCTGGGATTTCGGCTTCGCCGTCGAGATCATCAGCCCCTCCCTGCAAGGGAAAATCTTTTGGGCCAACGTCCAGTTCCTGGGCATCACCTTCCTGCCCGTGGCATGGTTGGCCATGACCATGCACTTCACCGGCCAGCCCCGCCGTTCGTTACGTATCATCCCTGCCCTGGGCATCATCCCGGCGATCACCAACATCGTCATCTGGAGCAATCCATATCACCACCTGTTTCGCGGAAGCCCATATTTGGTCACCATCGACCTTCCGTTCCCGGTGCTGAACAATGACTACAGACCCTTCTTTTACGCGGTTCATGCTCCCTACGGATACATCCTGTTTGCAGTTTCCCTGTTTTTGCTGGTCCGGTTTTGGAAACGGGCCCCCGCCATTTACCGCAGACAACGTTTCATTCTCATCATCAGCCTGTTGCTCCCCTTGCTGCTGGATTTGCTCTATGTCCTCGGCATCACGCCCATCCCCGCCTTCAACTTTACGCCGGTTATCTTCAGTTTCTCTGGATTGCTGATTGGCTGGAGTGTGCTGTACCTTCGCATTTTGGACATCCTCCCTCTGGCCTACGAGACTGTCATTAGCGATATGGATATTGGCGTGATCGTGATCGATGCCCCGGGTCGGGTGACCTACCTCAACCCGGCAGTCGAACGGATCACGGGGGTATCCCGGGAACAGGCTGTTGGGACAGTTGCCAGTCAGGTTTTTCCCAACCTGGAAGCGCTCTGGGATTCCACCGGAGGAAACACGGAACTCAGCATCTCCCAGGGTGGCGAAGAACACACTTACCAGATTCATCGGTCCATCATTACCAAAGGCGAGAAACGAATGATCGGTCAAGTCGTCACCCTGCACGATGTCACCGAGCGGGTGAAACTATACCGGCAGGTGGAGGAAATCTCGATCACCGACCCGCTGACAGGCGTCTTCAATCGCCGGGTGTTGACCGACAGATGCGAGGCCGAGATCCAGCGCGCCATCCGCTACGGGCGCAGCTTTTCACTGATCCTGCTGGATGTGGACAATTTCAAGGCCATCAACGACCAGTGCGGACACAAGAGCGGGGACGACGTCTTGCGAGCAATGGTGAAAACGATCCGCAAAAGAATCCGGGCAAACGATCAGATTTTTCGCTTTGGGGGGGATGAGTTCGTGGTGCTGTTGCCCGAAACCAGCGCAGCGGATGCAATGGAGACTGCCGGGCGGATTCAGGATGGTCTGACCAACCTCTCCGTAGGGGACGAGCAGAAAAAGCACATGGCGATATACGTCAGCCAAGGCGTTACCAGCCTCTTGCCCGGCGATACCCTGGAAACCTTGCTCCAACGCGCTGACACGGCTCTATACCAGGCCAAAGAAGCCGGAAAAAAACAGGCTGTACTGGCGTAAGGTCAAAGTTTTCCAACCCATTTGCAACAACTCGACAGGAATCGAATAAGGGGATTCCGGAACCCTCTGCGCCGGACACTACCACTGTCCCTGACGCGGCTCAGACTCCGCCCCGGTTGGCGCTTGTGGCAAATAAGGCTTAAAATTACTGCGTCGCGCAAATCGGTTTTCCCACTTTGAGACAGGAGTCAACCCCATGAAACGGACGCTCATCTTATTGGCACTTTCCATGCTGCTGCTTTCTGCTTGTACGTTGGATGCCGCGCCTGCGGAACAGGTCCCGCCGCAGCCTTCCGTGCAGACAACGCCGCCGCCGATACAGGATGCCCCCTCACCCCTTCCGCAGGATAACGCGCCGCCCCCGCCATCCGGGGAAAGGCCCCCCTTCAACCCCTTCGAAAATATGACCACCGAGCAAGCGGACTGCCTGCGCCAGGCCTGGGGGGAGGAAGCCTTCGAAGCCATCACCGCTTTCCAACGCCCGCCGACCGCCGAGGAAGAACCGGCCGTCCCGGAATGTCTGCCGATGCCGCAGGGGATGGAAGACGCCGGCAAACCGTCCGGGAACGGCGACCAGGGGCCGCGCACGCATCAAGTCATGTACGCGACCAGCCCTGATGGACTGACCTGGCAGGTCAGCGATGAAGTCATCCGTGACCAGGCCTCCGTGCCGGAAGTCGCCCGTCTGGCCGACGGCACGCTGATGATTTACTTCGTGGACGCCACGCCCGATGACGTCCGTGCTGTCCGCCGGAATCAGGATGGCGGATGGGAGACCGTCCCCTTTTCGCTCAACAACCGGCCGTCATCCCACGCCTATGACCCGGACGTGGTCCTGCTCCCTGACGGCTCGCTGCGCCTGTTCTATTTCGGCCCGCCCGAGATCAAGGGCAACATGTTGACCGAACCGCACACCATCTACAGCGCCACTTCGCAGGACGGCCTGACCTTCGAAAGCGACCCCGGCGAACGCATCACCGTGGTTGGCGCGACCGACCCCAGCGTGGTCATCCTGCCGGACGGCACCTGGCTGATGGCGCTCTCGCGCGGCGCGGAGACCCTGCTGGCGTCCAGCTCCGACGGGGATACCTTCACAGAGACCGGCGTGGTCGTCACTTTGGGCGGCGTGCCCGAATTGAGCGTCCTCCCCGATGGCTCGCTGCGCCTGTACGTCAGCAGTCAGGGCGGCATCCGCAGCCTGATATCCGGCGACAACGGCCAAACCTGGGCTGAGGAGACCGGAATCCGGGTGCCCGCCGAAGAGGGCAATCTCGCTGCTGACCCCTCCGTCGTCCAGTTGGGAGACGGCACCTGGTTCATGACCTGGAAACGCGTCAACCCTGATTTCTTGCAGTAAACACCGGCATCAGGCGGCTTTTTCCGCTTTCTGTTGCAGGTTGCTTCATCGTCAGATTTTACAAGGCGTTTACAGCAACTGAAGGAAAAATGAACACCCCGGTCATACAATGCAGGCATCTTGTATCGGAGGTGTTTTATGAAACGCATCATTTTTTCCTGGTTGGCAGCCGTTATGCTTGTCACAGCCTGTGCACCTTCCCTCCCTCAAAGTGCCCCCGCTGACGAACAGGCTGTTTTGCTGTTCACTATCGGCATGCACGTCGAGCCGCTCGGCATCACTGCCCAGGGCTACAAGAGCGGCAGAGGCGACTACAACAACCGCCCCCTGTTCGAGCGGCACGTGGCAGACATGCGCACACTGGCCGGGATCATCGAATCCCACGGCGGTGCGATGACCATCCAAACCCAATCCCCGTTCACCACGATGGCGATCTCGACCGGCAACACTATTCTGGCCGACCTGGCCGCCGGCGGGCACGAGATCGCCCTGCACTTCCACGAGGACGCGCACTTGGGGAAGAATCCGGAAAAACTGCCGCCGGAGCAATGGTGTGCCGTGATGCGGGAAGAAATCAACTACATCGAACAGGCCTCCGGCGTAGAGACGGTGCGCTACTGGAGCGGCGGCAACCTGTATCCGAATCTGTTCGAAGCCGCGGCCTGCGCCGGTTTGGATGTCAACAGCGACTGGAAGAATCCCCGCACCCAGACCTCCCCACTGGAACTGACCGGCGTCAACCCCTGGCGGCCCTCCGGCGGCACGGACGGCACGGATGTGACCGCCTTTGCCACCCCCGACCCGAACGGCCCGGTGATCTTCCTGCCCGAGGGTGCGTACGCCAAAAGCAATTTTGCTGCCATGCGCAGGTCAGAGGATATGGGCGGCGACCAGGCTTATTTTGATTTCCTGAAAGAGAGCCTGTACGCCTCGCTGGAAGCCGCCGAGCCGGGCAAGGTCAACGTTTTCCACTTTACCGTCCACCCGGGCGAATTTCGCGGCGACCCCGAGCATCCCTTCGAGGTGATCGAGCGCTTCCTGAGCGAGGTTGTCGATCCGCTGGTGCAATCCGGGCAGGTAAAATGGGCGACTTTCTCCCAGATGGCGGATGCCTACGGCCAGTGGGAAGCCGCCAACCCTGGGAGCGATCCACGCTAAGGAAGGCCTGATCGTCCATGTTTTCACCGCGAAGACGCGGAGCGCGCAAAGATTTCAAAAACCTTCGTGTCCTTTGCGTCTTGGTGGTCAAGATTCTTGTGACCACGCTGGGGAAGGCTTGATCGTCCATGTTTCCACCGCGAAGACGCGGAGCGCGCAAAGATTTCAAAAACCTTCGTGTCCTTTGTGCCTTGGCGGTCAAGATTCTTGTGACCACGCTAGGGAAAGTTTGACCGTCCATGTTTTCACCGCGAAGACGCGAAGCGCGCAAAGATTTCAAAAACCTTCGTGTCCTTTGTGCCTTGGCGGTCAAGATTCTTGTGACCACGCTAGGGAANNNAGATTCTTGTGACCACGATATGGAAAGCTTGACCGTCCATGTTTCCACCGCGAAGACGCGAAGCGCGCAAAGATTTCAAAACCTTCGCGTCCTTTGCGCCTTCGCGGTAAAGATCCTTGTGGCCACGCCATGAAACGCTACCCCTTCCTCCCAGCACAGTCTGAAACCAACCAACTGCGCTTGAATCTTTCGCCAGGAATGTTATTATGAACATGACAGCAGTTTTCTTTTTCAGCCAAAGGAGGAAGTAATGCGTGTCATGCAGGAGATCATAGCCAAGGTCGAGGAAAAAGACCCCCAACAGACCGAATTCATCCAGGCGGTTACCGAGGTGCTCGATTCGCTGGATTCCACAGTGGACAGGCACCCCGAATTCGTTAAGGCCAAAATCTACGAGCGCATCGTCGAACCTGACCGGACGATCATCTTTCGTGTGCCCTGGGTGGATGATACCGGCGAAGTGCGGGTCAACCGCGGTTTCCGTGTGCAATTCAACAACGCCATCGGCCCTTACAAAGGGGGACTGCGTTTCCACCCGTCGGTCAACTTAAGCATCGTCAAGTTTCTGGGTTTCGAACAGACATTCAAGAACTCGCTCACCACGCTGCCCATGGGCGGCGGCAAGGGCGGTTCGGATTTCAATCCCAGAGGCAAATCGGATGCGGAGGTGATGCGCTTCTGCCAGGCTTTTATGCGCGAGCTCTACCGCCATATCGGCCCGGACGTGGACGTCCCCGCGGGGGACATCGGCGTGGGAGGGCGCGAGATCGGCTATCTCTACGGCTATTACAAGAAAATCGTCAACGAACATTCCGGCGTGTTGACCGGAAAAGGTCTGGAATACGGGGGCAGCCTGATTCGTCCCGAAGCGACAGGGTACGGCTCGGTCTATTTTTCCGCCGAGATGCTCACCACGCGCGACGAGTCGCTGGAGGGCAAAACAGCCGTGGTCAGCGGAGCCGGGAACGTGGCGCAATACACGGTGGAAAAACTCAACCGGTTTGGCGCAAAAGTCGTCACCCTGTCCGATTCCAGCGGCAGCATCGTGGACGAAGCGGGCATCGACGCCGAAAAACTGGCCTTCGTGATGGAACTGAAAAACGTCCGCCGCGGGCGCATCAAGGAATACGCCGAAAAATACAACGTGCCGTATTACGCTGCCAAAAGTGTGTGGGACGTGGTGCGCGAACAGAACCTGCCCCTTGACCTGGCCTACCCCTCCGCCACGGAAAATGAGATCGATGCCGCCGACGCCCAGGCCCTGGTCGCCAATGGCTGCATCTGCGTCACGGAAGGGGCCAACATGCCCTCGACCCTGGAAGCCATCCGCGTCTACCAGGAGGCGGGCATTCTCTTCGGGCCGGCCAAGGCCGCCAATGCCGGCGGCGTGGCAACCTCCGGCCTGGAAATGAGCCAAAACAGCATGCGCCTCGCCTGGTCGCGCCAGGAAGTGGACCGCCGTCTGCGCGACATCATGAAAAGCATTCATCGCGCCGCGCTGGATGCCGCCGAAGCCTACGGCAAACCGGGCGACTACCTGGCAGGGGCAAATATTGCCGGGTTCATCAAGGTCGCCAAGGCGATGTACGCGTACGGGATTGTGTAAGTATCGAATGCTTCAAGGACAAGGTGGCGGTCAACCCTCTGGCTGCCATCTTGTTTTATGGACGGAGAATACCTCATGAAACGTTCCAGTTTTCCTTTTGTGGCTTTACTCCTCATTGCCTCCCTGGCTTGCAATCTGCTGCCGGGCGTGGAGAGGAACACATCTGTGGAGCCAACCGCGCCGCCGCCGGATCAGGCCGACCTGACCCTCAGCCTGGGCGCGCCGACCGGTGAGACCATCCGCCCGCTGCTGGGCGTCAACATCGGTCCCATCCCGGCAGGCGATAACCCCGCCAACGCCGACCTGACCGAGGCCTACCATCAAATCGGCGTGACCATGATCCGCACCCACGATTACTACGGCCCGCTCGACATGGCTGTGATGTACCCGGACCAGAACGCCGACCCCTCCGACCCGGCTTCGTACGATTTCTCCGCCTCCGACGAAGTCTTTCGCGCCATCCTGGCGGGCGGATTCGAGCCGTACCTGCGTTTGGGCGACTCGTGGAACGTGCGCGGCCTGGAACGGCGCGCCCCGGTCAACCCCGGGAACTGGGTGCGCGCCGCGGTCGAGGTGGTGCGCCGCTACGACGGGATGAGCCGTCAGGCGGGCGTCCCGCTGCGTTACGTCGAAATCTGGAACGAGCCGAATCTCAAACAGTTTTGGGACGGCACACAAGCCGAGTTTTTCGACCTGTTTGCCGCGACCGTGACCGCCGTCAAGGCCGAATTCCCCGATTTGAAAGTCGGCGGGCCGGGCCTGACCCCGGCCGGCGCGCTTTCTCCCCAGGGACAAAAATATGTCCGGGATTTTCTCGCCAACATGCAACTGCACATCACACCGCTGGACTTTCTCTCCTGGCACGTCTACGCCAACGACCCGGAAGACTTCGTCCAGGCGGCGATTTTCTACCGTCAGCAGTTGGACGCTTACGGCTACACCGAGGCCGAGAGTCACATCACCGAGTGGAACACCGCCGTCAAGGAGAGCAGGGCGGATGACGCCCCCGACCTGCGCTACACCGCCCAGGGCGCGGCCATCCTGAGCGCGGCCTGGATCGGGTTGCAGGAACAGGGCGTGGACGTATCCACCTTCTATCGCGGCCCCGACCCGGACATCAACGCGCCCCACTTCTACGGCATGTTCTACGCCGACGGCCGTCCCAAACCGATTGCCCTGGCTTTCTCGCTATGGGCCGAATTGACGCGTTACCCACAGCGAGCGGCCCTGACCGCCTCCGCTGACAGCGGTCTGTGGACGCTGGCCGCGCAAAACGGGAACGGCGAAACCGCCATCCTGATCGCCAACCCCGACGAGCAGGGCCTCACCTACCGCATCGTCCTGCCGGATGGAAGCGCGGCGAGGGCAGCCACGGTGAAGATGGTCAGCGAGGCCAGCGAGGGGATGCAGGAATTCCAGGCGGGGGATGTCATCGAGATTCCGGGCTACAGCACCCAGCTGGTGATCCTCGCCAACGTGCCGCCGCTCCAGGCTTCGGCATCCCTGACGACCGCGCCGTTCGACCCGGCCAAACTCGGCACCGTGGAACGCGACCTGACCTACTGCACCGTGGACGGCGTAGCCCTGAAGATGGACGTCTACTACCCCCAAACGGACAGCGGCCCCTGGCCCGCCGTGATGTACGTCCACGGCGGCGGCTGGGTGGGCGGCGACAAAGGCGGCGGCGCGGGCAGCAAGGATATCCCTGCTTTGCGGGAGGCCGGGTATCTGGTCGTGGCCGTCAATTACCGCCTGGCTCCGGAATACAAGTTCCCGGCCATGATCGAGGACGTCAAATGTGCCGTCCGTTCCCTGCGCGCCCACGCTGTCGAATACAACCTCGACCCTGAGCGGATCGGCGTGTGGGGCGGCAGCGCGGGCGGACATCTGGTCTCGCTGCTGGGGCTTTCGGACGAAAGCGCAGGCTGGGACGTGGGCGAGTACCTCGACCAGTCCAGCCGTGTGCAAGCTGTGGTGGACATGTTTGGGCCCAGCGATCTGACCCACCTCGGCGACGGCGACAGAGCCAGGCGCAGGAGCGCCCAGGTCTTCGGCGCGGACGGCACCGACGATCCCATCCTGGCGGCTGCCAGCCCGGTGACACATGTCACGCCTGACGACCCGCCCTTCTTGATCCTGCACGGCTGGGAAGATGACGTCGTGCGGCCCAGCCAATCCCAAACTTTGTATGACCGCCTCTCGCAGGCCGGCGTCCCCGCTACGCTGGTCATGGTGGAGAACGCCGGACACAGTTTCAAACCGGTGGACGGAAAGATCAGCCCCAGCCGGGAAGAGATTACCCAAATGGTGGTGGATTTCTTCGATCAATACCTGCGTTAATGTTCGAGCAATTCGAGTAGCGCCTGGGCGAAAAAGACACCGGCGCAGTTTACAGGATTTTTACGTCCCCATAGCGTATGCGTAACGTGGACGCTTTAGAATATTGGTAAATCAGTTCGAAAGCGAGGAGATGTTTTATGAAACGTTGGATCGTAATATTGCTCGGCCTGTCAGTGCTGGCCTCAGGCTGTGCCCGCTTTAAAAAGGGGGGCGCAAACCCGCCTCCAGCAGCGCCGACTGTCGCCCCAGCGCCAACGGTCGAGCAGGCGCCGGTCGCATCCCCGACACAGGCTCCCGTCGAGCCTGAGCTTGCGCCCGCGCCAGATCTCGCATCCATGACTTTTGTGGAGAAGAATAATCTCTACATGCAATTGCTGACGGAGAAACAGGCCGCGGGCGTGGATACCAACGCAGCGGAGGAAGCCTATCTGCGTTCGGTGGAGGCCTCCTTTTCGGGAGACAGCGCCCAGGCCGACCAGTATTTGCAGGATGCCATTCTTTTGTTATGGAACAATTAAACAAGGAGCAGTGACATGAAAAACAAACGTCTATACCTGATCTTCTCGATCGCGATGGCGGTCGCCCTGGTCGGCGCGGGGATGTTCGCGCCGCAGGCAGTTCTGGCGCAATCCGGCGGCGGCAGCGGAACCCTGACGGCCTCCGGCGACGGCCTGGCCGGGATCCGCGGCAACGGCACGGTGACCATCTCCGGCAACGGCATCCTGTGGATCCGTGATGCTGCCGGGGACGCGGTGATCAACGTCAGCGGCAACGGAACCCGTCACGAAAGGCCTGGCGGATGGATACGCTATTCCGGATTCCAGGGACAGGCGACCGTCAGCGGCAGCCAGATCACGGTGGCCTTGTCCGGTTTTGGCATCGACATGACCGCCACCGGTACGGGCAAATTCATCTTGCGCGGCAACGGGTCGTACTCTGTCGAAAAGGACGGGGTCATTATCATGACCGGCGCGTGGACAGAACAGGCGGAAGTTTTCAGCATCCCGTAGCATAAGAGACTACCGTCCCTTAACGGCACCCTCCCGCAGGTTTTAAACCTGCGGGAGGGTGTGCTTTAGTGAACCGTCGTGATGATGGTGCGTTTTGCCCCCGCGTTCGATAATGCGTCGGCGACGGCCGGGGCGTTTTCTTTTTCGGACAGCGCGATCATGTTGCCGCCGCGTCCGCCGCCGGACATTTTCGCGCCGAGCGCGCCGGACGAGCGGGCTGCTTCCGTTAAACGATCCAATTCCGGGCTGGAGACGGTCATCTCCTGCAGCAGGGCGTGGTTCTCGTCCATCAGCGGGCCGAGGTGTTCGGGATGTCCTGTCTCGATGGCCTGACGCGCGGCGCGGGCAATGCTGCCAATCGCCGCGAACAAACGCTCATAACGCTCCGGGTTTGCCTGCCGCAATTTGCGTACGTCGGCCACGGCTTCTTTGGTCGGCGCGGGCAGGCCAGTGTCGCCGATGACGATGGTGAACGGTTTGGCGACACGAAAGGTCTCGATCGTTTTCCCCTCGCCCACGGCCCCTCTTCCCTGGGGAGCGGGGAGATCCTTGACGAAATAAACTGGTTTGGCGTAAGTAATGACGGTGTTGTCGATGCCGGAAGGCGTGCCGTGATGGATTTTCTCGACATCGTAAGCCAGCGCGCTGACCTGCTCGTCGGGCAGTGGACGGTGGACGGCGAGCGACAGGGCGCGGATCAACGCAACGGATACGGCGGCGCCGGAGCCAAGGCCCGAAGCAACCGGGATGGTGGATTCGATTTGGATGTGGAGATTGGGGTAACGGGAGATGTTCAGGGCCGAGAAAACGCCTTTGATGGCGGCGGCCAGCGGATGGTCCGGGGCGAGACGGGAGAGTTCGCTGGACAGATTCACGTCCGGGGCGTCGATCCAGATGCCGGAGCGGGAGGCATCCGTTACCTCCACCTGGACTTGCACCTGGCTCACCGGCACGGCCAGCGCCGGTTGCCCGTAAACGACGGCGTGTTCCCCAAACAGGATGATTTTGCCGGGGGTGGTCGCTGCGGCCATTAGAAGAGATAAAAAATGAGCAGGACCGCCAGCGCATAGAGTACCACGGCTGTTTGCAGGGGGCGGTCGGAGAGGACAACGTCTTCGGGCGCTCCGCCAACATCCTTGACTTGCAGCAGGTATTGGTAGCGCAGGATGCTGTAAATGATGAAGGGAATGGTGAACATCATGGCATGGTTGGCGGGCAGATTGGGCGCTGAGAAAGAGTACAGGCTGTAAGTAATGATGGTCATGCCCGCGGCCAGGGTGATGATTTGATCGAGAAACTGGATGGTATAGCCATCCAGCACGCGGCGGTGGGCGTTGGTGTTGCCAGCTAATTCGGCCAGCTCTGCGCGGCGTTTGCCTGTTCCGATCAGGAGCGCCAGGAAAGTGGTAAAGATGTAAAGCCACGGGGAAAAGCGTTCAACGTGGATGAGCGCCACGCCTGCCGCGATACGGATGACATAAAAGGATGCCAGCACGATGATGTCGAGCAGGACGATGTGTTTCAGCCACTTGGAGTAGGTTAGGTTGAGCGTCAGATAGGCGAATGTGATGAGCGCGAAAGACGGCGAGAGCCAATAGGCCGCCGGGGCAGCAACGAAAAGGAGAAGCGCGGCCAGCCCCCAGGCGGCTGGAACAGGGAGCGTCCCCGCGGCGATGGGGCGATTGCGTTTGGTGGGATGTTGACGGTCGGCCTCGACGTCGGCGATGTCGTTGATGATGTAGACCACACTGGCAAACAGGCTGAATATGAACGCGCCGGCTATCGTATGCAGGACGGAATCAGGCTGTGTCAACTGGCGGTCAAAGACCAGCGCGACCAGAACGAAGACATTTTTGGCCCATTGCTTTGGGCGCATGGTTTTTATGGCGGCTTTGAGCATGGGTTTATTTTACCTTCTTTTGTCCAGGCGGCGTTTGAAAACCCGCTTGGGCAGGTTGGCGGTACAATACGGGTATGCCCAGGAAACTACGGCTCGATCTTCTGCTCGTCGAACACGGACTGGCCGACAGCCGCTCGCTGGCGCAGCGGCTGGTCATGGCTGGTCAGGTGCGCGTGGACGGGCAGGTGGTCATCAAGCCCGCGACCAAAGTGGCATCAAACGCGGAGATTGCCGTTGACCACGGCCCGCGCTTTGTCTCACGCGGCGGCGAGAAGCTGGATGCGGCCCTGGAAGCCTTTCCGGTTGACGTGACGGGCCGCATCTGCGCCGATGCGGGGGCCTCGACCGGCGGGTTTACCGACTGCCTGTTGCAGCGCGGCGCGGACAAAGTCTATGCCATTGACGTCGGCAAGGGCATCCTGCACTGGAAACTGCGCAAAGACCCGCGTGTGGTTGTGATGGAGCGGACCAACGCGCGCTATGTCGAGTCGCTGCCGGAGCCGGTCTCGCTGGTGACGATTGACGCCTCGTTCATTTCGCTGAAGATTCTGCTGCCGGTTGTGAAGGGGTGGTCAGCGCCCCCCGCCGACTCCCTCCATAACGGAGCGATGGAGGGGGAGGTCATCGCCCTCATCAAACCCCAGTTCGAGGCCGGGCGACGCGAAGTCTCGCGCGGGAAGGGCGTGATACGCGACCCTGAGATCCATCGCCGCGTGCTGCTGGAAATACTCACTTTCGCCCAGGACAATGAATTTGGCGTGCGCGGCCTGGTTCGCTCGCCGGTGCTGGGACCGAAAGGGAATACCGAGTTCCTGGTTTGGCTGGGGATCGGTATCCCGCCTGCGGATGGGGAGCAGTTGTCGGCGTGGGTCGACGCGGCTGCCCCATCGGAGCATCCAGGCGATGGACAATAGACGGTGGATGTTGGCTTGCAGTCCCATTATCCGCCATCCAAACAATGAACAAACCGGACTAACCAACCATGTTTAAAAAAGACCGCATGTTCCCGCGCTTTGCGCTGTACGGATTTCTCAAGAATCTGCGCTTTTTCGATCCGTTCATCATCCTGATCTTCCGCGAGAGCGGGTTGACCTTTTTGCAAATCGGCCTGCTCTACTCCATCCGGGACGTGGCAACCAACATCCTGGAAGTGCCGACCGGCGTCTTTGCAGACGCCTTCGGGCGGCGCAAAACCATGGTGATGGCCTTCCTGGCTTATATTGCCTCGTTCATCGTTTTTTACATCTTTGCCAGTTTTCCGCTCTACGCGCTGGCGATGGTTTTGTTTGCTTTTGGCGAAGCCTTTCGTTCGGGGACGCACAAGGCGCTGATCCTGGAATATCTGACCATCAACAAGATGGAACATCTGAAGGTGGAATACTACGGACGGACGCGCTCGGCTTCGCAGTTTGGCTCGGCGATCAATGCCCTGATTGCCGCCGCGCTGGTTTTCTACAGCGGCAGTTACCGGGTCATGTTCCTGGCGGCCATGATCCCTTACACCCTGGATTTGTTCAACCTGATGAGCTACCCGCGCGAACTGGACGGGGAACTCATGCATATCTCGAAAGAGACGGTGGGCGCACAGATGAAGGCCACGCTGAAAGATTTTGTGGGCATGCTCACCGATTTCAAAGCCTTGCGCGCCATTCTGAACAGTTCCAGCTTCAGCGGACTGTTCAAGGCCACCAAGGATTATCTCCAGCCGATCCTGGAAAGCTTCGCCCTCTCGCTGCCTTTCTTCCTGCTGCTCAGTGACAAACAGCGCGGCGCGGTGGTTATCGGCGCGGTCTATTTCGTGATCTATCTCTGCACCAGTTACGCCTCTCGCAGCGCGGCGAATTTCAGCCGACGTTTCTCCAGCTTGGGACGGGCCATCAATCTTACCTTCCTGGGAGGCGCGGGGCTGCTTTTTCTGTCCGGGCTGGCAACCTGGGGGAATCTGACCGCGCTCTCCATCTTCGTCTTTTTGGGATTCTATATCTTGCACAACCTGCGCCGTCCGATGAATGTCGCCTTCATCAGCGACCAGATCTCGCACCGCGTCATGGCCTCCGGCCTGTCGGTCGAGTCGCAGTTCACCACCATCCTGACCGCGATCTTCGCGCCGCTCCTGGGCTTCCTCGCCGACCGGTTCGGCGTCGGCGCGGCGTTGACCGTGCTCGGCGCGGGGGTGTTGGCGATGTTTGTGTTCGTGAGAGTGGATGAGGCAGTGGTCAGGGAATAGTAGACAGAATTCTCTACTCTGCTAAGTGATATACTTTTTTCCGGTTAAGATGGATTGTTATGATAACAGCAAGGGAGGCTCTTTATGGCAAACAAAGATAAAGGACGCGATACTCAAACTAGAGTTAAACACGAAATTCTTGCTAAATACCTTGATACTTGGGGAGGGATAATAGTTAACGGCTTAACAAAAAGAAGGCAATTACAGCAATGGCATTTTGTGTATGTAGATTGTTTTGCGTTTTCAGGAAAATA
>JAADGN010000006.1 GCA_013152325.1 Chloroflexota bacterium
TGGAACTGGACAAATTGGGTTCCAAACGCTACCTGCGCGCCACGGACGGCGATACGCCGTACGTCTCACTGTCCATCCGCATGTTGAGCATTGACACACCTGAGGTCCATTATCCGGGCCGAACCAAACCGTCCAAACACGATGCGAACCTGGCTCAACTGGCCAATTGGCTGCAACAAGGCAAGGCGCCCGTTCACGATGACCTGGCCGCCCATCTCTACCCCAAACTGGCATCCGGTCAGGCTGGCACGTTGCAAGAGCAGCAAGGCGTCAAAGCGACCGATGTCTTCAAAGCCCTGGTGGAGGAGAAACTCACCCCGCCCCACGGCGGGCGGAAGCGCTCCGTCTACTTGAGCGTGGCCGACCAACCTTTCGACCGCTATGGCCGCCTGCTGGCCTACATGGCCCCCAACTACAAGCCCAAGGAGCGGGCAGTCATGTCCCGCCGGGAACGGGCCACCTTCAACCTGCTGATGGTCGAGACGGGCTGGGCTGCACCTTTCCCGATCTATCCCAGCCTGCCCCAGCACGCGGACCTGGTGATGCTGCGCGAGGTCGGCAAGGAAGCGGTCGAAAACGGCAAAGGGGCATGGGCCAATCCGCTCACACTGACCGGCTACGAGTTCCGCATGTGCGTCCGGCTCTACGACGTGACCAGGAAACTGGTCAAGACCGGCAAGCTCACCGGCCAAGAGCGCCGCTCGTGGATCTCGCGTTATTGCGTGGATATGACCACCCGCGAAATCTATTACCCGCAGGACTACATCAAAGTCGAGCCGTACAACCGCATTTTCCTCTGGGCGGATGACGTCAATGAAGCGGTCGGCGGCCTGAATCTGTTGCCCGGAGGCTAAGCGCCCCGAGATTTTGTCCTCACTGCCCAGGCCTTTGTGCGGAAGCTCCGGCCTGGGCAATTGCATCGCATCCCCTCCCGAAGCCGAACTGGCAGAGGGGTATTTCAGGTTGTTTTCTTGACAGCCACCTTAGTATGCCGTAGGATTGACCCTGGAGGAATTTTTATGCGTATCGGCATGATGACGGACACCTACAAGCCGCACGTCAGCGGTATCACCAATCACATCGCACTCAACAAACGCTACATGGAACAAGCCGGGCACGATGTGTACATCTTCACCTTTGGCGATCTGGATTACGAAGACGAGGAGACCAACGTCATCCGTTCACCGGGGATGCCGTTGATGGACACCGGCTACTACCTGAGCCTTCGTTACAGCCTCGAGGCCAAACAACTGCTCCAGACAATGGACATCGTCCACGTTCATCACCCCTTTTTAAGCGGCATGCTGGCCCTGCGCTACTGTCACACGCTTGGCGTCCCAATCATCTTTACCAACCATACCCGCTACGACCTGTACGCCCAGGCCTACCTGCCCCTGTTGCCGGAAATCGTCAGCGACACCATGCTGGAAACCTACATGCCGCCCTTCTGCAAAGCCGTAGACCTGGTCATCTCACCCTCGACAGGCATGGCAAAAGTGTTACGGCAATTGGGGGTCAAGAGTCACATCGAGGTTGTGCCCAACGGGGTCGAACTCCGACGCAGCTTCGAGGCCACACCGCTTTCCCGCGCCGAATTTGGCTATACAGACGAGGACATCTTGCTCATCTATACCGGGCGGCTGGGGCCGGAGAAAAACCTGCCCTTCCTGATACGCGCCGCCGCGGGTGTTGCCGAGGCCACAGAGAACGTTCATCTGTTGATCGTCGGCGACGGGCCGGAGAAAGAATCCCTGCAAAAGCTGGCGCACCAAAGCGGACAAAGCAGCCGCATCCGCTTCACCGGCATGGTGCCATACGAACAGATGCCATCCTACCTGGCGATGTGCGACATTTTCGTGACCGCTTCCGTGACCGAAGTGCACCCGCTCTCGGTCATCGAAGCGATGGGCGCAGGGCTGCCCGTGATAGGCGTGGAATCCGTCGGCGTCGGCGATACGGTCGAAGACGGCGAGACAGGCTTCCTGTCCAGCCCCGAACCGGCGGCGTTTGCCGCCAAATTGATGCGTCTTTGTCTGGATCGTGACCTCCGTCAACGGATGGCCACAGCCTCCCGCCAAAAATCTGCCCAATACTCCATCGAGCGCGCAACCCAACTCATGCTCACGCACTACGAGCGGCTGGCGGCCGAATCGCTCGCCCACCCGAGCGGTGTACACGCCCGCCTGCTCAAACTACTGGAACAGTTCCGCAAATGAGCCGCCACAATCAGATCATCGGGCGCTGGGGCGAGATGACTGCCGCCGAGTATCTGAGCAAGCGCGGCTACAGCCTCGTGGCGCGCAACGTCCGCACACCCTATGGCGAGATCGACCTGGTGGTCCGTCGCGACGGTATGACCATCTTCGTCGAAGTCAAAACCCGCTCGTCGGCCCGATTCGGGTATCCCGAAGACTCCATCAACGCCCGCAAGCAGGAACACATGCTGGCCGCCGCCGAGCACTACGCGCAGGAAAACGCGCTTGAGCACTGGCAAATTGATGCCATTGCCGTTGAAGGCAAGCCCGGCCGCGAGCCAAAGATCACACATTTTGAGAATGTCATCTAAGCCCCCCCTCATCGTTCTCATCGGGCCAACGGCAGTGGGAAAAACGGAACTCTCCCTGCAACTGGCCGAACAACTGGGCGGCGAGATCGTCTCCGCCGATTCGCGGCTTTTCTACCGCGGCATGGACATCGGCACCGCCAAGCCGACGCCCGGGGAACGCGCCCGCATCCCCCACCACTTGATCGACGTCGCCGATCCCGACCAGACCTGGAGCCTGGCCGTCTTTCAAATCGCCGCCCGCGCCGCGATTGCAGAGATCCACGCCCGCGGCAATTTGCCGTTCCTGGTCGGCGGGACAGGACAGTACGTCCGCGCGGTGACCGAAGGCTGGACGCCCCCGGCTCAAGCCCCGGACCCAGGCCTGCGTACCGTTTTGGAGGCTTTGGCCCAGGCGGCAAGCCCTTCCTGGTTACACGAAAAACTGGCCGTCCTCGACCCGGCAGCAGCCGAAAAGATCGACCCGCGCAACGTGCGCCGCACGATCCGCGCGCTGGAGGTCATCTTCGGGACAGGCAGGCGTTTCTCCGAACAGCGCGGACGGGGCGACTCCCCCTACCGCCTGCTGACGATTGGTCTGCGCCGTCCACGGCCCGAACTCTACGCCCGCGTCGACGCGCGTATCGAGGCCATGTTCGCAAACGGATTGCTGGACGAGGTACGGGGTCTGCTCGAGAAAGGCTACTCCCCCAACCTGCCCAGTCTCTCGGCCATTGGCTATCGGGAGTGCACAGCCATCCTGCAAGGCGAGATGACCCGGGAAGAGGCCGTCACCCAAATCAAGCGCGCCACGCGCGTCTTCGTCCGGCGGCAGGCCAACTGGTTCAAGGAGAACGATCCAAATATCCGTTGGTTCGACGCGGGGGAAGAGGGGCTGGCAGCGAACGTGGAGGCTGTTATTCGAGCCTGGTTGGGGGAAGTGGAACGTGACGTCTGATAACGCCAGTTCGGGACAACGGAGTCCAAAGTCTCCTGACTTTGGACTCCGTTGTCCCCAAAAGGCCGCCGCTAAGTGACCGAAGTCGCCGCTTGTCAGACTACTCTTGACGTACTGTCAGGCGACAATCCAGTTGATCAGCACATAGAAGAGCGCAGAGATACCCATCGTAGCCGGAATGGTCAGCAGCCAGGCGGTCAGCATCTCCTGCCCAACGTGCCAGCGGACTTTGCTCAAGCGTTCCGCCGCGCCCGCGCCCAGGACGGATGAACTCACCACCTGCGTCGTGCTGACCGGGCCGCCCAGCAAAGCCGCACCGGCAATCACTACCGCGCTGCCCAACTGCGAAGCCACGCCATGCACCGGGCGTACACGGAAAATCCGTCCGCCCAGCGTTTTGATCTGCCGCCAACCGCCAATCGAAGTGCCTAACGCGATCGAAGTCGCCGAAGCCATAATGACCCACAGCGGCACACGAAAGGTTGGAATAATCCCCTCAAGCAACAAAACCAACGTGATGACGCCCATCGTCTTTTGGGCGTCGTTCGCGCCGTGGGTCAACGCCAGCCCAAAGGAGGTAAACACCTGAAGTCCGCGAAAAAGGCTATTGACGCGCGGGGTAGCGCGTCGAGAGAGAAGGTAGACCAGCTTTGTGAGCAAGTATCCGGCCAAAAGTCCGAGCGGGGGCGAAATCATCAAGGCGACGGCGATCTTGGTTATGCCGGCCCACTTGACAACTGAAATCCCGCTGGCAAGTACCGCGGAACCGATCAAGCCGCCCACCAGGGCATGGGAAGATGACGAAGGAATCCCGAAATACCAGGTGACCAGGTTCCAGATAATTGCGCTCAACAGGCTTGCCAGGATGACGGTCAGCGTGAGGCCTTGCGAGGTGAGCAAGTCACTGCCAATCGTCTTGGCAACAGCGACGCCAAACAGGAACGGGCCAAGGAATTCGCCGAGCGCAGCCAAACGCAGCGCCACCCTCGGAGAGAGCGCACGTGACGAAACAACGGTCGCCACCAGGGCGGCGCTGTCGTTAAATCCGTTCAAAAAATCGAAGGAAAGTGCCAGGATAATACAGAGTATCAGCATGCCGGAGATGATACCACAATTGACTTTTCGATTTTTCCTGTATATACTACGTATACGTAAGCAATTTTGTTATAACCCAAAATCGAAGGAGGAGTTACCACATGGAGCGTCCCTGGTTAAAGAATTACGATAAAGGTGTTCCACACACAATTGAGTACCCACAAGTGCCCCTGTTCCATTTTCTGGAAGAATCGGCGCGCAAGTACCCAGACCAGGCTTGTACAATCTTCAAAGGTGCAACCATCTCCTACAAGGAGATGAACGAGATTACGGATGCCCTTGCTGGCGCCCTGGCTGACCTTGGGGTCAAAAAAGGCGATCGCGTGGGCATTTTTATGCCCAACACGCCACAGTTTGTGATGGCCTATTTCGCCATCTTGAAAGCCGGCGGCGTCGTAGTAGCTTCAAACCCTCTTTACACAGCACCCGAGATCGCGCACCAGGCCAAAGATGCGGGCATCGAAGTGATGTTCGTCATGAGCAATTTCTATAAAACGATCAAGTCTGCGCAGGCAGACACCAAGATCAAGACCATGATCGTGACGAATATCAAGGAAACGCTGCCTCCGCTTCTGCGAGTGCTCTTCACGCTCGCCAAGGAGAAGAAAGGCGGCTTCCGCATCGAAGGTGGATTGGCCGAAGGCGACATTTGGATGAAAGACCTGCTCGCCAAGTACAAACCGGAAGACCGTCCGAAAATCGAGATCAGCCCCGATGACACCTGCCTGTTCCAATACAGCGGCGGCACGACGGGCGTCTCGAAGGGCGCAGTGGCGACGCACCGCAACATCGTGGCCAACAGCCTGCAGATCAAAGAGTGGATCACCGGCCTTGAGCCGGGCAAAGAAGTCGTGCTGATGGCGATTCCGCTCTTCCATGTCTACGGCATGGTGGCAGGAATGAATTTCGGCATGGCTTCTGGCGCCAGCCTGGTCATGGTTCCCAACCCGCGCGATCTCGATGACCTGTTGGCAAATGCCAGCAAGTACCATGCGACGATCTTCCCCGGTGTCCCAACACTTTACAACGCTATCAACAATCACCCCGACGTGCTGGGCGGAAAATACGACCTGTCTTCGATCAAGGCCTGCATTTCCGGCTCCGCGCCGCTGATGCGTGAAACCAAAGAGAAATTCGAGGAGCTGACCGGCGGCAAAGTCTTCGAGGGCTATGGTCTCTCCGAAGCGCCAACCGCCACACACTGCAACCCGCTGACGGGCGAAAACAAGACCGGCTCAATCGGTATGCCGCTGCCCGACGTGGACTGCAAGATCATCAGCCTGGACGACGGCGTAACCGAAATGGCTGTCGGTGAGATCGGCGAAATCGTGCTCCGAGGCCCGCAGGTCATGAAGGGCTACCACAACATGCCCACCGAGACCGCCAACGCACTGCGCAAATGGAATGGCGAGACGTGGCTCTTCACCGGCGACATCGCCCGCATGGACGAGGACGGCTACTTCTACATTGTCGACCGCAAGAAAGAACTCATCAAGCCAGGCGGATTCCAGGTTTGGCCGCGCGAGGTCGAAGAAGTCATCTCCGACAACCCGAAGGTGTTGGAAGTCGGCGTAGCTGGTATCCCTGACCCATACCGCGGCGAGACGGTCAAAGCCTGGATCGTGCTCAAGCCCGGCGAAACCATGACCGAAGACGAGGTCAAAGCGTGGTGCAAGGAACGCCTGGCCAAATACAAGGTGCCCACACACATCGAATTCCGCGACGAACTGCCCAAGACCACCGTCGGCAAGATTTTGCGCCGCGAGTTGGTACGCCAGCACAAAGAGGCCGCGGGCGAATAGCACAAAAACAGAAAATGACGTAAAAGAGACCTCCCAAAATGGGAGGTCTCTTTTCGTTTTTCTCTCTGTTTTTTTCTTACGCTGGCTGCGGCGTGCCGCTCTTCTTTGGCGAGGGCAGCGGGAAAATACGTTCAAATTCATCCCGGTTAATCGTCTCGTCTTCGAGCAAGCGTTCAGCCACAGCGTCCAATTTGTCACGATATTTGGTAAGCAGTTTGCGCGCTTGTTTGTACGCCTCGGTGACCAGTTTGCGAACTTCGACGTCAATCTGCTCAGCGACCGCGTCCGAATAATCCCGCTGTTCGGAAATCTCGCGGCCCAGGAAGATCAGCTCTTCCTTTTGTCCATAGACCATCGGGCCCAACTCGCTGCTCATGCCCAGGCGAGTGACCATCGAGCGCGCCAGCTTGGTAACACGTTCGAGGTCGTTTGACGCGCCGGACGTGATGTCATCAAAGACCAGTTCTTCGGCCGCGCGGCCGCCCAACAAGCCAATCATTTGCGCCATCAGCTTCCTGCGCGAGGCCAGTATGCGGTCATCCTCGGGCAGCGCCAGCGTATACCCGCCAGCCTGTCCGCGTGCAATGATAGAGACCTTCTGCACCGGATCGGATTCGGGAATGGCGTGCATCACGACCGCATGTCCAGCCTCGTGATAAGCCACGATGCGTTTCTCCTCTTCGCTGATCAAGCGGCTCTTGCGCGCCGGCCCAGCGATCACACGCTCAATGGCTTCTTCGAATTCAGACTGACCAATTGCCGTCTTGTTTCGACGAGCTGCCAAAATGGCCGCCTCGTTGATCATATTCTCCAGATCCGCGCCGACAAAGCCGGGCGTCGAACGGGCCAAGACGTTCAGGTCAATGTCCGGCTCCAGCGGTTTACCCTTGACGTGCACTTTCAGGATGGCCTCGCGACCGCGCATGTCGGGACGATCAAGCATCACACGGCGATCAAAGCGTCCAGGGCGCAGCAGGGCCGGGTCAAGGATGTCCGGACGGTTGGTCGCCGCGACAATGATGACGTTGGTGTCCGTGTCGAAGCCGTCCATCTCGACCAGCATCTGATTCAGGGTCTGTTCACGCTCGTCGTGCGACCCGCCCAGTCCCGCGCCGCGCTGACGGCCAACAGCGTCGATTTCGTCCACAAAGACGATGCAGGGCGCGTGGCGCTTGGCCTGCTCGAACAAGTCACGCACACGGCTGGCGCCCACACCGACGAACATCTCAACGAACTCCGAACCGGAGATCGAGAAAAAGGGCACCCCGGCCTCGCCCGAGACGGCTTTGGCCATCAAGGTCTTGCCCGTGCCAGGTGAGCCGACCAGCAAGACGCCCTTCGGGATGCGTGCGCCCAGTTGGATGAATTTCTGCGGTTCGCGCAGGAATTCGACCACTTCCTGAAGTTCCTCCTTGGCCTCCTCCACGCCGGCCACGTCTTCGAAAGTCACGGTCGGATGGTCGCCAGTGAACATGCGGGCGCGCGACTTGCCAAAGGACATGGCCTGGTTATTGCTGCCCTGCGCTTGGCGAAAAATGAACCACAGCACACCAGCCATGAAGATGACCGGCAAAATGTACAGCGCGCTGGTCACAATCCCGCCCCAGGAACTGGGCGGCTTGACCTCGATCTTGACATTGTCGGATGAAAGGTCTTCGGGAGCAACACCCAGGCTGACCAACTGGTCAACAAGCGTACTAGCAGGTTCTTTTTGAGACAACTTCTCGATGGCATTATCGCCAGAACCATACACAACCCGCACACGATCTTCGCTCTCTACGATAATACGAGTCACTTTATGCTGTTGAACATCCCTTGCGACCTCATTGATCGTCAAAGGCTGTTGACTGTTTGCATCTTCCCGTATGCTCATGTAGACCATAGCTATGATGGCTACAAAAAGCAGGGTATAGATCAGATATGATTGACTACGTCTAGATTCCACAGAATCCTCCTGTTACGTAGAGATTATACCAATCTCTACCCATATTGGAAGTCCTTCAACATCGTTTATATAATTCTCTAAGAAATTCGGCGCGGCTCAATTTGGCGGTTTAATCGATCAACAACGCCACCGGACAATGGTCCGAACCGAGCACATCATCGTGGATGATCACATCCTGCACGCGCGGCAGCAGGCTCTCCGAAACCAGAAAATAGTCGATCCGCCAGCCGACATTTCGCTGACGGGCATTGAAGCGGTACGTCCACCAGGTATATTGCTCCCGGTCAGGATACAGATGCCGGTAGACTTCCACAAAGCCGTGTTCGAGATAGCGGTCGATCCAGGCGCGTTCTTCGGGCAAAAAGCCGGACGTGTTGGCGTTCTCTTTCGGGTTACGCAAGTCGATCTCGCGGTGGGCAGTGTTGAAGTCGCCGGTAATGATGACCGACTCGCCCGCCGCGTGGAGCGCGTCACAAGTGTCGAGAAGGTGGGCGTAAAAATCCAGTTTGTATTCCACGCGTTCGTGGCCGCGCTGTCCATTCGGGAAGTAGATGTTGTAGAGGAAAAAACCGGGGTGACGCGTACGGATGACGCGGCCCTCCACGTCAAAGCGCGGTGCGCCCATCCCGACTTCAATCTCTTGCGGCGCTTCCCGAGTCCAAGTCGCCACGCCACTATAGCCAGCGCGTTCCGCCGGATTCCAGACGATTTGATAGCCGGGGATATTACGTTGTTCTTCCTTCAATTGATCCGGTCGGACACGCGTCTCCTGCAAACACAGAATATCCGGCGATTCGTCCAACACCCAGTCCAAGATACCCTTACGCAGGGCAGCCCGCAGTCCGTTAACATTCCAGGTCACTATTTTCATTTTTCTCACTCGCTTTTATGGTAAACTTAGTTCACATTCAGGCTGAATATATTATGAAAGATAAAGCAATAAAACGTATTCTCTGCGTTGAAGACGAACCAGAAATGGTCGACTTGATTCGTCTTATTCTAAACCGACGCGGCTTTGAAGTGAAGGGAGCCAACGGCGGCATTGAGGGTTTGGAAATGATCCGCAATGACCCGCCCGACCTTGTACTCCTCGATCTGATGATGCCCGACATGGACGGCTGGGAAGTATATCAGCAAATGAAAGCCAACGAGCTTACGCGCCACATCCCGGTCATTGTCGTCACCGCCAAAGCCCAGAACATCGACAAGGTGCTCGGGCTGCACATCGCCAAAGTAGATGACTACATCGCCAAGCCCTTCAGCCCGCAAGACTTGCTCAACAGTGTAGAAAAAGTGCTGCGCAAAAACGAAGACAAAGCAACATCCTGAACCACAAAATCAACCAAGGACGGGGCGACAATCGTCGCCCCGTTTTGTAATTGACCAATGCCCCGATTCGTCCTGATCCGCAATTCAGACACCCCGTCCGCAACGCCTATACGCGTCAAATATTGCGCCTCTTTCCTCTGCCGCCTGCGCGGCCTGACCTTCCGACGCGGCCTCGCCCCGGACGAAGGCCTGCTCCTGGTCCAAGGAAGCGACAGCCGCCTGGACGCGTCCATCCACATGCTCGGCGTAGGCTTCGACCTGACCGTCGTCTGGATCGACTCGTCGCTGACAGTCGTGGACAAGGTGCTGGCGCGGCGTTGGCGTCCGGCTTACTTCCCCCAAAAAGCCGCCAAATATATCCTGGAAATCCATCCCGACCGATGGGACAATTTTGAGATCGGGAACAAGGTAGAAATCAAAGATGCTTAAACGCGCACTATACGCCCTCCTGGCGGGGTTGCTGCTTCTGACTGCCAGCCCCGTCTCTGCACAAACACCCGAACCGCCGAAGAAAGGGCCGGTCTACATCGTTCAGGCTGGCGATACGCTGTGGGACATCGCCTCCCGCTTCAACATTGCGCTGGACGATCTGATGGCCGCCAACGAATTGACAGATGCCGACGTGCTGTCCGTGGGGCAGGAACTGGTCATCCCCGGCCTGGAGGGCGTAAGCGGCATCTTGCGCACCGAAACCGTACCTTACGGCGACACCCTGCGCAGCCTGCAACGACGCACACAAGCCCCCCAGGACGTGCTGCGCAGACTGAACCGGCTGGTCAGCCCGACGGAACTCTACGCGGGGGTCAGCCTGATCATCCCACAGGAAGAGGGCCAGCCGGCCCTGAGCGCCCGCGCCTCCCTGGCCCCCGGCGAGACGCTGCTCGAACTGGCCGTAGCGCAGGGAAGCGACCCCTGGGTGCTGGCCGAGGTCAACCGCCTGGAGGGAACCTGGGCAGCCCTGCCCGGCGACGTGCTCTACTCCCCATCCAGCCAATCTGACCAAAACGCCAACGGCCTGCCAGCCGCCTTCGCCTCCGCCGAGGTCGAGACACTGCCCCTGGTACAGGGCGGCACAGCCGAGATCCGCGTGGCGCTCTCGCAACCCGCCACGTTGAGCGGCCATTTGGGCGAGTATCCCCTGCGATTCTTCCCCATGGAGGATGGCAATTACGTTGCGCTCCAAGGCATCCATGCCCTGCTCGAACCGGGCGCCTACCCCTTGCAACTCGAAGCCACGCTGGCGGATGGCAGTACGCAATCCTTCGAGCAAATGGTGCTGGTAATTTCTGGCAATTATCCCCACGAGAGAATCGTTGTCCCCCCCGACACGATCGACCAAACCGTATCCGAAACAGAATTGGAACAACTGCTGGAAATCGTCTCCGAAGCCACGCCTCGGCGTCTGTGGGACGGCGTCTTCCAAAATCCTTCCCTCTACCCGGATTGCTTCACCTCGCGCTACGGCACACGCCGCACTTACGTCGGACAAGGAACATCGCTCGAAGTCGAGGGCTTTCACAGCGGCCTGGATTTCTGCGGCGGGGAGGGTTTACAGATCACCGCCCCTGCAAACGGGGTCGTCGTTTTCGCCGAAGAGACGGTCGTCCGAGGCAACGCGACCATTATTGACCATGGCTGGGGCGTGTACAGCGGGTACTGGCATCAGTCAGAAATTGACGTCAAAGTCGGCGACCAGGTTGAAGCGGGGCAGGTCATCGGCCTGGTTGGGGGCACAGGGCGCGTTACCGGCGCGCATCTCCACTGGGAGATATGGGTTAATAACGTACAGGTCAATCCAATGGACTGGCTGGAACAAGAATTTCCATAAAACGCCGGTTGCGCTCCATCTGCAAGTATGCTACACTACAAACATATTTGGCAACCTGCTGTGAGGCGTTATGAGTTCACTGGTCAACTTCCTTAAACAAAGCGACATCTTTTACCAGTTCACCCCCACCCAACTGGAACTGGTAGCCAATTTGTGCCAGGAAGTCATCTTCTCCGAGGGGGAAACGATCTTTGAAGAGAACAGCGGCAGCAAAGAACTTTATGTCATCGCCCAAGGCGAAGTAGATATCCTGATCAATTCCGCGCTGGTAAGCGGAACACCAAAAACCGAGCAAAAAGAAACCGTTATAGCCACCCTGCGCCGTGGCCAATCATTCGGCGAGGTGGCGCTTGTGGACGAGGGGCTGCGCTCGGCAAGCGCCCGCGCCGCACAAAAGGATACGCGCCTGCTGATCATTCCCCGCGACAAATTGATCATGCTGTGCGAAACGTATCCTCAGTTGGGTTATCGCCTGATGTACAATCTGGCTGCTGACCTGGCAATGAAAATTCGCAATACCGACTTGCAGATCAGAGAACAGGTATTGTACAGGCCTCAACAAAAGTAGAGACCAAGCAACTTCCGAGCAGAAAAACCACCAAGACGCCAAAAGCATGAAAAGAGCCTGAGAAATCTTTGTTCTTGCGTGTCTTTTGTAAAGAACAAGCGCACAACTCCTGAGAAGTAAAAAATACATAAAAATTGGGATCAACCCTTGACCCTACCTTTAAATCCTTGTACGATTGTTCTTTGATAAAAGTATAATTTTTCCCTTTCTGAAACTCGAAGCGACCGAGAAAATTTCTGCATAAAGGTCTTCTCGGGCTTCATTACATCTATTCGAGGCCTTTTATAAAAGGAGGTGATGACCGACAGAAAAAAGCATTGTCCGCTTGGAAGAATCCAACCCGCTTTGCGGGCACCTACGATAATAGAAACATTCGGAGGAGAAAGAATATGTCTAAACGTTTATTTGCTGTATTGTCAGTACTGATGGTCGCCGGCATGATCCTGACCGCCTGCGGCCCGAAGGCAGCCACTTTTGAGTGCACCGATGCCATTGGTTGTGTGGATATTGCTCCCGATGAGCCCATCCACATCGCTTACATGCTGACCATCTCGGGCGCCACCGCCTTCTTGGGCGAGGACTCCTCGGGCGCCATCGAAATCGCCATTGACGACCGTGGCGGCAAATTGCTCGGTCACGATATCCTGCTGACCGGCGAAGACTCCGGTTGTAGCGCCGAGGGCGGCCAGACTGCGGCCACCAAAGTTGCGGCTGACCCCACCATCGTCGGTGTGATCGGCACGAACTGCTCCAGCGCCGCCACCGCCGCCTTGGACACCATCAGCGCGGCCGGCCTGGTCATGCTTTCGCCATCCAACACCGCTCCCGCCCTGACCATTGAGGGCCAGACCTGGAAACCCGGCTACTACCGCATTTGCCACACCGACCTGTTCCAGGGCGCTGTTGCGGCAGAATTCGCCTACAACGAACTGGGCGCTCGCACCGCTGCCACCATTCACGACGGCAGCCCCTATGCTGACCAGTTGCAGCAGGTGTTCGCCAAGCGCTTTATTGAACTGGGCGGCAAAGTCACCTTCCAGGGCGCGGTCAATGTTGGCGATACCGACATGCGCACCATCCTGACCACCGTTGCATCGGACAGCCCCGACGTGCTGTACTTCCCGATCTTCGAGCCTGAAGGCGACTTCATCGTTGCCCAGTCCTCCGAGATCGCTGGCCTGGAAAACACCACCCTGATGGGTGCCGATGGCCTGCTGGCCGACTCCTTCCCCGAGAACGCCGGCCCCAACGTCGTTGGCATGTACCTCTCCGGCCCATACGTGACCGGCGCTGCCTACGATGAATTCCTGGCAAAATGGGATGCCAAATTCGGCGGCGTTCCGCCGAGCGGCTTCCACGCCTTCGCATATGATGGCACCAACATCCTGCTCGACGCCATCGAGAAAGTCGCCGTCGTAGACGAAGACGGCACAGTTCACATTGGTCGCCAGGCGCTGCGCGATAGCATCTCCGCTCTGGGGAGCTACACCGGCCTGACCGGCAAACTGGACTGCACCGACAAAGACTTCGGCGAGCTCGGCACCAGCCATGGTGACTGCGCCACCGGTGGTGCTCTGGGTGTCTTCCAGATCACCGAAGCCGAACTGAACGGCGCTTGGCCGCCAGCAGCGGTTTACACACCTGGAGAGTAATCTCCACCAGAGAAACTTGAGTGAGTCAGAGGACATACGTCCTCTGACTCACCCTCTAATTTTGCAACGCTGTTTCCACAAACCAAATCAGATAATCGATTTTGGCAAATTTACACAGCAATCAGTAGTTCGTTCTGGACTCATATCGTCGGGAGTTCCACATGCTTAAACGATACATTGAACGCTTCTCTTGGGTAGATTTCCTCCTGAAATTATTTCAGGTTCTCGCCCTCGCAGCAATTGTCATCGGTATTTTCAATACACTCAGTGTTGCCCGGTACTCCAGCGACCAATGGGTGACACTCATTTTCGCGGGATTGGCACAGGGCAGTATTTATGCCCTCATCGCCCTGGGATACACCCTGGTATACGGCATTCTTTTGATGATCAATTTTGCCCACGGTGATGTTTATATGGCCGGCGCCTTTACCTCCGTGTTCCTGGCCGACAGCTTTGCCTTGTCCGGCTTTTTGGCAAGCCACCCCGTATTGGCGATTCTCATTCTCCTCCTGGTAGCCGTTACAGTTTCCATGGTGTTGAACGTTATCGTGGAACGCGTTGCTTACCGTCCCTTGCGAGGCGCGCCGCGCCTGGTCCCCCTCATTACCGCCATCGGCGCCTCCTTCACAATTGAATACACCTTTCGCGGGCTGTACGGTGCCGAATTCCACGCTTATCCCACCGTACCAGCCTTGAGCGGCATCATCAATATCGCCGGATACGAAATCCCTCGTGTCCAAATCGTGGTATTGGTCGCCGCGGTGGTGCTGATGCTCGGTTTGTACTTTTTCGTAGAGCGCACAAAAATCGGCAAAGCGATGCGCGCCGTATCTGAAGACAAAGAAGTTGCCCGGCTAATGGGAATCAACGTAGACAAGGTAATTATGATCACCTTTGCCGTCGGCGGTGCCTTGGCTGGTGCAGCAGGTGTCTTCAATGGGCTCTTCCGGCCCCAGGGCGTGTTCTTTTTCATGGGTTTTATCCCGGGCATCAAGGCTTTTACCGCCGCTGTCCTGGGTGGGATCGGGAACGTCCCAGGCGCCATGGTCGGCGGACTTTTCCTGGGTGTATTTGAGGCCGTAGGCCCCAACCTGATTCTCGAGGGATTAGGCATACCCGCCGTGAACCAACTGCGAGACGCCTTCGCCTTTACCCTACTTGTAATTATTCTGATTTTCCGCCCGCAAGGTATCTTCGGCGAGCGGTTAGCAGAGAAGAAAGCCTGAGGTGCCGCGATGATCAAAACACTTCAAGAAAATTTCCGCATCATCCTGCGCTATGGCCTCCTGGGAAGCGTTATAGCACTATATCTCACCACAATAGGCATTGTGGAGACATTTGCCCAACGCAACTTGGTCGGCACCTCCGTCTCTCTGGGACACGTCTTCCTCGTTTTTGGAGCCGTTGGCGCCGGTTTTTTGGTGACGCGGGCCATGAAAGAGCATTCGGCAAGCATTGCCGCAGCGGCCAGTTTTATAACTGGCATGATCACAAGCATCCTATTGATCATTCTAACGTTGGTCATCCAGGTATTTGTCATCCAGGCCGCAGGTCAGGAAAGAGTGTTCGAACTGAGAAGCATGTTCGTCAACCTTTCCCCGTCACTGGTTGAATTCCTGACCTTTGGGCAGGGACTGGTGCTTGGGAATCTGTTGTTTGCGCTTTTCAGCGGTCTGATGGGGTTGATCGGCTCATCCTTTGTCCTGCTGCCCGAAAATTGGCGGCGAGCCTGGATCAATAGTCTGATCTGGGTATTGGGCCTTGGTCTGTTCTCCGAAAACGTTGCACAGATCGTCCGAGAACTTTTCAGTTCCAGCTTGAATAAAGTCCTGTTCACGAACAAAGCGCTCAACCCGGTTGCGGCAATCGTCATTTTTGTGATCACTTTCGCCATCGGTTATTTTGGGATCAACAAAAAAACCCGCGCCAAGTGGGAGCAAATGCCCGAAAGCCGCCGAAAGCGAGGCCGGACAGTTCTGATTGTCTTGAGCGTTGTGTTCTTGCTTGTTTTGCCTTGGACGGTAGGGCTCTTCCTGAGCCAGGCGCTCTTTATCATTGGCCTGTATGTCATGATGGGCTTGGGTTTGAACATCGTGGTCGGTTATGCCGGTTTGCTCGATCTGGGTTACGTAGCCTTCTTCGCCTTTGGCGCATACACGATGGGCATACTCACATCCACCGGCCCGCTCGGGCGCAGCGACCTTACCTTCTGGACGGCGCTACCCTTTGCCGTGTTGGTCGGCGTCATCTGGGGACTGTTGCTGGGCTTCCCGGTACTCCGCATGCGCGGCGACTACCTGGCCATCGTCACGCTGGGCTTTGGTGAGATTATCCGCATCCTGGCGCTATCGAACTGGCTGGCCCCTCTCGAAGGCGGCGCGCAAGGCGTACTGCATATTCCTCATCCAAAAATATTCGGCTTCGCGATGGACAGTCCGCAAAGCATGTACTACCTGGTCGTTTTGGGAGCAGTGCTGGCTGCATTTGTGACCATCCGCTTGCGCGACTCGCGCCTGGGACGCCAATGGATGGCCATGCGGGAAGATGAGGACGTAGCCGAGGCAATGGGCATCAACCTGGTACAAACCAAACTTTTGGCCTTCGCCATTGGCGCCGCATTCTCCGCCATGTCAGGCGCCATCTTCGCCGCCCGCTTGGGAAATATCTTCCCCCACAGTTTCAACATTCTGATCTCCATCAACGCCCTGTCCCTGATCATCGTCGGCGGCATGGGCAGCATCCCAGGCGTCGTAGTCGGCGCTTTGATCCTGGTCGGCCTGCCAGAAATGCTGCGCGAATTTGCGGAATACCGGCTGCTGATGTACGGCATCCTGCTCATCGTGATGATGCTGGTCAAGCCGGAAGGGTTCCTGCCAGAAGCCACACGGAAACGGGAATTGCGATCCGGAAAAGAGCAATTCTCCGATCAAGTAGCAAGATCAGAGAGTTAGGAGAGACATAATGGGAGCAATTCTCACAACACGCAATGTCACCAAACGCTTTGGCGGTCTGGTCGCGGTAAACGATTTCAACCTGGATATCGAAGAGTATTCGATATCCAGCGTAATCGGCCCAAACGGCGCAGGAAAAACCACGTTCTTCAACTGCATCACCGGCTTCTACGTCCCTGACGAGGGCGATATCATTTTCGATGGGCATTACATTCAAGGCTTGTCCACAGACCGGATCACCCATCACGGCATTTCGCGCACCTACCAGAACATCCGCCTCTTTTCCAACATGACGGCGATTGAGAATATTTTGGTAGGCCAACACCCCCACCTGAAAACACTGTGGGTCGAGGCGATTTTCAAGACCCCCAGATTTCTCAAAGAAGAGGCTGCCGCCCTCGAAGAGGCCATCCGCCTGTTGAATTTCGTCGGATTGGCCGGGATGGGCGACCTGATCGCTCACAACATGCCCTATGGCGCTCAGCGCCGACTGGAAATCGCTCGCGCCCTGGCCAGCAGACCCAAACTGCTCCTGCTGGACGAGCCTACGGCCGGTATGAACCCCAACGAATCTGCCGAGATGATGCACTTTATCCAGCGCCTGCGCGACGAACTGGAAATCACCATTCTACTCATCGAACACGATATGAGAGTGGTCATGGGCATCAGCGAACAAATCTCGGTCATGGATTTCGGCCAAAAGATCGCTGAGGGAACCCCCAAAGAGATCCAACGCAACCCAAGAGTGATCGAAGCTTACCTGGGTCGCGGTGCGGCTGCCGGTCTAAAACTAGAAACCAAGGGCGCAAAGGCCTAGAACAGGGAGAGTACCAATGGCAGCAATGCTGGAAATCAATAACATCCACACTTACTATGGGAATATTCACGCCCTGAAAGGTATCTCCCTGACCGTAGAGGAAGGGGAGATCGTGACCCTGATCGGCGCTAACGGCGCTGGCAAGACCACGACCCTGCGCACCATCAGCGGCTTGTTGAAACCCCGCGAGGGCAACGTTGTCCTGGAGGGCGAGGACATCACCGGCATCCCGGCCCATAAACTGGTCTACAAAGGGATCGCCATGGTTCCAGAGGGCCGCGGCGTTTTCGCCAAACTGAGCGTCCAGGAAAACCTGGAAATGGGCGCCTACAGCCGCAGCGACAAAAACGGCATCAAAGACGACTTCGAGCGCGTCTTTGCGCTCTTCCCTCGTTTGAAAGAGCGCCGCTCCCAGGTTGCGGGAACGCTTTCCGGCGGCGAGCAGCAAATGTTGGCGACCGGTCGCGCCATGATGGCAAAACCCCGCCTCCTGTTGCTGGACGAGCCTTCGATGGGCTTGGCCCCCGTGCTGGTCGAAAGCGTCTTCGACGCCATCGAACAGATCAACAGGGAGGGCACCACCGTCCTGCTGGTAGAGCAGAACGCGCTGATGGCGCTCTCGATCGCCAATCGCGGCTACGTGCTCCAGACCGGGCAGATCGTACTGCGCGACAAGGCCGAGGCGTTGAAGGAAAACGAGATGGTGCAGAAAGCCTATCTGGGCATGGAATAACAAAACCACCTCCCCCACAAGTACGCAAAAACCCGTTTTCACGTGAAAACGGGTTTCTTTCAATCAGTGTACAATAGGCCCATAAATTCACGGCAAAGGATGAGGAACATGCGAATACTCAACACATCTGACGTCCGCAAGGCCCTCCCCATGAAAGACGTTATAGAAGCCACAAAGCGCGCCTACGCCGCACTCTCAGACGGACGCGCCGAAGTGCCATTGCGTGCGAGTCTCCCCATTGCCCCACACGAGGCAACAAGCCTCTTCATGCCTGCCTTTGTGCAAGATACGGAGAGTGAAGCGCTGGCCGTCAAAGTGGTCTCGCTTTTTCCGAAGAATCCCCAACGCGGGCTGGCCTTCATCCAGGCCGCCGTGCTCGTCCTGAACCCGGAAACCGGACAGCCGGTAGCCCTGCTGGAGGGCAGCACGCTGACCGCCATCCGCACCGGCGCGGCATCAGGGGCCGCCACCGATCTGTTGGCGCGCCCCAACAGCCGCGTGGCCGCCATCTTCGGCGCAGGCACGCAGGGACGCACTCAACTGGCTGCGGTTTGCAGCGTCCGCCAGCTTGAAACGGTCTGGATATATGACCCCGATCCGCAGCGCGCGGAAACGTTCATTGACGAGATGGCCGGACGGGATCCCATTCCCGAAGATTTGCGCTCCGCGCGGGACCCGGGGCAGGCCCTCGCCGCCGCAGACATCATCTGCACCGCCACCACCGCCGCCGCCCCGGTCTACGACGCTGCCGACCTGAAGCCCGGCGTACACATCAACGGCGTCGGCTCCTACACGTTGGACATGATCGAGAACCCGCCCGAAATGCTGAAGCGGGCCGCCGTCTTCGTCGATTCGCGTGAAGCGGTCATGGCCGAGGCCGGAGAAATCGTCGCCGCGATCAATCGCAAATTGCTCTTCCCCGCCGAATTGACCGAACTCGGCGAGGTGGTGCTGGGCAAGGCCCCCGGACGCACAGACGACGAACAGATCACCTTCTTCAAATCCGTCGGCGTGGCCGTGCAAGATGCGATGGCTGCACAACTGGCCTTGCAAAATGCGGAAGCAATGAATTTAGGGCAAGTCGTGGCATTCTAAGCAGCAGTCGCTGTTAACGGCTAACCTTTCCAGGGTGCTGCACAAAGCCGTTAGTACAACAAAGTAATTTTCGGATACACACCAAATCCTGCCCCTGTTGACGATCAGGGCACATATTGGAGAGACAAACAATGCAACTACCAAAAACAGCAGACGTCATTATCATCGGCGGCGGCGTGATGGGCGCCAGCACCGCCTACCACCTGGCCGCACGCGGCCAAAAGAACATCCTGCTGCTCGAAAAAGAGGAGTTCTTTGGCCAGGGCGCGACCGGGCGCTGCGCGGGCGGCGTGCGCTACCAATTTGGCACCGAGATCAACATCCGCCTGTCGCTCGAAAGCCTGCCCATGCTCGAACGTTTCAAAGAAGAAATCGGCCAGGAGATAGATTATCGCCAGTGCGGCTATCTCTTGGCCTTGAGCCGCGAGAAGGATGTCGCTGCCTTCAAACACAACGTCGCGCTGCAGCACAGCCTGGGCGTGGAAACCGAATGGCTGAGCGGCGACGAGGTGCGCGCCCGCCTGCCCATGATGCGCTTCGACGACATCCTGGCCGGGACGTTTTGCTCCAAAGACGGACTGGTAGACCCCAACGGCGTGGTGATGGGCTACATCAGCGCGGCGCAAAAGATGGGCGTCACCGCGCTCACAGACGTGGAGGTAACGGGACTCCGCGTGGATGGAGGAAAAATTCGGGGCGTGGAAACCAGCCAGGGTTCAGTGGCGTCCCCGCTGGTCGTCGACGCGGCCGGCCCCTGGGCAGGTCTGATCAGCCGGATGGCCGGGGTCCACGTCCCGATCACGCCCATCCGCCGACAGATCTTTACGACCACGCCCCTGCCCCAGATACCGTCGGATTTCCCGTTCGTGATCGACTTTGCCCAGGCGCTCTACTTTCACCGGGAAGGCGAGGGCCTGCTGATCGGGATGTCCAACCCGAACGAAGAACCCGGCTTTGACCAAAACGTGAACGAGGACTGGGAGCTGGTCAACCTGGAGGCCGCCATCGAGCGGATGCCGCCGGTCGAACAGGCCGGGATGGTCTCGCATTGGGCCGGGTTGTACGAGGTCACGCCCGACGCACACCCCATCTTTGGCCCAACGCCCGTGGACGGTTTTCACCTCGTGGCGGGTTTCTCCGGCCACGGTTTCATGCACGGGCCGGTGGCCGGAAAGTTGGTGGCCGAGATCATCCTGGACGGCCAGGCAAGCACAGTGGACGTTTCGATGCTCGATCTGAAACGCTTCGAGGAAGGACGTTTGATTCACGAGTACAATGTAGTCTAACGATCGATGTTGATGTCGATGCGCCGGGCGCTTTGAAAGCGGCGCATCGACATGCGGATTGCCAAGAGGCCGATATGACACTAACGAACAAACAGAAAATCGTCAGAGACTGGCTGCCACGCTACACCGGCACAGCGCTGGACAGTTTCTCGAAACACATCTTGCTGACCAATTTCGAGTACTACCTGCACCTGTTCACACAATGGCACGACGCCGAGATACACGGACTCGACAAACCAATGCCCAACGTCACCGCAGAGGGTATTACGCTGATCAACTTTGGCATTGGCAGCCCCAACGCCGCCCTGATCATGGACTTGTTGAGCGCCATCCAACCCGAAGCCGTTCTCTTCCTGGGAAAATGCGGCGGCTTGAAGAAGAAGACCGTCGTCGGCGACCTGATCCTGCCCATTGCGGCCATCCGCGGCGAAGGTACTTCGAATGACTACTTTCCGCCCGAAGTACCCGCCCTGCCAGCCTTCAATCTGCAAAAGGCCGTTTCGACCACCATCCGCGATCGCGAACACGACTATTGGACGGGGACAGTCTACTCCACGAACCGTCGCGTTTGGGAGCATGACGAGAAATTCAAGCTCTACCTCGAGCGCATCCGCGTCATGGCCATCGACATGGAAACGGCCACGCTCTTTATCACCGGCTTCGCCAATCGGATACCCACCGGCGCGCTGCTGTTGGTCTCCGACCAACCCATGATCTCCACCGGCGTGAAAACAGCCAAAAGCGACAAGAAAGTCACCGAGACCTATGTGGAGAAACATCTCCAAATCGGCATCGATGCGCTCAACGAATTAATTCATCACAGATTATCCGTCAGGCATTTGAGATTTTAACGATGCCGTCCGCAGAAATTATCACCATCGGCACCGAGATATTGCTCGGAGAAATCGTCGATACCAACACACGCTACATCGCCCGCAACTTACGCGATCTGGGCGTGGACCTGTACCGCACCATCACCATCGGCGACAATGTGGAGCGCATCGCCGAGAGCATCCGCGAATCCATGCAGCGGGCGGAGATCATCATCACCACCGGCGGTCTTGGCCCCACCGTAGACGACCCCACCCGCCAGGCTGTCGCGCTGGCGATGGGCGTCGAAACCGAGTTCCGCGCGGAACTCTGGGAACAGATCAGCGAGCGCATTTCACGTTACGGCCGCAAGCCCGGCGAGAACCAAAAACGTCAGGCCTACATGCCGCAAGGCGCCATCGCCATCGACAATCCGGTCGGCACGGCCCCGGCTTTCATCGTCGAGACCGAACACAACGCCATTATCTCCCTGCCCGGCGTGCCGCGCGAAATGGAGACGCTGCTGCACCAGTCGGTCATCCCCTATCTGCAATCGCACTATGACCTGCACGAGGTCATCATCGTGCGCCTGCTGCACACCGCCGGCATCGGCGAGGGCCGCATCGACGAAAAGATCGGCGACCTCGAGGAACTATCCAACCCCACCGTCGGGCTGGCTGCCCACGCCGGTATCGTGGACGTCCGCCTGGCCGCCAAGGCGGATACCGAGGCCGAAGCCAGTCGCATGATCGCCGAGGTCGAAGCGGATATCCGTCAGCGACTGGGGAAAGTTGTCTTCGGCGCAGACCAGGACACCCTGGAGGGCGTGACGCTCGAAGCCCTCGCGCAGCGCGGCTGGACTCTGGCCGCAGTCGAATTCGGGCTGGATGGCAAACTGGCCCGCCGTCTGGCCGCCTCCCCGAATCCGGTCCTGCTCGAAACGAACCTGACCCTGGGCCTGCTCCCGGAACGGACGCGCGCCGCGCGGCAAGAACAAAATGCCCAGGCCGCCCTGGGCGTGGCATTCTTTCCCGGCGAAGAACAGCAAACCGTCGAGATCTGTGTCATCACGCCGAACGGGGAAAAGACCCGTCAACTGACCTATGGCGGGCATCCGCACAACACGTCCCGCTGGGCGGTCAGCATCGCCATCAACATGCTCCGTCGGGCAGTTGCATCGAATTCGTAAATGTCACCGACAAAAAGCAAACGTACTCCCGCTCTTTTGATGGGCATCTGGGCGCTCAACCTGGTTGGCGTGGTCGGGATCGCAGGCGTCCTGCTCTTCATCCGCAGCAGCCGCCCGGCCCCGCTCCCGCCGCCCGCGGTCATGCCGACCGCGGCCAGCACACCCACCACCGCGCCGGCCATCATCCAGCCGCCGCCCACAACCTACATCCTGCCGTCGGTCACGCCAAACCCCCGCTCGACGCCCATCGTCGCCACCACCCCGACAACCTTCGTCCTGCACACAGGTCCCGATCCGATCATGATCGGATATTCGGTCTCCGGGCGTCCGCTGGAAGTCTATCAATTTGGGAACGGGCCGACCGAGAAGCTGATCATCGCCGGGATCCACGGCGGGAACGAGTGGAACACAATCGCCCTGGCCGAGGAATTGATCCTCTACCTGACCGAACATCCCGAAGTCGTCCCGCCCGATGTCACCCTTTACATCCTGCACGCCCTGAACCCCGATGGCGAAGCGCGCGCCCATGGCCATGAAGGGCGCGTCAACGATCACGGCGTAGACCTGAACCGCAACTGGCCCTATCACTGGAAATCCGAGTGGAACAAGGATGGCTGCTGGTCTTATCTGCCAGTGACGGCAGGGGAGTATCCGGCCTCGGAACCGGAGACGGTGGCCTTGATGAACTTCATCAATTTTCACGACATCAAAGCCCTGATCAGCTACCACAGCGCCGCGCTGGGCGTCTTCGCGGGCGGGCTGCCTCCCTTTGAGCCGTCAGAACGCCTGGCCGAGACGCTTGCGCAAAGAGGAGGCTATATGTATCCGCCCATCAACACCGGCTGTGATTACAGCGGCAACCTGACCGACTGGGCTTCATCCGTCAAAGGCATCCCGGCAGTGGATATCGAATTGACCAATCACAGCGATACCAATTATGAGAAAAATCTTCGTGTTTTGGATGCTTTTCTGAAATGGGAACGGTAACAGAAACTTCCCGCAGGTTTGAAACCTGCGGGAAGTTGTTTTGGACGCGATGCTCCACATCGTAACTACAGGTGCAAGAGGCGGGGCGAATTTTCGAAAATTGGCCTCGCCTTGAATATTCGTCAGTGTAAGTATTGCAAAAAATGGGACGCCAGGCTCAGGAAGATAAAGAATCCCATGCTGTCCGTAGCCGCTGTGACCAGCACCGACGACGCCAGGGCAGGATCGATATTGAAACTTTGCAAGCCCAGCGGCACCAAAACGCCGACCAAAGAGCCCAAACTCAAGTTTCCTACCAAAGCCAGACCAAGCACCAGACTCAGGTAAAGATTGCCTCGCCAGAGATAAACGCCAACCGCGACAACCGTACCCACCGACATACCCAGCAACAAGCCGACAAAAAACTGCCGGACAAGAATGCGCACAAACGATCTGGGGCTGATCTTGCCCAACGCCAGCGCGCGCACGGCCATAGCCACATTCTGGCTGGCCGTGTTCCCCCCCTGCCCCGCAACCACAGACTGAAAAAGCGCCAGCACAGCCGCCTGCGCGATCACCTGCTCAAAATTGCTGATCACCCAAGCCGCGAACAAGGACGTCAACGAGTTGAGATACAACCACGGCAGGCGGCCTTTGATCTGTTCAGCGGTGGAACTTTCCGGATCCAGGTCGCTGTTGGAGACGTTGGCCAGGTGGTAAATATCCTCGGTCGCTTCGTCTTCCAACACGTCGACGATGTCGTCGTAGGTGATGACGCCCATCAGGTGCCCCAACTCGTCCACGACGGGGATGGCCGCCAAGTCATAGTGCGTCATGGTGCGCGCACATTCCTCCTGGTCGATGCCAGCCCTGACAGAGATCACGTCCGGGTCCATAAGTTCCTGCACCAGAGTGTTTGGGGCGGCCAGGATCAAGCTCCGCAAATTAACCACGCCGCATAATTTCTTCTCCTGATCGACGACGAACAAATAATAGATATCTTCCGAATCGGGATTCCAGCGCCGCAGGGCTTCGACCGCCTCCTGCGCTGTCATCAACGGACGCAAGGCCAGGAACTCGGAGGTCATCAGGCCGCCGGCGCTGTCGTCCGGGTGGATCATCAGCGGACGCACTTCCTCCGGGTCGTCCAGCCGGGAAAGGACGGCTTGCGCTTGTTGGGGTGTAAGGTCGCCCAACAAATCGGCGGCCTTGTCCGGTTCCATCTCGTCCACGATGCGGGCGATGGTCTCCAACGGAAGCGATGAGGCCAATTTGGCCGCTTCGGGATCGTCCAAATCTTCAAGAATGTCCGCCGAGTCAGACAAATCGAGCTTCGGTAAAAGTTCTACCTGCTCCTCGTCGTCCAGTTCGGCAAACAGTTTGGCTTGATCCGGGCCGCGCAAGACTTCAAGCATGTGGATGGCCGCATCGAAATCATCGCGTTCCAGCGCGTCTTGAAGCCGCGTCAAAATTTCTTCCGTGTTGACGATCATGGGAACACCTCCTGTCTGGCCCCCGGAGGCGGTATACAGAAAGAATCTGTCCTCCGAGAGGCTAGATCAGATGATAGCAGGGTGGGCACCCAAAGTGCCCAGGTCTAGGGACAGATTCGTCGTTCATCATTCCTTCTGTTTCGTGTTAGATCAACGCTTGGATTCTAGACGCTAAAAGATGGGACGTCAAGGCATTCGTCGAACAGAAGTAACAGTTTCGGCCGCCCAAGCCGCTTTGCAAAAGACTCCCTTGCAGGGAATTTTTCCAGCCTACAGGCTCAATAACGCCAGGATGCCAAACCCCGCAATGATCATGCCGGAAATTCGATTGATCCACCGAAAACCCGCCGGCGTGAACTTCCCGTGCAGCAGGCTTACGCCCTCGCTAAGAAAGAACCACCACAGCGCCGACCCCAGGAACACGCCCAGCACCATCACCGCAGCGCCCAGGTAATCCTGCCCCGCGCTGGCGATCCCTATGCCAGCAAAGATGGCCGCAAAAGAGAGAATGGTAAGCGGATTGGTGAGCGTCAGAAAAAAGGTGGAGGCATACGCTGCCAGCAAACTGCCGTTGTGCGTCTCGGCAGGCTTCTCCGCAACCTTTGCAAAGAAGGTGGTCACTCCCAAGTAGCAAAGAAAGGCCCCGCCAACCAGGCGGATCCACATTTGTTGGTCGATCAGGAAACTTGAGAGCCAAGTCAGCCCGAAAGCGGCCACGCTGCCGTAAACAGCATCGGCCGTCGCCGCGCCCAGCCCGGAGACAAAGCCGGACAAGCGTCCATCCGCCAGGGAGCGCCGCACACACAAAATCCCGATCGGCCCGACCGGCGCGGCAATGGAAAAGCCGATCAGCAGCCCCTTGAGCAAGATCGCCGTGTCCATTAAGCCCATCCAATCGAGGCCGAAAGCACGGCAGTCAAGATGAGCAGGAAAATAGTGGTCGGTTCCTTCATCACTCGCCTCCAAAAAAACAAATCAGCCCACAAAGAGGCTGTCCCCCACAGTATACAACACTCGACGGCATTATCCAAAGATCAAGGGTCCTTGCGGGTGTGATACGCCCATTCCTGGACAGATTCTGGAAATCCCGGATGTCTTTTCCGAAGCACAATGCCCATCCCAACATACCTTTGGCCCACTCCCCCACCCCCGCGCCAAGATGCGGAATGCCCCCGTATGGTAGAATTGTGCAATTCTTTGGTTCCTGTTAGAGGACACACTTATGCCCAAAGTAGATTATTTACTTACCAATGCTCTCGTCCTGACAATGGACGAAGATCTTACCCAGTACGATCCCGGCGCGGTCGCGGTGACCGGCGACAGCATCATCGCCGTTGGGCGGGAAGACAAGCTGCGCCGCAAGTACACCGCGGCGCATGTCATCGATTGCGAAGGCAAAATACTCATGCCTGGGCTGGTCAACGCGCACACTCACGTCCCAATGACGCTGCTGCGCGGTCTGGCCGACGACCTGCGTCTGGACGTCTGGCTGCTGGGCTACATGATGCCCGTCGAGCGCGAGTTCGTCTCGCCGGAATTCGTCTATCTGGGCACACAACTGGCCTGCGCGGAACTCATCCGCAGCGGCGTGACCAGCTTCGCCGACATGTACTACTTCGAGGAAGACGTCGCCAAGGCGACCGCCGAGGCGGGATTGCGCGCGGTCTGCTCTCAAACCGTGCTTAAATTCCCCACGCCGGATGCGACCTCCTTTGAAGATTCGCTGGCCTACGCCCGCGACTTCATCCAGCGCTGGAAAGGCCACCCGCTGATCGTCCCCTCGGTCGCGCCGCACGCGCCCTACACCTGCACCGAGGAAATCCTGCATGCTACCGCCGAACTGGCCGCTGAATTCGACGTTCCCCTGCACATCCATTTGGCCGAGACCGCCATCGAGGTTGAAAATATGCGCGAGGCGGAGGGCATCCCCGTCGTCCCGTATGTCAAAAAACAGGGCTTGTTCGGCGCCAAAGTGCTTGCGGCACATTGCGTCCACATAGACATAGGCGAGATGCGCACCCTGCTGCACGCCAATGCAGGCGTGGCGCATAATCCATCTTCCAACCTGAAACTGGCATCCGGCGTCGCGCCGGTCCCAAAAATGATCGAACTCGGCCTGAACGTCGGCATCGGCACAGATGGCCCGGCGTCGAACAACGACCTGGACATGTTCGAGGAAGTCCGGCTGACGGCCTTTCTGGCGAAAGGCATCAGCGGCGACCCGACCGCCATCCCCGCCGCGACCGCCCTGACAATGGCCACCCGCCTGGGGGCAAATGCGCTTCACATCGGAGACCTGACCGGTTCGCTCGAACCCGGCAAACGCGCCGACCTGATCCTGGTAGACATTTCGCCGACGCACAACTCGCCGCATTTCCGCCGCGACCCCCAGAGCGCCTACGTGCAAATCGTCTACGCGGCCAAAGCCACCGACGTGACCGACGTGATGGTCAACGGGAAATGGTTGATGCGCGAGCACGAACTGCTCACGCTGAACGAGGCCGACCTGTTGGTGCAAGCCCAGGAATATGCCCAGCGTATCGACGCCTTCCTGGCCGAACGCGAACAATCATTGCTCTCGAAACTGATCGCCCTGGGCGGCTCAAGCGAAGCCGAATCCTTCGAGGTGCAGGTCAAAGTCAAATTGGACGACCCGGCCCCGGTCCTGACCGCGCTCGAATCGTCCGAGTTGGAGATCGTCCGCACACGGCACTATCGCGAGTACGATGTCTACTTCCTGTTCGACGATCCTGTTCAGGGACGCCTGCGCTACCGCGAGGACGAGTTCATTGACAAGAAAGGTAACGTGACCAACGTCCGCGCCCGCCTGACCCTGATCGGGCCTGCCCGCGAGAGTCAACTCAAACACGACGTACTGCTCTCGCGCAGCCGCTACCTGGCTCCGGCCACCAACTCGCTGCGTTTCTATCGCGAGTACTTCAACCCCAAGTCCGAGCAGGTCGTTCAAAAAGACCGCCTGCGCTGGCTGGTACGCTTCAAGGATACGGAATTCTTCGTCAACCTCGACCGCTTCGAGAAACCCGATCTGGGCTATTTCCTGGAGATCAAGAGCCGCACCTGGAGCCGCAAGGACGCCGGACGCAAAGCCAAAATGGCGTCGCAACTGATCGAGTTGCTGGGCGCGGCAGGCCAGGAGACGGTCACACAGGATTACATCGAGATCATCCAAACGGACTGATCTCCCGGTCATAAGGGGAGTTGCAAACTTTCCACAACCCTTGTAGGACACTTTGTAAAGACACCCTGTTCCCCAAAAGCACTTCGCAGCAGGGTGTCTCTGCGATAATACGCAAGGAGCTTAATGATGCAAAAGTTTTTTAGCGGTCTAATAAAGTTCATCGCAATCATATGCGCCGTCCTTTTTGTGGTCACAACCCTGCTGGCCCTCCTGCTCTACAACGTCGAAAAACGCGCCTTCAACGCCAGGGTTTACAAACAGGCCCTGATCGAACAAGACGTCTACTCGCGCCTGCCCGGATTGATCGGCGAAGGCCTGGTCGCCTCCATGGATTATGACCTCTGCGCCGACAATCCAATCGCCTGCGACGCTGAAAACAGGCCTCCGGAACTGGAAGCCTGCCTGCAAGACGCGTTGGGCGACCAAGCATACCTCGCGCTCGTGTGGAATGAACGTGCGCCAACCGAAGCCGAATTGCGGCGGGCGGATCCCTGCTTTGGCGAATACGGCCTTCCGGGATCAGGCCCACAAAAGGATGGTCCGCCGGCCTTCATGAAAAACCTGACCGCCAAAGACTGGGAAGTGCTCATCACAGCCCTGCTTCCACCCGAAGAGCTCAAACCTTTGGCCGAGGAAGCCCTGGATCAGGTTTTTGCCTATCTCAACGGGGAGACAAACAGCGCCCAACTGTCCCTCACAGGCATCAAACACCGGCTGGCCAGCGAGGCCGGGGTAGATGCCGTGCTGCAATTTCTCAGCGCACAACCGCCCTGCACTCCCGAAGACATCGCCAACTTTACCGGCTTTGGCGGCGAAGGAGACTTTGCCTACTGCAACCCGCCGGAGGAAATGATGCCGAGGTTCAAACCCATCCTCCAGGACGAGTTGAACAAGGCGGCCAACGACATTCCGGACAAAGTCATGCTGATCAAGCCCTCGCCTTCCAACGAGATGCTGGCAAATATCCAGTCTATCCGCCTCCTCATGCGGATGAGCCCGCTGCTGCCGATGGGATTGCTCTTCGCCATCACGATCCTCGTCGTCCGTTCGCTCAGGGGATGGCTGCGCTGGTGGGGCATCCCGATGCTCATCGCCGGCGTGCTGGGAATGCTCGTCGGATGGTCAACGATACCGATCTTTGGATTTTTCTTCAACGCGTTCATGATCGACCAAATCCCGCTTTACGTGCCCACCGGCCTCATCGAAATCGGCTTTGAGCTGGTAAGCGGCGTATTGCACCGGCTGATCGAGATAATCGTCCTGGATGCCCTGATCATCGCCATACTCGGGCTGGCAATGGTCGTCGCCGCGACGTTCGTGAAACCCGCGGGCGATACAGCCCAGCTCGACGCGCCGCCCCAAAAAGCGACCTGACCACTCTCCAAAAGTGCGGGCTTGCGCTGCCAAACAGCGTACGTCCGCACTCTCTTTCAGGAGGTGAACCATGACCACCCCCTCTTCCCCCCAACAGCCAAATACCCTGGGCAACGCCAGCCTGGCTCTGGGCATTGTCTCGATGGCGTTGGTCTTCGGCATCGGCCTGTGTGCGCTGACCGGCGTCGCCCAGAACTGGATCCAACTGGTCGGCACGCCGCTCTTCATCTGCGGAGGCAGCAGCGCCTTCCTCGGCTTCCTGGGCGCGGCGCTGGGGCTGGCCGGTCTGTTTGGGCGCAACCGCCCGCGGGCCACGGCCATCATCGGCCTGCTCCTCGGTCTCAGCGGCGTCTGCATGTTCCTGGCCGTCCTGAGCAACGTCGGATAAGACGCGCAAATCCGGAATTTCCCTGCAACATTTTCCCACCCAAGCCTGTACTAATAAATAGAAATGATCCTCGCAAATGACCGCGGCCTAACGCTCCTTGCCGCGCGGGGTGACCAGGACGCGTTCGGTGAACTCGTCCGCCGTCATCAATCCGCGGTGTTCAATGTCGCCTATCGCATGCTCGGAAATCGCCGCGATGCCGAGGACGCCGCCCAGGAGACCTTCATCCGGGCCTACCGCTCCTTTTCAACCTACGACACCGGACGCCCGTTGCGGCCCTGGCTCAAGCGGATCGCGGTCAACGTGTGCCTGAACCACATTGGAAGAAGCCGTCCGCTTCTCTCCCTGGACGACGGCCTGCCGCCGCCGCCCGAACCAAGCCCCGGCCCCGAAGCGCAGACCGTCAACCGCGAACGGGACGCCCGCATCCGCGACGAAATCCTGTCCTTGCCGCCGCGTTACCGGGCCGTCATCGAATTGAGGCACTTCCAGGAATTGAGTTACGCCGAAATCGCTGAGGCGCTCGATCGTCCGCTCAGCGACGTCAAAAGCGACCTGTTCCGCGCCCGAAAAATGTTGGCGCAAAAATTAAAAGATTTGAAAGCCAGTAAACCGTGACCAGCGATCAGGGATTAACGACCAATATGACACATCTGACTGAACTTCAACTCAACGAATGCCTGGACGGCACGCTCGACAGCACGGCGCGCCAGCGGGTCGAGGCGCATCTCTCCGCCTGTGAAGCGTGCCGCGCCCGCCTGGACGACTTGCGCCTGGTCTTCTCGGCGCTGGAGGGCCTGCCCGAGACGCCGCTCACCCGCGACCTGACGCCCGGCGTGCTGGCGCGTCTGCCAAAAGCGAGGTTGGCGCCATCGTTGTGGCGGCAGCCCGCCTTCCTCGTCCAATCCCTGCTGACGCTCATCCTGCTCGCGGCGGGCGCGCCCATGCTGCGCGCAATGGGACGGCAGTTCGCGGCGATCAGCAGCCAGATCACCCTGCCGCGGGTGCAAATCCAGTCCCTGCCGCAAATGATCGCCGTCCTCACGCCGCTGCTCACCTGGAAACCTGCGCTCACGTTGACGCTGCCCGCAATGCCGCAGGTGCTGCGCACCACCCCTTCGCTGCCCACGATGCCCGTCAACCCCGATGCCCGCACCTGGCTAATACTGCTGGCCGCAGCCGGGATCCTCTGGCTGGTCGGGAATCT
>JAADGN010000001.1 GCA_013152325.1 Chloroflexota bacterium
GTTGCCAGTTGTGAGTTGTTAGTTGTGAGGCGCGGCGGAACGAAGCACAGCCATCCCGCTTCCCGTCATCGGCGCATTGTGCTTGCCCGTCTTTGGAGCGGCATTTTTTCTTTTTAACGGCAGCCATCCCGTTGTTCGTGCACGAGGCGGTACTGTTCGGCGCAGTCATTCCGTTATTTGAGGCCACATCCGCTATAATTCCCCCATGCCCCGCAAGATCATCCACATCGACCTGGACGCCTTCTTCTGCGCGGTCGAAGAATTGCACAATCCCGCCCTGCGCGGCAAACCCTTCGCGGTGGGCGGACGTCCCGAAACGCGCGGCGTGGTCGCATCCTGCTCTTACGCGGCGCGGCGGCGCGGCGTCCGTTCGGCGATGCCGATGGCGCGCGCCCTGCGGCTGTGCCCGGACCTGGTCGTCGTCCCGCCGCGACATCGGGCATACAGCGAAGCATCGAAAAAAGTGATGGCGTTGCTGCGACTCGTCACACCGCTGGTCGAGCAGATATCCATTGACGAGGCCTTCCTGGACGTGAGCGACCTTCCGGAGCCGGGGGAAACGATCGGCCGCCGGATGCAGGCCCAAATCCGGGATGGACTCGGGCTGTCATCGTCTGTCGGCGTGGCGGCGAACAAGCTGGTCGCCAAAATCGCCAACGAGGTCGGCAAAAAGGCCTCCACCGGAGCCAAGCCGCCGTTCGCCATCACGGTCGTCCCGCCCGGCGAGGAGACCGCCTTTCTATCCCCCCTGCCCGCCGGGATGCTGTGGGGCGTCGGGCCAAAGACCGCCGCGCGGCTGGCCGAATTGGGCATCCACACCATCGGCGGGATCGCCCGCTGGCCGGAAGATGATTTGATCCGACGCTTCGGGGAACACGGCCGCGACCTGTCCCGTCACGCCCGCGGGGTGGACGAGCGTCCTGTCGTGACAGAGCGCGAGGTCAAATCCATCAGCCAGGAGGTGACCTTCGCCCGCGACGTAAGCGACGACTCCGCGCTGGAACGCACGCTGCGCGGCCTGGCTGCCAAAGTGGGACGCCGCCTGCGCAAAGCCGACCTGGCCGGAAAGACCGTCAAGCTCAAAATCCGCTGGACGGATTTCACCACCCTGACACGGCAGGTCACACTCGCCACACCCACCGACCAGGATGACGAGATCGCCGCAGCCGCCTTGTCCCTGCTGGCAAAGGTACGTCCACCCGGCAAGACAGTGCGCCTGATCGGCGTCGGCGTGAGCGGACTGGGCCCGCCGCTGCGTCAGTTGTCGCTCTGGGAGGCCGGCTCGGAAAGATCCCGCCATCTCCAGGAGGCGATTGACGCGCTGCACGAGAAATACGGCCAGGGCGTCATCCAACGCGGGGTGCAATCCACAGACAAATAGGGGTTCGCACGCGATCGCCTGCCCCTGAACGCCCATCCTTCCCAAGCAGGATGTATAATAAGGATGTCTTATCCACCACATGTCCGGGAGGGCATCTATGACCAAGCTTGACCTGAGAAAAGAATTCAAACATCTCTATGCCCCCTCCGCCAGGCGCGTGGACATTGTGGACATCCCCGAATTCAATTTTGTGATGGTGGACGGCAAAATCGAACCCGGCAAGGAGCCGGCCACATCCGAGGCTTTCCAGGACGCGCTCAACGTCCTGTATGGCATTTCATTCACACTGAAGTTCATATCCAAACTACGCAAGACAAATCCCATTGATTACAAGATCATGGCGCTGGAAGGTCTGTGGTGGACAGAAAGCGGCGAGACCGATTTCAACCGCAAGGACAAATGGCAATGGACGCTGATGATGATGCAGCCTGCGCACATCACCAACGAGATGTTCGAGCAGGCCGTCGAAAATCTGCGCCAGAAGCGCGGCCACATTCCCGCGCTCACATATTTGCGCTTCGAAGCTTTCCACGAGGGATTGTGCATGCAGATCATGCATGTCGGGCCATACGACCTGGAACCGATGACCATCGCCCGCATGAACGACTTCGCCCGCGAGCAGGGATACAAATTGCGCGGCAAACACCACGAGATCTATCTGGGCGACCCGCGCCGCGCCAAACCGGAAAAACTGCGCACCATCCTGCGGCACCCGATCGAGAGAAACGTTTAACCTTGGGCGTTCGGACGTCCCAACGTTTTGCCGCCGCCCAGGAGGAAACATGCCGGTCAAAACCGCGACAATCTCACTGAACACCCAGGGCAATGCCGACATCCTCGACATCACCACCCAGGTTGCAGACGCCGTCGCCAAAAGCGGGCTGCAAAACGGCGCGGTGACGATCTTCTGTCCGTCCTCCACCAGCGCACTGACCACCATCGAATACGAATCCGGCTGTCTGGGCGACCTGCGCCGCCTGTTCGACGAGCTCGCGCCGCCGGGACACGGATACGCGCACGAAGCCCGCTGGCACGACGGCAACGGTCATTCCCACGTGCGCGCTGCGCTGCTCGGCCCTTCGTTGAGCGTCCCTTTCGTAGACGGGCGTCTCACCCTGGGAACCTGGCAGCAGATCATCTTCGTCGACTTCGATACCCGCCCGCGACGGCGCGAACTTGTTGCACAAATCATGGGAGAATAGTTGCCACGAGGTGTTTATGCCCACAAAGACAACCGGCACGAAAAAAACGGAACCAAAATCGTCAGCCCCCGCCCTGGATGCCTCCGAATTCCTGACCGCCGAATTCGAATACATCGCCCAGACCGCCTTCCAGGCGCACGAAGACCGGGCGCGCGTCTCTGCGTTCTACCTGGTCAGCGTGGGCAGCCTGCTCGGCGCCATCTTCGGGACGCAAATCTCCGCGGTCACAGCACCCTACTACGCTGCCTTTGCGACGCTCTTTCTGCTGCTCTCGGGATTTGGCGTGCTGACGCTGCTGCAACTGATCCGCCTGCGGCAGGCCTGGTACGACTCGGCAAAAGCCATGAACCACATCAAGGATTTCTACGTCAAGCACGCCAACGCCCTTCATCTGGACAAAGCTTTCCTGTGGACGGCTGACAGCCTGCCAAGACTCAACAAACCCTGGAGCATCTCTTTCATGCTGGCCCTGCAAGTGGCTCTGCTCGACGCGGTCACGTTGGGCGCAGCCATCTTGTACGCGGGCCTGGCGGTCAACTATCTGCTGACAATCGGCGCCATCCTCGGCGGACTGGCCTTCTTCGCCGCCCAACTATATTTGTTCCATCGACTCTTGCGCTAACCCTTGCTCATATCCCTCATCACCAGTAAAATAAACCGCTCTTACTGGTGACGGAGTTCGCTACTGACTGCCCCTGGGCTGACGGCTCCAGCCAAACCTTATCTGTGGAGAGACGCGGTACATGGGCAATCTTCTTTTGATCGGCATGGGGGGATTTATCGGCGCGACACTGCGCTACGCGTTGAGTGGCCTGGTGCAAAGCCTGTCGAAAAGCACACAATTCCCCTTCGGCACGCTGGCTGTCAATCTCGTCGGCTGCCTGCTGATCGGCGCGCTTTCCTACCTGGCCGAATCGTACAACACCTTCAGCCCTGAAACACATTCTCTCGTCTTTCTCGGTTTCCTGGGAGCCTTCACCACTTTCTCAACCTTCAGTTCCGAGAGCCTGACCCTGCTGCGCGACGGCCAAAACCTGCTTTCCTACCTGAATATCGGCATCCACGTCCTGTTTGGTCTGGGAGCCGTCTGGCTGGGACGCACAATGGCCGCCCTTCTCAGCAGCTAAGCCAACTCACGGAACAAGAACCAGCCCCCCTTGCGATGGTCTGCGTCCCCAGGCTCCCGGTCATAGTACAGATCGAATATCCGCTCCCCCTCCACCCGCACCCGAAAATAGAAACGCCCCACGCCCCATGAACCGCGTGTGGACGCAGCCGCCGCGTGACTCGGACGCATATTGCGGGCCATTCGTCCACGGCGCCGGAAATCCGCCCATTCGTTCAGCATTTCGACGGTGCGGAACGTCTCGCCGCGCCAGATAAAGCCATCCGGGCAGGCAGGTTTCTTCTCCAAAAGCGGCGGCGCATCAAACGTGACCTCGACCTGCTCGCCGATAAAATGGACTGGAACCAGTCCCATGGCATTCCTCCCGCGCCCGGCGCAACCTTCCGGGTGCGTTTTCGTAAGTAGGGGTAGCATGAAACGAAAAGGAGAACAAAATGGCTGAGAATTACAAGCAATTGTACCGCAGCACCACCGACAGTATGCTGGCCGGCGTCTGCGGCGGACTGGGCGAATACGCCGCCCTCGACCCGACCGTCGTCCGGCTGCTGTTCGTGCTGGCTTTCTTCCTGACCGGGCCGGGCATCTTGCTGGCCTATTTGATCATGATGCTCATCATCCCGCCTGCGCCGGTGAGCCAATAAGTATCTATCCGAAAATTCTTTTGTAGTAACGGCTTCAGCCGTCAAGTAGCGACTAAAAGTCGCTACTACACATTTTTCGGACAGGTTCTAAATCAAAGCCTCGGGATTTTTGGAAAATCCTGAGGCTTTATGCTCGTTCAATCCCCTTTCGCCAGCGACAAAAAGACGTCCTCCAGCGTCGGCTCACCGCGTTCGACAGCCGCGACCTCCACGCCCGCGGCTGTCAGCGCCGCGCGCAGACGCCTGACCGTCATCTTCGGTCGCGTGATGATGCGCAAGTGGTTCCCCGCCAAACCGGTGTGCAGTACGCCGTCGGTAACGGAAAGCGTCTCCAGCCCCGCTTGCAGCGGTGCAGCGAACACATCCCACACCGGGCCGGGGAGCGTTTGCGCCTTGAGATTGGCAGGCGTGTCCATCGCCAGCAATTTTCCCTCGCGCATGATGCCCACCCGCTCGCAATATTCAGCCTCGTCCATGTAATGCGTGGTCACGAAGATCGTTACGCCCTCACCTGCCAAATCATAGATCAAATCCCAAAAGACGCGCCGGGCAGACGGGTCTACGCCGGAGGTCGGCTCGTCAAGAAAGAGCAGTTTCGGCTGATGTACCAGTGCAATCGCCAACGCCAGCCGCTGCCGCCAACCGACGGAGAGACTGCGGGTCAGCGTTTTCTCGTGCCCGCCCAGCGCCACACGCGCCAGCGTCGCTTCGATGCGGGCGCGCTCGGTCACACCGTACACGCCGCCATAAAAAGACAGGTTTTCCCAAACGGTCAAGTCATCGTAAATGGCAAATTTCTGCGACATGTACCCGGCGCGGGCGCGCACTTCCTCCGTCTGGAGGAAGGCGTCGTAGCCCAGCACTGTCGCGCGGCCATCCGACGGTTCGAGCAAGCCCAGCAACATGCGGATGGTGGTCGTCTTGCCCGACCCATTCGGGCCCAGATAGCCGACCACCTCGCCTGCATTGATGCGAAACGAGACGTGATCCACGGCCACGAAGTCGCCAAACAGGCGGGTCAGGTTTTCAGCAACGACAACTGGTTCCGGCATAATTCACCATTATCTTCCGACACCGGCCCGAAATCCGCAGGCTTCGGAATCCATGTTCCACCACACTGGCTCAATTGCGACGTGCATCCAAAACAGCGCGGATCCTGGCCGCCTTCTCCGCACGGCCCATCTTTACGTAGGCCCCGGCTTCGTAAGCCAGCGGCAAGACAGGCACACGCTGGTCGCGCCAGGTCACGAAAATGCGCATGGCGATGTCGGGCGGAGCGCCCCACGCACCATCCGGATTTCGGTGCGCCATATCGCCAATCAATTCGACTTCCACGCCCGCGATCTCGGCCTTGCCGTCCCAGGAACGGACATTTTCCGACTCCCACAGATGCACCGGCGTGCGGATGAACCCATCAAGCCTGCGCTCCATCTCGTACACGCCGAGGCGGTCGCTTTGCAGGTCAAGGTCGTGGACGGGGATGTCCACGCCCTGCAAACGCAGGCCAGCGCTGCCGGTCAGCGCCCACAGCACGTCCGCAGGCGGGATACGCGCCAAGACGGTTTCCAACGCGCGGGCGTGGGCTTCGGGGAGATCAAGGATGGCCTTCACAAAACATCCTCGGAGAGATCGATGAACACGTCCTCCAGCGTGGGCGGAACCTGACGCAAATCGTCCAGCGACCCGCCTCCGGCCCGGATGCGCCGCGGCAGCCGTCGAAGAACGGCTTTCATCCGTTTTTCGCGCACGCGCAGGTGGAGGCGGTCGCCGAAGGCCCGCGCGTCTTCCACGTCTTCGTCCTGCCCGGCAATCCGGCGCAAGAGGCGCAACGGCTGGCCGCGCAATTCCAGGATGCGGCCTTCGAGGGTCGCGCACAGCGCGCTGGGCGGGCCCTCCAGCAGGAAACGTCCCGCACGCATGAAGCCGATGCGGTTGCAGCGGGCAGCCTCGTCCATGTAAGGAGTGCTGATGACGACCGCGACCCCGTCTTCTGCGTCCGGGTTCAGAAGGCGAATGATCAATTGCCAAAAATCCTGGCGGGTGACCGGGTCTACACCGGTGGTGGGTTCGTCGAGCAATAAAATACGCGGACGATGCACCAGCGCCGTCGCCAGCCCCAGTTTCTGTTTCATGCCGCCCGAAAGTTGCCCAGCGCGGCGGTCTTTGAATTCCGCCAGTCCGACAAAATCGAGAATCTCCATGCTGCGCGGCAGCCACTCGCCGGTCGAAAGGCCGCGCACTTCGGCAAAGAAACGGATGTTTTCCAGCACAGTCAGGTCTTCGTAAAGCGAGAAGCGCTGCGAGAGGTAGCCGAGATGCGCCCGCGCCTGCTCGGCCTGGCGGGACATGTCGTACCCGGCAATGGCGATCTCGCCAGCGTCGGGCCACAGCGCGCCGACCAGCAACCGCAGCGTGGTCGTCTTGCCTGCGCCGTCCGAGCCGACCAAGCCGAATATCTCGCCTGCGGCGACGCGCAGGGAGATGCCGTCCACAGCGTGGATCGCGCCGAAGGACTTGTGCAAGTCAGAAACGCGGATAGGCCAGTTCGTATCCATCAGGGAATCTCACCACACAGCAACGCAAGCAGACGAAGCGCCGCTCAATGGAAGGTCACATCTGCCGGCATGCCCGGCTTGAGTTTGCCCGTCGGGTCGTCCACTTTCAATTTGACGGCATAGACCGTGGTGGAGCGGCCCTCCACGGTCTGGACATTGCGCGGGGTAAACTCGGCCTGGTCAGAAATGTAGACGACGGTCGCGGTGAAGGTCGCCTCGGGGAACGAATCGACCGATACGACGGCCCCTTGTCCAAGATCGATCGCGCCATAGCGATCTTCGGGGACGTATACCGTGATGGTCAGGTTCTCGAGACGGGCGAGGACAAAAGCCGTCGCGCCGGGTTGAACGACCTCGCCGGGCTGGATGCTGCGGGTCAAGACCACGCCATCCACGGGCGCGCGCCGGGTCAGTTTTTCGATCTGCGCGTCGATCAGCGCCAGTTGCGCCTCGGCCTGCGTCACGGCGACCTGCGCCTGCTGGAGGGCGGCCTCCGCCTGGGCAACTGTGGTCTGCGCGGCATGGACGCGCGGCGAGAAGTCGCCGGTTTCCAACGCGCGCAACTGGTCCAGGGCGGTATAGTACCGCTCGTACGCGACCGATACGTCCGCGCGGGCGGCCAGCACGTCATCCGCGGCGCGGGTGGTCAGCAGGTCGTCATACTCCTGCTGGGCGCGGTCGAGGGCTTCCTTCGCGTCCGTATAGACGTCATCCGCCGCGTCGATCAGGTCGCTGTCGTCGCTCATCTGTGAGCGGCTGTAGACTTGCTGCACCACCAGATACGTACGGCGCGCTTCGGCCAATTGCTGCTCGACCTGCAAGAAGCGGGCATTGTCCACGTCCTGCAGGACGATCTCCAGGTTGGCCTGCGCTTCATCCAGCGCGGCGTTTGCCCGGTCCACCTCGTCCTGCGCGGCCGCGATCTGCTCGCGGCGCGTGTAGTACCAGTTGGGCTGGTCAAAGCGGCTGACAGCCGGAACCCGCCAATCATCCAGACGCGTGCGCGCTTCGGCAGTCCGGGCCGCGTCCAGCGCCAGGTCGTATTGGGCGCGGGCCGAGTCCAGCGCGGCCTGCGCGGTTCGTTCACCAAGGCGCGCCGCGTCGAGAGCCGCCGCAGCCACTTCCCGTTGGGCGCTGAGCAGGGTATCGTCGAGCCGGAAGAGGACATCGCCCGACCTGACCATATCCCCCTCCGCGACCATAACTTCGCTCACCAGGCCGGGTAATTCGGGCGCAATATTCACGTCTACGGCTTCGATCGTGCCCGAGGCCCGAAGGGGGCCGTTCCCGCCGTCTGTATAGGACTGGAACAGAAACCAGCCGCCGACCAGGACGACCAGGACCAGCAGGACAATTATCGGAATGGGGGGACGTTTAGGTGACATCACAAAACTCCTTTGCTGTCAATCCAGCCGTTTGCGGAAGTGCAGCGCCGCGGCGCCCATGATGGCGACGCCAAAAACGGCCAGCGCGATGATCTCATTCTGAATCGCAGCCGCGCCCACACCTTTGAGCAGGATGGCGCGGATAATGATCAGGTAATAACGCAGAGGGATGGCATACGAGACCCATTGCAGCACCTTGGGCATGGCCTCGAGCGGGAAGAAAAAGCCGGAGAGGAAGATGCCCGGCAGAAGCGTCATCCAGGAGATCAGCATGGCCTCCTGCTGCGTGTTGGCGATGGTGGAGGCGTACAGCCCAATCCCCAGGCCGGAAAGCAGCAACAAACCGGAGAGCGCCAACAGCAACGCCAAGCTGCCGCGCACCGGCACGCCGAACCACCAGTGCCCAATCGCCAGCACTTCCAGCGTATCCAGCAGCGCCAGGATGACATAGGGCAGGATCTTGCCGACCATCAGCTCCCACGAGCGGATGGGGGTGACGATCAACTGCTCGATCGTGCCGCGTTCACGCTCGCGCACGATGGCCGTGGCCGTGAGCATGGACGTAATGGCATACAGGATCATGCCGATCACGCCCGGGATCATGAAGTAGGCGCTGACCAGATCCGGGTTGTACCAGACCTGGGTGCGCACCTCCAGCGGCGGCTGGAGCGAAAACGTCGCGCCGGCGCGCTGCATCCGCTCGTTCAAAATGCGGGTCGCGTGCGCCTGACCGATCAACTGCGCCGCGGAGAGCGCGGTCGAGCCGACGGTCGGATCCGAACCGTCCAACACCATCGCAACCTGCGCAGTCCCGTCCAGGAAACGCAGGTCGTAGTCAGCAGGGATGAGCAGCCCGACGCGGGCGCGGCCCATTTCGATGAGCGTACGCAGTTCAGCCTCCGAGCCGACATCATAGGCGATTCTGAAATAATCGGCCGCGCGGAAAGCATCCAGCAAGGCCCGCGAGGCCGGGGTGCGGTTCTGGTCCCAGACGGCCATCGGGATGTTGCGTACATCGCTGGTGGCCGCGTACCCCAGCAGGAACAACTGCATGATCGGGATGAAGAGACTGATCGCCAGCGTGCGCGGGTCGCGCAAAATCTGGATAAATTCCTTGCGGATGATGGAACGCAATCTGGAATTCAACATGATTCTTCTCACTTCATTTCGTCAGATAAAATGCCGTGCAAGAAAATGTCCACGAAATGGTCGAAGGCATCGGCCTGCATCTCGGGAATCAGCGCATCGCCCAGCAGAAGCCCGGTCATGTAATAGGAGAAAAACAACCCCAAAAAAGCGCGCAGCAGGATTTGCGGCGGCAATGGGCGCAGCGCGTCGCTGGCGCTGGTAAAGCGTTGAATCAGGGGCAAAACTTCCGGGAAGACGGCTTCGAAAATGGCCGGATAATGCCGTCCGTCAAACTCGATCAACTCGATGAACAGCAGGCGAACGAAATCCGGCCGCCGCTCCAGTTCACTGACCATGGCCTGCGCCGCGTTGTGGATGAACTCATCCACCGAGTTGCCGGGCGCGGCCGAAACAAGCTGCAAGATTTTCTTGTACGGATGCCTGGACAAAACAATGGCGGTGAAAAGATCATCCTTGCCGGAAAAGTGGTTGTAAAGCCCGCCCAGCGCCAAACCGGCACGCTCTGCAATCTGGCGCATGGAGGTCGCATGAAAACCCTGTTCCAGGAAAAGATCATACGCCGCGTCCATGATAGCCTGCCGCGTGCGCTCGCCTTTGGTAAGAAGGTTGGTCTCAGTCATAAGTTGCTCGCAACCATAGAAATGAACGAACGTTCGTTTTTATTGTAGTCATTTTCGAAAAAATGTCAAGAGAGAAATTCCCGGTTTCGTGTTTCTGATAGCCCCTGAGAGCACCATCGATTACAATTATCGCCAGCATATCCCAAAACGAGGTATACCATGCGACAAGTCGCCATCACCGGCATCGGACAAACAAAAATCGGCGAACACTGGGAACGCTCCCTGCGCGACCTGGCGGGTGAGGCCCTGCTGGCAGCCTTGCAAGACGCGGGCCGCGAGACCGCCGACGCCCTGTTCGTCGGCAACATGCTCTCGGGCATGATCGATCGTCAAAACCAGCTCGGCACAGCCGTCGCCGACTGGATCGGCTTTCACGGCGGGGTCGTCAAAATCGAATCGGCCTGCTCCTCCGGCGCATCGGCCTTTCGCGCCGGGCTGATGGCAGTCGCTTCGGGCGAGATGGATTCGGCGCTGGTGGTCGGCGTCGAAAAGATGACCGACGCGGCCCCAACCGAGGTCACCTCCGCGCTGGCCACCGCCGCCGACTCCGACTGGGAGCTGGAGCAGGGCGTCTCGTTCGTCGGGCTGAACGCGCTCATCATGCGCCGCTACATGCACGAATACGGCTGGCAGCACAGCGACTTCGCCCCCTTTTCGATCAACGCCCACGCCAACGCGGTCCATAACCCCAACGCGCGGCTGCCATTCCCCATTTCCGCAGAGATGTTTCAACAGGCAAATATGATCGCTGCGCCCATCAATCTTTTGGACGCTTCGCCAATCGGGGACGGCGCGGCCGCGGCGCTGATCGTCCCCGCCGAAAATGTCCGCAGCGAGGAACGCGCCGTACTCGTGGCCGGATCCGGGTCCGCCACCGACACGATCAGCATCCACAGCCGAAAGGATGCGCTTTTCCTGCAAGCCGCGTACCAGTCCGCCCAACGCGCCTACGCGCAAGCCAACGTTGGCCCACAAGATATTGATCTCTTCGAGCTGCACGACGCCTTCTCGATCATGTCGGCGCTCTCGCTGGAGGCCTGCGGATTCGCGGAGCGCGGCCAGGGGCCAAGGCTCGGCCTGGACAACGAGATCGCGCCAAAAGGCGGTCGCATCCCCATTTGTACACGCGGGGGGTTGAAAGCGCGCGGGCATCCGGTCGGCGCGACGGGCATGTACCAGATCGTCGAAGTCGTCCAACAATTACGCGGTGAATGCGGCGAGACGCAGGTGGACGGGGCGCGCATCGGCATGGCGCAAAATATCGGCGGCTCCGGCGCGAGCATCGTGACGCACATCCTGAAGGCCATCTGAACATGGCGCGCTATCTGCTGCGTCTTCTCATCCGGGTTGTGATCAATACCCTCACCCGCATCGAAATCCGCGGACTGGAAAACCTGCCAACGGAAGGCGGGTATGTGATCGCATCGAACCATCTGGGGATATTGGACGCCACGCTGGTTTATTACGTTTTCGACCGCAAGGATCTGTTTATCCCCGTGGCAGAAAAGTGGGCGAACCACGCCTTCCTGCGCTGGGCGGGCAAATACCTGAACTTCGTCTTCATTGACCGTTTCAACCCCGATCTGCACGCGATGCGCGAAATCCTGCGCCGCATGCAAAATGGACAGGTACTCGTCATCGCGCCGGAGGGAACACGCAGCCGGGTGGAAAGCATGCAGGAAGCCAAGCCGGGCGTCAGTTACCTGGCGGTCAAAATGGGATTCCCCATCGTGCCAGTCGCGCTGGTCGGGACGGAGGATCGGGTCGTTTTCGGGAATTTGAAACGGCTGCGCCGCTCGGACATCATCGTCACGGCGGGGAAACCCTTTACACTGCCCCCCCTGCCCCTGTCGGCGCAAGCGCGCGATGCCGCCTTGAAAGAGTACACGGACGAAATCATGTGCCGCATCGCGGCCATGCTGCCAGAAAAGTACCGCGGGGTGTACGCGGAGCATCCGCGATTGAGAGAGCTGCTCAAGGATTGACCACAGGGTACGCGAAGAGACAAAAAAAGCGAAGAAGTTACTTCGCTTTTTTGACAGACTTTTCGCCCTTCGCCCCTGCGCGGTTCAGAGAATCATTCCATCCCCGCGCGACAAAAACCGTCCCATGCCACGCTTGCCAAGCCATTGCTCCCCGTCCACGATCAACCGGCCGCGCAGGAATACTTTCTCGGGATAGCCGGTCAATTCCCAGCCTTCGTACAGGTTGTAATCGGTGCGGTGCTGCGCCATCGCAACGCCATATTTCACCTTTCGGTCAGGGTCCCAGATCACAATATCCGCATCCGAGCCGGGCAGCAGCGCCCCCTTGCGCGGGTACATGCCAAAGATCTTGGCGGGGTTCGTGCTGCTCAGCGCCACAAACTGATTCGCCGTCATACGCCCCTTCACCACCCCCTCCGTCCACAACACGGGCAAACGGTCGCCCACAGCAGGCAGACCATTCGGCGTTTTGGTGAAATCATCCACCCCCAGCTCCTTGCCCGGGATGGCGATCTCCCGCCCCTCGTACAGGATCGGCTTCGTCCCGTCGTAGAAAAACGGGCAGTGATCGGTGCCGATCGTCTGCATCGTCCCGTCCGCCACCGCCTGCCAGAGCCGCGCGTTATCCGCCTGCGTGCGCATCGGCGGCGAGCAGACCCACTTGGCGCCATCCGGTCGGCGCATCTCGTCAATGGTGAAAAAGAGATACTGCGGGCAAGTCTCGCCCATGATCTTGATGCCGCGCTCGCGGGAATACTCGAGCATATCCACGCCGATGGCAGTGTTCATGTGGACGACATAGAGCGGCGCGCCCGCCGCTTGCGCCATGCCTGCCACCCTTAAAATGGCGTCTCCTGCGCCCCAAGCCGGTCTCGTTAAAGCGTGCCACTCCGTCGACGTGTGTCCCGCCGCCAGCGCGTCTGCAACGAGAGCCTCGATCACATCGCCGTTTTCGGCGTGGAGCATCGTCAGCATGCCATGTTCGGCAGCAATGCGCAGCACACGGAAGATGTCGCCATCCTCCAGGCGCAGCACGCCATTGTAAGCCGTGAACACTTTCAGCGTGGTGATGCCTTCGTCCAGCAGCGCGGGGATTTCCGCCGCGACCTGCTCGTCGAACCGCGTCATGTTCATGTGGAAGGAGAAGTCAATCGCGGCTTTATCGTCCGCTTTGGCATGCCAGGCGTCCACACATTGCTTCAGGGACGGGAAATCCTGCGAGACGAAGTCGATCACCGTGGTCGTGCCGCCAAACGCCGCAGCCTTGTGCCCGGTGTAGTGGTCATCGGAAGAAACCGTCCCGAACATGGGCAGATCAAAATGGGTGTGCGGGTCCACGCCGCCGGGCATGATGAGTTTGCCGCCGGCGTCGATCACTTCGGCATCGGGGGTTTGCAAGTCCTGTCCGATGGCGGCGATTTTCCCGTTCTCGACAAGAATGTCCGCCTGGAAAGTTTCAGAGGCGGTGATGAGCGTACCGGATTTGATGATCTTCTTTACCATTCCTGCTCCTCTGCTTCGTACGACCGGCTCATTTCCTTGATGCCCAACAATGCAACCAGCACGGCAGGGTCAATATCCGCATCCGGCAGATCTGTTTTGTACTGCTGCGCCTGTTCCGCCCGCTCTCGCAGCGACCGCCACAACACGGCGCGTTCCTCGCTGCGAACAACCAGGTCGTTGAGAGTCTTCGCTTTCGAAAGATATTCCCCCGTGGTGTAGAGAAAGGTCAACCGTTTCCACTTCCCGGCCACGACAGGACGCGGCAGTTTCTCCAGCGGGCCGAGTTGGATCTTGTAATATTCCTCGCCGGCGCGGGGATGATCCGCTTCGTCACGCAGGAGTTCGGCGCGGGTGGCAAGTTCGTGGCCGCGCACAGGGGCGATGAATTCGATCCGTCCGCCGCGCGCGCCGAAGGCCGAGGGCTGGTAGAACGCCAGGTAGTCCACGGAGACAACTTTCGGCGCGGTGCGAAGCGGGACGCGGTACCAGCCCAAAAGGCGCGCGATTTCCAAATCCCGTGGACGGGGCAAAACGGCGACAAGGATCAGGTCGGTCGGCGAGAGCATATCCTAATTCTATCCCAAAAAGAAAACTTCCGAAGCCCTGATGGCTTCGGAAGTTCGTTCGTTCAGGCCAGTCCAACTTCAGCGTTGAACTCTTCGATCTGGGCATCGATCTCCGAGATCTGTTCCTGGACTTCCGTCCAGTAGTCCGTGCGATACCACATATCCTGAATCTCTTCGTAGGTCTTGCCCTGCTGTTCGACCCAGGTGAAGTACTTCAAGTTGTGGATACGGCGGCGATCCGTGTAACGCAGTTCGAGCAAATTGTCGGTATCCTGCCCCATCAGGTAACGAGCAAAATCGGCGGCGGCATCCGTCTCAGAGTATTGGCCGAATTCCGCGTGCATTTCCTGCAGGCGTGACTGGTAGAGTTCCATCGAGTCGGTCAGCACCGTCAACATAATGTCGTTCTCGCCCATCTCGTAATACTTGGCAGTCTTGATGGCTGTCAGCACGTTGGAGATGCCGGAGAAGCCCATCAGGTCGAGTTGTGAGACGATCCCTTCCGGCACGCCCTGCTCGACGAGATATTTGCGGCCCGCCGGTTCGTTGAACAGGCGCGACAGGTTGACCACGGCGTTATCGTCAATCGCCACGACCATGTCGGTATTCTTCGAGTTGTGGATCCAAGGCACGTGCTTGTCGCCGATCCCCTCGATACGGTGTGCGCCGAAGCCGTTTTCGAGCAGCGTCGGGCACTGCAGCGCCTCGCTGGCGACGATCTTGCTGTCCGGGAAAAGCTGCTTCATGTAGTCGCCGCTGGCAATCGTTCCGGCGGAGCCAGTGGCGGAGGCGATGCCGCGATACCTGTCTTGCGGTCCCATGACCTGCTTGAGCACTTCTTCCATGGCGTGACCGGTGATCTCGTAATGCCACAGATAGTTGCCGAATTCGTCGAACTGATTGAAGATCATCAGGTCTTCGCCCGAATTGCGCAGTTCCCAGCATTTATCGAAAATCTCTTTGACGTTCGATTCGCTGCCCGGTGTTTTGATCGTCTCACCGGCAATACTCGCCAGCCAGTCAAAGCGCTCTTTGGACATCCCTTCGGGCAAAATGGCGATGGACTCACAGGCCAGCAGCGCCGAATCGTACGCCCCGCCGCGGCAGTAGTTGCCCGTCGAAGGCCAGACCGCCTTTTGGGTGGTCGGATCGAACTGACCCGTGACCAGCCGCGGCACAAGACAGCCGAACGCAGCCCCGACTTTATGCGCGCCGGTCGGGAACCATTTGCCCACCAGGACAATGATGCGTGCGTCCACGCCGGTCAGAGACTTGGGCAGTTCGAGGTAATTCACACCGCCAAACCCGCCGCCGCTGGCTTTCGGCTCATTGTGCCAGGTGATGCGGAACAGGTTGCGCGGGTGCAAATCCCACAAACCGATACTCGCCAGTTCTTCCTTGACCTTGTCCGAAATCAAAGAGGGGTCTTTCATTTGAGCAAAGGTAGGGATAATAATATTGCGCTCGCGGGCGCGGCGAATGGCGCGGGCGCGGCGGTCTTTCTGGATCGTCAAATCAATTGTGGACATAGAAATCTCCTGAGAAAGTTGTCAGACAACTTTAATTATATCTTAAAAACCACCAGCTTCTCACATCCACTTCCGTTGCAAAAAGCCTCGTCTCAGTGATGAATATCGTGCGTTAAAAATGCACGCTCAAACCGTAGCCAGCGCTGCTTTCATCCTCTCCAACGCCTCGACCAGCGTTTCACGCGGGCAGCCGAAATTCAGGCGCACGAAACCATCCCCGCCGGGGCCGAAGGTCGCGCCGTCGTTCAGGGCCACTTTGGCCTCGTTCAGGAAAAACTCGTGCGGCGAACCTTCGATTTTCCCGCTCCCGATCAACTCGTTGCAATCCAGCCAGGCCAGGTAGGTCGCGTCCGGCACAGTCGTACGGATGCCGGGCAGATTGTCGCGCACATAGTCGGCCACAAAATCACGGTTGGCGGTCAGATAGCGATTCAGCGCGGCCAGCCAGTCATCACATTCGCCGGTCAATGCGGCCTGGGCCGAGATCAATCCCAGGCTGTTGACGTGCAGAGTCAGGCGCTTCACTTCTTTCACGAAACGCTCGCGCAGGTCGGCATCCTGAATAACGGCAAAGCCGCAAAACAATCCGGCCACGTTGAAGGTCTTGCTCGGCGCGACCAGCGTGATCGTCCGCGCCGCGATCTTCGGGGAGAGCGACGCGATGGGAATGTGCTGCGTCTCTCCCAGCAGCAATTCACTGTGAATTTCGTCCGAACAGATGAGAATGTCCTCCCGGTCGCAAATTTCGGCCATGCGCGTCAGGTCGGCGCGGCTGTAGGCGATCCCGGTCGGATTGTGCGGGTTGCAAAGCAGGAACATACGCGTGCGCGCTCCGCCCGCGTGGACAGCTGATTCGAAGAGATCCCAGTCCACCTCGTAACGCAGTGTGCGCCCATGGGAGACGGGTTTCAGCGGGGCTGTCTGGCGCACCAGACCCACATTCTCGTGGACGCTCAGGAACGGGAAGTACACCGGCGTCTGCATCAGAATCCCATCCCCAGGAGCGGCAGCGATGCGCGCCGCGACGTTGAAGCCGGTTACCAGGCCGGGGACAGCGACCACCTGCTCCGGCGCGACCTGCCAATCGTAGAGACGCGTCATGCGTTGGGCGACGACCTCGTACATTTTTGGCGAGGGCAGCTCATAGCCGAAAACGCCGTGTTCCACGGCTGCACGCAGCGCCTCGATAACGGGAGCCGGCGCGGGGAAGTCCATGTCCGCCACCCAAAGGGGCAGTACGTCTCCGGGGTAGAATCCCCATTTGATGCTGTTGCTGGCACGGCGGTCAGTCAGCCTGTCAAAATCATAAGACATTGTTCATCACTCCGTGTAAGTTCTAATGCTTGATCCCCCACCATGCTTATATGGCAACATACTTACGTTTTTCTCTCGTCTTCCGGCGCTTCGCGGACAACATAAAGCGGCCTGCCTTTGGCTTCGTCGTACAAGCGCCCGACATACTCCCCCAAAATACCCAGCGAGATCAATTGCACGCCGCCGAGAAACAGAACTGCGATCAAGGTGGTGGCCTGTCCGGCAAACTGCTGCGATCCGGCCACGCGCAGAACGATCACGACAGGGATGGCCACGATGGCTATCCCCGCCGAGGCAAAACCAAAAAAGGTGGCCACTTGCAGCGGGAAATATGAGAATCCCGTCACAGCGTTGAGGGCCAATTTGAGCATCTTCCTGAAGGGATATTTGGTCTCACCCGCAAAACGGGCTGCGCGCCTATATTCCACGCCAATCTGGCGAAATCCCACCCAGGCCGACATGCCGCGCAGAAAACGATGGCGCTCACGCATATTGTTCATCACATCCACAACTTTGCGGTCGAGCAGACGGAAGTCGCCGGTATCGAGCGGAATCTTCACGTCCGTGATGCGGTAAATCATGCGGTAGAAAAGCGTAGCGGTGCTCTTCTTGAACCAGGTCTCGCCTTCACGTTCGGCGCGCACCGCGTAGACCACTTCGTACCCCTCGCGCCATTTAGCGACCAGGTCGAGGATGGTCTCGGGTGGGTCTTGCAGGTCCGCGTCGATGATGACCATCGCCTGCCCGCGACTGTAGTCCAGCCCGGCGGTGACGGCGATCTGGTGGCCGAAATTGCGCGCAAATATCACCGGGCGGACGCGCTTGTCGTCCGCGGCCAGCTCGCGGATTCGTTCGGTCGAACCGTCGGTCGAACCGTCGTCCACGAGGACCAGTTCCCAGGGTTCGCCGGTCGAGTCCATCACGTCCCTGACGCGGCGGTAGAATTCGGGGATATTGTCAATTTCGTTGTATATGGGGGCAACGACAGAGAAAGTAACAGTTTTATCCATTCTTTTCCAATTCAGCACCAGCAAGTCCCGCCGACGGACAAATCCAACGGCCGGTTTTAGAAAGCCGTCTGAATACGGCTGAAAACAGGCTTTCAGTCCGCCACAGATTCCCCTTCCGGTTCCAGTTCGACTGGCAGGGGCCCGGAGGGCATTTCATCCTCCGGAAACGGCGGCAGGCCCAACACCCGGCGGCGCAGGTACCTGCCGACCACCATCAAAGAGGCCAGCAGCGGTACAACGATCAGCACGCCAAGTACCCCCTGAATGATCAGGGCAGCGATGATGGCGACAAAAACCACCCCGTCGTGCAGCTTTAGACTGCGCCCAACCACACGCGGCAGCAACCAGATATTCTTGGCGTAATTCAGGACACTGTAAACCCCCAGGACCAACACGGAAAACCACAGATTCGAAATCGGCAGGAAAGTCGACCCTTCCACCAAAGCGACGGCCACAGCAAGCGTCACTGCCACAAACGGGCCAAGCTCAGGAATGATATTCAGCACTCCTGCCAACGCCCCCAGGACAAGCGCGCCCGGCAAACCAATCGCCAGCCAGGCGATGGTGTAGATAACGACCAAAAGGGCCATGAGCGCTATCTGACCGCGCATGTAGGCGCTCCAAATTTCTGTGATCTCGTCGTATAACCGGCGAACGTCCGGCTGATATTGTGCAGGAGGCAGGCGGAAGAACCACTCTCGCAACCGGTCCCAATCGATCAGCAGGTAGTAGATCGTGATAATGATGACCAGCAACCAGGCTACATTCCGGGAAGTACTTTCGATCAACTTCAACGTACTTTCCGGCACCAAATTAATCAGCGTCGAAAGCGGCTCGGTAATGTCAGGGACGAGTGTCGTCAGGCTCAATGTGAACCCGCCAATAACCAAAGGCTGGGAGAACAAATTCTGGACGTAGACCGGCAGCCCCGTCAAATCGCTCAACAATTCCTGCAGCTCCCCCACCAAAATCGGCACGACCGTGGCCGGGATAGCCAAGACGATTGCCAAAGTAATGAAATACACCAGATTGACTGCCAGCCGATGCGACATGCGCGCTGAAGACTTCAAAAAGTCCACCACGGGGTTGAGCACATACGCAACCAGCCCCGCGATAATCAGCGGCTGGAACACCGGGCGGACATACCAGGCCGTAAAAGCCAGCCCAACGACGATTATCGTCAGCGTAAAATACCGCGCTCTGGGGCTCCAGTTTGCACTCATAGAAGGTCCTTCACAGCTTGCAGCGTCGGCTCAATGATCGGCGCTGCGGCCACAGCCTGCATAGCTGCCTTGACATCTTTCAAGCCGCTGCCAGTATTCACCACCAGGACGGGATCCTCGGGCCGCACCAGGCCCTGGGCTGCCGCGCTGACCAATCCGGCATATGCTGTGGCCCCGGCCGGTTCCGCGAAAACGCCCACCCGGCCCAGGTCTGCGATCGCGGACAGGATATCCTCGTCGCGGACAGTGATGTACGTGCCGCCCGTCTCGCGTGCGGCGCGCACTGCACGAACGCCATCGCGCGGCAGATCCACCGAGATGCTGTCGGCCAGCGTCTGCGCCGAGACCGGCTCGATCTGTTCCGTGCCCGCATTGAAGGCATTGGCTATCGCCGCCGACCCTTCGGCCTGCACGCCGATAATACGCGGCATTTTTTCAATCCAGCCCAATGCGAGCAAATCCTTGAAGCCCTTATGGATGCCGGAGATAATGTTGCCATCGCCCACCGAGACAAAAATCGTCAGCGGAGTCGATGTCTCGCCCAAAGTCTCCAGCGACCATTCCCAGATCTCGAAGGCGGCGGTCTTCTTGCCCTCGGCGGTAAACGGATTGTAGCCCGTATTGCGGCAATACCAGCCGAATTCCTGCGAGGCTTTGACCGACAGGTCGAAAGCATCGTCGTAGGTGCCATCCACCAGCATGACGCGCGCGCCAAAGATCAGCAACTGGGCAATCTTGGCAGGCGGGGCAGACTTGGGTGCAAAGATGACCGCTTTTTGCCCGATGGCTGCCGCCATCCCGGCCAGCGCCGCGCCGGCGTTCCCGGTCGAAGCGGTGACCACGATCTCCGCGCCGATCTCGCGGGCGCGCGCCACCACGACCGCGCTGGCGCGGTCTTTGAAGGAGGCCGTCGGATTGCGGCTCTCGTCTTTGAGCCACACATCGCGCAAGCCGAGTTTCTCCGCCAAGCGGGGCAGCGCAAAGACCGGCGTCCACCCAGCCGCGTGCAGCGGGGTTGCCTCGCCGCCAGGGTCAGAGACCGGCAGCATGGGCAAATAGCGCCAGAGTGAGGCTTCCGTCCGGCAGGTAATATCTTCGGGATGGTACTTGTGCCGAATGGCTTCGTAGTCCAAAATAATATCCAGGTTGCCGCCATCCGTCGGGCAGGTATAGGTCACCTGGTCGGGACGATATTTCTGTCCACACAGGGAACATCGGTAGCCAACAAATTTATCCATAGTTTTTTGCCTTCGAATTGCTGCACCCCCAGAGGTGGTGAAGCAACGACGTTGTAAAGATATTTTCGACCAACTGCATATCGAATTGACCTATTTTACTGTACTTTCGTCAAAGCTGCATTCGCGGCAATCCTGCGCTTAAAGACAGCACTTTTCGCGAATGGTCCTCCCCCCTGTATGCGGGCAGCCAACCCGCGCACCGCAGTATACGGGGGCACGAGAAAAAAGGCGGAACTACCGCTATTTTATCATTTGCGCACGGTCAAACCATCGAGACGACCATACAAATTCGAGTTACGCTTTGATGGCCTGCAAAATCTTCTCTTGGTCTACGGGCAGGCTGTCAACGCGCACGCCTACGGCGTTGTAAATCGCATTGGTAATCGCGGGAGTAGTTGGAATGCTGACGATCTCGCCAATCCCTTTTGCCCCATACGGCCCCTCGGAGGTGGGATGCTCGACCACGATCGGGATGATCTCAGGGGTCTGCACAATGGACGGGATGCGGTAACGCGCCAGCCGGTCGGTGACGACGTAGCCATCTTCGACGATGAACTGCTCGGTCAGGGCGTTGCCCAGCCCCATCATCACGCCGCCCTCGATCTGGCCTTTCAGCCCCAGCGGGTTGACGGCCTGTCCGACATCGTTGGCCGCGACGATGCGCAGCACACGCACTTCACCCGTCAGCGTGTTCACTTCCACCTCGGCGGCCTGGGCCGCGAAAGCAAAGGCAAAGTGCATATCGCCGCCCTGCCCCAACGGTTTGGTGGCCGGCGCCCGATATTCATAGACGGCATACGACTGGCGTCCTTCGGAATGCATGGCGGCATAGACCTCCGCCAGCGGGAGCGAACGGCCGCCAACGCGCACCGTCCCGTCGGCAAAGATGATCTGCTCCGGCGGTTGGTCGTATTTCTCGGCCAGCGTGGAGGCGATGGCCTGTCGCAGGGACTGCGCGGCCAGACGCGCCGCGTTGCCCGTGACGTAGGTCTGGCGGGAGGCGGTCGTCGGGCCGCCGTCGGGCGTCAGGTCGGTGTCCATGACGAGCACATTGACCTGAGACAACGGCGCGCCGAGTTCCTCGGCCACGATCATTTGCAAGACCGTCACCAACCCCTGCCCCAATTCTGCGGAGGAGGTGCGCACTTCCAGTTTGCCGTCCGGGAACAAATGCACTTCTGCGCCGGCTTTATCGTCCGCGCCGCCGCCCAGGCCGGTATTCTTGAAGGCCGCCGAAAAACCCCAGGCGCGCCGCTTGTGGGGCGCACCCGGCACAGGTCGGGGGGCAAAAATCGATTGAACGGAATCCGGCCCACCCTGAGGCCGATGCGAGGCCTCGTCCTGCTTTATCAGGCGGCGCACCTCGGCTTCCACCTTGTCGATGCATTCGAGCAAGCCCACGCTTTCACGCAGTTCCTGCCCGGTGCTGGTCGTACTGCCTATGCGCAGAGCATTCTTGCGGCGCAATGCCACCGGGTCCATATCCAGCGTCTCGGCCAGCATGTCCATCATGCTCTCGACGGCAAAAGCCGACTGGGTGACGCCGAAGCCGCGGAACGCGCCCGCGGGCGGGTTGTTGGTGTACATGGCGTAGCAATCGGAGCGCGCGTCGGGAATTTCGTAAGGGCCAACGGAGTGCGTCGTGGCGCGCCCCATTACCTTCTCGCCCAGGGATGCGTACGCGCCGCTGTCGCCATAGAGTTCGGTTTCAACCGCGGTCAGGCGGCCGTCCTTGGTTGCGCCCAACTTGACGCGGATCCGGGTGGCGTGCCGTTTGGGGTGCACGATCAGGCTTTCGTGCCGGTCGAAGAGCAATTTGACCGGACGCCCAGTAGCGTTTGCCAGCAACGCGGCGTGAATTTGCCCGGCAATATCCTCTTTGCCGCCAAAGCCGCCGCCCATCAACTGCCCGACGATGTGCACCCGCTCGTGCGGCCAGCCCAGGGCGTCAGCTACCTGTTGCCGGTCTGAATAGGGAATTTGCGAACCGACGTAGACTTCCATGCGCCCGTCCTCGGTGGGGACGGCCACGCTGCACTCCGGTTCAAGAAACGCGTGGTCGGTGGTCGGCGTGTGAAAGGTGTGCTCCAGGATCACGTCAGCGGCGGCGAAGCCCGCCTCCAGGTCGCCTTTGCGCACCTTGATGTGCTTGAGCAGATTGCCGCTCTCGTGCAACACGGGCGCGTCCGGCCGGCGAGCCTGCACCGGATTGCTGACAACAGGCAGTTCTTCGAATTCAGCCGTCATCAAATCCAGCGCAGCGGCGGCAGCGGCTTCACTCTCTGCGGCCACGATGGCCAGCGCATCGCCAACGTAGCGCACCCGTTCGCCGACGCCAACCATGATCGGCCAGTCGGGGACGATCAGTCCGTGGTTGTGTACGCCCGGCAGATCCTCCGCCGTCAACACAGCGACGACGCCGGGCAGGGCACGCGCCTGCTCCACGTCCAGTTTTCGCAAAATCGCATGGGGGACGCCAGCGCGTTTGACGCGGGCATGGAGCATACCCTCGAAGACCAGATCGTCGGTGAAGATGGCCTCGCCGGTCACCTTCTGGATGGCGTCCGGGCGGATGTGGCTGTGGCCGATGACGCGATGTCCGTCCCCGGACTCTTTCACGTCCGGAGGAGGAAGCGGCTCGCCCGTTCTCAACGTATGCGCCGCGGCCTGGATCGCGCTCTCGATGGACGGATAGCCCGCACAGCGGCAGAGCGTATCCTTGAGCGCGCGGCGAATCTCGTCCGAAGATGGTTCCGGATTGCGCTGCAAAAGGGCGTGGGAGGTCATAATCTGCCCGGGGATGCAGAAACCACACTGGACCGCGCCGTGCTCAACAAAGGCTTCCTGCAAAGGGTGCAATTTGACCCCTTCATCGCCCCGCTCGGCCAGGCCCTCGATGGTCAGCACGGTTTTGCCGTCCGCGCGTTGGGCCGGATAGGTACAAGAAAGCACCGGCTCGCCGTCCACGACGACCGTACACGCGCCGCACTCGGCCTCGTTGCAGCCAATTTTGGTGCCGGTCAGACGCAGGCGTTTGCGCAGCAAATCGGCCAGCGTTTCGCCGGGAACGGCGGGCAGTTGATAAAGCTGCCCGTTAACTGTGAGAGAAATTTGGGGTTGACGCTCCATGGTACCTCTATAAAAGGCTTCTTCGTGTCGGCACGCCGCAAGCATGCCCTCGTTCATTCCGCCCGCTGCCAGGCGGTTTGCAAAACATCCTGCAGCAGCACGCCGGCCAGATGACGGCGGTAGTCTGCGGTGGCGCGATAAGCGCTGGTGCGGAAGCGCGCTTCGCCCAGCAGGGCATCCAGCGCTTGCGCCAGGACCGCACCTGTCAACGGCTGGCCGCGCAGCACATCTTCCGCGGCGAGAGCCCGGCGCGGCGTGGGACCAAACGGGCCGACCGCGATGCGCACATCGGCGATCCGGTCGTCGTCGCGCGCCAACCAAAGCGCCAGATTGAGGATCGGCAAGGCGACGCCCTGCGTGCGCATGATGCGTTCGAAGGCCGAGGCCTGGTGCGGCGCACGCAGCGGCAGGCAAAAGCCGACCAGCAATTCGTCCGGCTGAAGCGCCGATTTGCCGGGGCCCAGGAACAGGTCCAGGAGCGGCACGCGGCGCTCTCCGTCCGGGTTGGCGACGACAGCCCGGGCGTCCAACGCGACGAGGGCGATCATCCCGTCGGCGGCGGGCAGCGCATGGGCCACATTACCGCCCAGCGTCGCCACGTTGCGCACCTGCGGGCCGCCAATCAAGCTGCCGGCCTCGACCAGCGCCTGAGCATGTTCCTGCACCAGCGGCGAGGCAACCACCCGGTTGATGGGTACGGCCGCGCCCACGTACAGCTCATCCCCGCGAATTTCCAACGCCTTCATTTCCGAGACATCGGTCACGTCCACCAGCGTATGGACAGGCGCACGATGTCCCTGCTGCAAATCCAGCATGAGATCCGTCCCGCCCGCGATGATGGAAACAGGGGGCGGCGCAGAGGTCAGGGCATGCAGCGCATCAGAGACATTTTTTGGGCAAAGATATTGCTTCCAAAGATTCATGAGATATTTCACCTACCGACACGCCAACAATCGTATTTTATAAAATCTCACGGAGAAAAATCCGTGAGATTTACGCACAACTTCAACTGGGCAAAAAATCAGAGGCCTCGTTCGCCGCGGACATAAGGGACGCCCAGCGCCGCCGGAGATCCCAGCCGCTTGCGCACAGCCTCGCGCGAGCCGATCACCAACACGATGATCGTGAAAGCATACGGCAACATCTGGAGAAAGAAACCCCAGTAGGGATTGTAATAAAAAGGATTGCGCAGGCCAAAGAGCGTTAACGGCCCCTGGATGTCCAAAATGAGACGGCGCAGCGCGCCAAAGGCGTACGAACCGGCCGCCGCCCGAATCGGATCCCACTGTGCGAAGATGACCAGGCCGACCGCGATCCAGCCCTGCCCGGCGGTCGTCAATTCGCTGAACCAGCCGGGTGAAACAGCAAGGCTGATGGTTGCTCCGGCCAGGCCTGCCAGCATACCGCCGACGAAGACATACAGGTAACGCAGACGATACACGCTGATACCCAACGCGTCGGCTGCGGCAGGATACTCCCCCACCGCTCGCAGGTGCATGCCGGGACGCGTGCGGTTGATGTAATACCAGGCCAGCGGGGCGAACAGATAACCAACGTAAACCAGCACGCTCTGGCTGGTGAAAAAGATTGGCCCCAAAACAGGGATCTTTGAAAGCAGCGGAATGGAGAACATCGGCAGCAACGACACCGCGCCAGCCTTGCTCAATCCCTCGCCCAGCACCAGGCTGATACCCGTACCCAAAAAGGTCAACGCCAGGCCGCTGACAACCTGATCGGCCTGAAGGGTAATCACAATAAAAGCGTGAATTTGGCTGAGAAGCCCGGCGACGAACATTGCCACCAACACGCCCAGCCAGGGATTGCCCGTCGCCAGCGCCACACTGTATCCGCTCATCGCGCCGATCAACATCATCCCTTCTACACCCAGGTTGAGCACGCCGGAGCGTTCGGCAAAAAGCTCGCCAATCGTGGCAAAGAGTAATACGGTTCCGCTGGCAACACCGGCTTGCAGGATAATAATTGGATCCATGCTCTACGCCTCCACACCTGTGCGCACAATCCGAACCCGATAGCGCATCAAGAAATCACTTGCAATGAGACAAACCAGGATGGTGCCCTGAATCATTTTGGGGACACCCGAAGGCTGAATCTCCCGTCCGGCCAGGATCAAAGCCCCGAACAAGATCGAGACCAGGATCGTGGCAAAGGGATTCAGTTTCGCCAGCCAGGCCACGATGATGCCGGTAAAGCCGTATCCGGCCGCGATCGGAGAAGTTTGGAGGCGGTGTACCACGCCGGTCACCTCGGCCATACCGCCTAACCCGGCCAACGCACCCGAAAGCATCATAACCAGCACCGTATTGCGGGTGATGTTGATCCCGGCATATTTTGCCGCACGCGGATTGTCGCCGATCAGACGAATTTCGTATCCCCAGCGACTTCGATAGACAATGAGCCACAAGACAATCGCGGCAGCAATGCCCAAGAACAATCCCATATGCGTGGTCAGGCCGCGAAAGAGCGGGATTTCCTTTGCGTAGTCGCTCAGGCGAGGCAGCCAGGCATTCTTGGGGAACTTGGGACTCATCTGAAAGCCGCCTTCACTCCACACCCCGAAGATGAAAAAGTTGACCCACGAAACAGCGATATAGTTCATCATCAGGGTGCTGATGATCTCATTGACGTTAAAGCGCGCTTTTAGATAACCGGGGACAAATCCCCACAGCGCGCCGGCAGCAATGCCAGCCAATGCCATGACCGGGATAAAAATCCAGGGGGACGTCTCCGGCGGCAGAACGGGCAGCAACACGACCGCGCTGGCCCCGAACGCGCCCATGATGAATTGTCCCTCCGCCCCGATATTCCACAACTTCATGCGGAAGGCAATCGAACACGCCAGACTGGTCAACAAAATAGGCGTGGCCTTGACGATGGTATCGGAAATGACGCCAATACCGCCAAAAGAGGCTTTGGCAATATGGATATAGGAGCGAAGAGGGTCCCCGCCAGCCAGGGAAATCAAGATGCCGCCAAGAAACAAGGCAACAACGATAGCCCCAAAAGAAATCGCAGCCGGATACCAGCGCGGCGGTTCATTCAGTCGCGGTTCCAAACGCACAGAAAAAGGAAAGCGCCTGCGTGGCTTCGGTAATACGGTCGGTTCAGACATGAGCAGCGGCTCCTTCTCTTTCAATCTGTTCGAGCGGTGTACCGGTCATCATCAAGCCAATGGTCTCGATCAGCGATTCGGACGGTTCGCCCGATCCAACCTGCACTTCGCCCATAATGCGGCCCTCGTAAATAACATAGACGCGATCGCTCAAGGCGAACAGCTCTTCCAACTCTTCAGAAATGAGCAGGGTGGCGGCGCCGGCTTCGCGCTGCGCCAACAACAAACGCTGCACGCCCTCGATGGCGCCCACGTCCAGACCGCGCGTCGGCTGGACGGCCACCAACAGGGAAGGCTGTCCGGAAATTTCACGCGCCAGGATCACCCGCTGCAAATTTCCGCCCGAAAGCAAACGCACCGGCGTCTCAACGCTGGGCACGACAATGTCATAGGCATCTTTGAGCCTCTTGGCGAATTTGGTCGCGGCCAGCATGTTCAGCATCCCGTAGCGGGCAATCGGCGGTTTACGATACTGCTTCATGATGACGTTATCGGTCACGCTCAGGTTTGGCGCGGTCCCTACGTGGGTACGATCCTCGGGGACATGCGCCACGCCACGCTGGATACCAAACCGAGCGGAACGGTTGTTGATCGGCTCACCATTCAGGGTAATCTTCCCGGAAATACTTTTCCGCATCCCCGTAATGACCTGCGCCAACTCGCGCTGACCGTTGCCTGCCACCCCAGCCACTCCGACAATCTCGCCCGCACGCACCTTGAGCGAAACGCCATTCAACGACGGCAGGCCTTTGTCGTTTTCAGCACAAACATCGATGACTTCCAAGACAACCTCACCCGGTTCCTGGGGCTTTTTGTCCACATGGAAGATTACTTCCCGCCCGACCATCTGCCGCGCCAATTCCTGGCGTGTGATCCGCCGGGTATCCAGGCCAGCAGCCGTAACCTTGCCTCGCCGCAACACAGTGGTGCGGTCCGAAATCGCCATGACCTCCTGCAATTTGTGACTGATGAAAATAATGGACTTGCCGTCCGCCACCATCGTCCGCAAAGTTTTGAACAGGTCCTTAATTTCTTGCGGCGCAAGGACAGCCGTCGGTTCGTCCATAATAAGCACGTCTGCCCCGCGATAGAGCATCTTCAAAATCTCCACGCGCTGCTGCTCACCCACTGACAATTGCCAGACGTGGGCCTGAGGATCCACCTTCAACCCAAAGCGCTCCCCCAACTCCGCAATCACGCGATCATACTCGTGCAAATTAAGCCGGAAACGGGGTTCGTCCAGACCGAGCAAAATATTCTCGGTGACGGTTTGGGAGGGTACCAACATGAAATGTTGATGGATCATCCCGATCCCAGCCTGAATGGCATCCCGCGGCGAAGAAAAAATGACCGGCCGTCCCTTGATGATGATCGTGCCCGCTTCCTGCCGATACAAACCGGCCAGCACATTCATCAACGTGCTCTTCCCGGCCCCGTTTTCCCCCAACAAAGCATGAATCTCGCCGTGCCGCAGCTCGAAATCTACGTGATCATTTGCCAGCACCCCCGGAAAACGTTTGACGATTCCTCGCATTTCGACAACAAGGTCATCAGTTTGTGAAGATTGGGATTTTGGGTTTTGTTCACTTGTCATAAGGCATCCTCGGGGTCATGGTTGCGAAAACAACTTCAGCAGATCGCCACTTGGCTTGCTCGACATTGAAAACTGTAAATGCTGTAATCTACTGAAATTGTCAATCGTGAATAGTCGCGATGGATCCAAATTCACGATTGACAATTAACGACTGACTTAAGGGAAGGGGCAAACTCCAGAAACGGAGTTTGCCCCCAAAAAGCATCGAACTACTCAGTAGCAGGCAATTCAGCGGTGATGCCTTCAGCCCACCACTTCATACAATATTCACAACCCAGACCAAACTCGGGGAATGCATCCAGGTCAACCTGCTCCAGCGATTTTCCTTCAGGAACAAGCAGGTTGCCCTGATTGTCGTAGATCGGGCCAGAGAAAACATCAAAGCGGGTAAACTCGCCAGCCAGCATCTTGGCCAGGATATCGCGCACTTCCTGGATCACTTCTTCGGGCAGCTCGGCCACGCCGGAGGTCAACTCCTGGCCTTCCATGAAGCCATAGAGGCCCAGCGCGCCGGTATCGGCATCAAAGTAGTCCCAGCCGGGGGTATACGTACCTGCGATAACCTTCTCGGTAATGTCAGCATACACCGGTCCCCAAACCCAATAAGGTGCGGTGAGGCAAGCTTCTACTTTGCAGGAGCCGTACCAGTCATAGGTCACGCCCCACTTGCCTTTTTCCTGGGCTACGTCGGCGACGGCGGGAGTATCAGCGCCGGTGAAGACGACCTGTGCGCCGGCGTCGAAGAGGGAGGCCGCGGCCTCTTTCTCCAGGATGGGATCGTGCCAGGTGTTGATCCAGCGCACGTCCATAGTGCACTCAGGGCAGGTTTTCTTCATGCCCAGAGCAATGGCATTGCCCAGACGCAGTTCTTCAGGAATGGGGAAAGTAGCCATATAACCCAGCTTGGGATTGCCGTCCATTTTCGCGCGGGCGCCAGCCAGCATGCCGGCCAAGTACTTCATGTCTTCCATCGCGCCCATCAGGTTGCCAAAGTTCTCCATGTTGGATTTGATGCCCGTCAGGTGGATGTACATGATGTCAGGAAATTCGCCAGCGACGACTTCCATCGGATCCATATATCCAAAGGACGTACCGAAGATCATGTCAAAGCCCTTGCGGGAGAGGCTGCGGAACACCTGCTCGGAGTCGGCGCCTTCCGGCACGTTCTCGATATAGGCAACATGCACGTTAGGAACATTCTCTTCGATATAGAGCAAGCCCTCGTAGTGAGCCTGAGACCAGCCGCCGTCATCGTGCGGGCCAATCAGCACCATGGCGACATTGAATTTACCTTCTTCAATTTCGGGGATTTGAAGGCCGCCCACGGTTTCAGGCGCAGCTTCTTTCGGCCCGCAGGCTACCAGAACCATCATCAAGGCAGTTGCGAGTAAGACGATATTCAAAAATTTTTTACGCATGGAAACTTCTCCTCATATGGAATCTACATAGGGGAACAGCAGAAAAACAGTAAGGGACAACGTGGGTGTTCGTTTGTGGGGATTACCGCCTCCTTTCCTCGCAGATCAGACACATTTTTGCTTATTGTAGCATGAATAGATAATAAGGCCTTTAAGAACAATGTCACATTTTACGGCGAGCAGGCAAATTTTGCACGCATTGCTGCAATCGAAGTCTGTTTCTCAGTGCTGTCCTGTGTGGACACGTCTATCCGTTCCCACAAGCGGCAAAGTATGGGAGCAACGTAATCCGGCGAGACCCGATACGATTGCACAGATAACTCCTGCGCTTGTTCCCAATCGCCAACGTGGGCATAGCCTTCGATAAAGACAAATCTCTCGCTCGGGTCGTTGGGGTAATCATCCAGGGCAAAAGCCTGGTCGCCCAATTCGGCAACCTGCTCCCAATCACCCTGCTGACGGGCCAGGTCCGCCCGCTCGAAGTAGTAACACCAGCGGTGAGGCGGTTCGGGGGCGTAGATTTCGGGCATGCGCGGCAGGCCCTGGGTCAGGATGAGATCCGGACGCGACAAGGACGCAGCATCACGAATCAACGGATCCGAAATCAAACGGTTATCGGGGTCTATCTCCGGGTCCAGGACGTGCAAACAGCCCGGCGGCGAGAAGTACAAGACAACCGCCTGAGAAGTGTTGCCGTGAAATTCGCCAGCCAGGAAATCATGCGAAACCGGTTGGTTCTCTTCCAAAGCAGGCAAACTGCCGCCCAAACGTGTGCTGGGATAAAAGAGCATGTAGTAAATGTGCTCCGAACGATTCTCCGGGGCATAGACCCAGTTAAGGGGCGCGCTGAGCGAGTTGTCTGCATAGAACTTGAGCGCGCCTTCGTTCAACAAAAGCAGCGTATCCGGCTGCAAGGCCGGCATGCGCCAGGACATCTGCCAAAACAACGATTTCTGCACGTTCCAATCGCGGCGGTATTCATCCGTCCACAAAAACTGGCGTCCCGCCGACAGCGCGATCAGGAGAGCCAGCAAAATCACACGCAGGTTCGGGCGCGGGACCAACGCCAGCAACCCGGCCAGCATGAGCGCGCTCCCCAGCATGAATGGCAGCGTAAAACGATTGCCCGGAAAGCCCAGGGAAACCGGCAAATCGATCAACCAAAAGGGCCATCCGGCCATCAGGCAGGCCAGCAGCCCGAGGGCAATCGTCCACAGCGCATCGTTCCGACGGGCTGCATCCTCCTCGTCCCGTGTCTTGAAGAGCGCGACAAGCGCCGCTGCCAGGACAAGCACAACGACGCCAACGTAAACCAGGATCGTACGCGTCCCCTGCAGGGCAAAGTCGGGCGGAGAAAAAGCCCGCCCCCAGGCTGCCGCGGTCACCGTCCACAGGCTCAGCAAGATCGTTTTCAACAAATACAACACCATCGAGCGGCTGTGCGCTGAACCCGGCGAGCAAATTGTATTCATACGTCTGGTTGTTGAAAAAGAACATCCGCCCGACGACTGCGGCCAGGAAAATGATCAGATAAGGGAACCAGGCCCAAACGACGCGCCGCAGCCGTTCTTTTCGGTCAGGGATATTCCGAAAGGCGATCCAGAGAATGAACGGGCGCAGTACGTCCAAAAAGAAGAAATATTCCCCCATCACAAGATTGCCGGCCGCGAACAGCATCCCCAGCAGGGTCAAAGCCCAGGCAGCGCGCGGTCTCTTGAGCGCCCAAAGCATGCACAGCAGGGAGAACAAGTAAACCGAAAGGGTTAGAAAATGATAGCCATATACAAACGAGACCGACTGTTGGTTGAAACCGGGGTAAACCAAAAAGAGCAGGCTGACAGCAAGCGCCATGCGCTTGCGCTGCGGCCATATCTGGCGCACCACCGCCCAGACAAGGAGGCCCGTCATCCAGCGCCAGAACAATGCCAAGACCTGCCAGGGAAGCGGCTGCTGCGGAAGGATACGCGTGAACACCTGGTAGACCAATCCCCAGGCAGGCCGGTTGGTGGAGAAGTAACGCGTCAGCGCATCCGGCCCCAGTTGGTAGCGAATCCAACTGATCGGCAAATCGTCCCAGTAGAACCCCAACTTTGGGATGAGCAGGCCATAGGCCAGCACAGATACGAGCAGGAGCAATGCAGCGGGGCGCAGGCGTTTCATGAAAAGCAGGTGTCCAATTGGTCTGATTGGTCCAAGCGGTCGGGTAATCTGGCTGGTCTTACCGGTCATCTGCGGCCAATAAGACCAGCCAGGCAATTCAGGTTGTGAAACTAGGGAACGATCCAGGTGCCGGTTTCGCCTTTCAGGGCGCGGCCGATATTTTCCGGATCGGTGATGAGGGCTTTTTTGCCGCCTTCCTTCAGGAATTTGACAATCGCCTTTACCTTGGGGAGCATGCTCCCCGGCGCAAAATGTCCTTCTTCCATGTATTGCTCAGCTTCGGCAACGGTCATTTCGTCCAGCCATCGTTGATCGGGTTTGTTGAAATTAATGGCCACCTTTTCAACTGCGGTGGAAATTAACAGCAGGTCGGCATCGATCAGTTTCGCCAGCAAACCGGAGGCAAAATCCTTGTCGATGACGGCTTCCACGCCGCGCAAACTTCCATTCTCTTTTTCGACGACCGGGATTCCGCCGCCGCCAACCGCGACGACACTGAAACCCTTCCCGAGCAGCGTTCTAATCGCGTTCACCTCGACAATATCCTGCGGAATGGGCGAAGGCACGACCCGCCGCCAGCCGCGGCCGGCATCCTCGATAAAAGCATGGCCCTGCGCCATACGCTCACGCGCGGTCGCCTCGTCCAGGAAGGAGCCAACCGGTTTGGTCGGTTTCTGGAATGCCGGATCATCCGCGTCGACCCGCACCTGCGTGACGACCGTAACGGCCTCTTTTCCCATGCCGCGACGCTTGAACTCATTGTGCAGGGCTTTTTGCATCATATAACCAATCGCGCCCTGCGTATCCGCGCCGCAGTAATCCAGCGGAACGGGATGCAGTTCGTGGATGGACAGTTCCGAGCGGCGCAAGATAAAGCCAACCTGCGGCCCGTTGCCGTGTGTGACGACGACATCCCAACCGGTTTCGATCATGTCGGCAATGTGCTTCATGGTCTGCCTGACCGCGTCAAACTGATCGGGAATCGTCTTTTTGTTTTTGTCCACAATAAGCGCATTACCGCCCACAGCGACAACGGCTACCTTACGGTTTTCTGACATATAAATCTCCTCAAGAAAAGTAACGAGTAAAAATCAATCAGAACCGAGTTGCAAGGCAGCTCGTTCCACATTTACCCGTTACTTGTTTCTGTTTTTTTTACCGCATCGTCAAGGCCATCACAGCCTTCTGCGCGTGCAGGCGATTTTCGGCTTCGTCGAAGACGACCGAATTCGGGCCGTCCATCACTTCGCTGGTGACCTCGACATCGCGGTCGGCGGGAAGCGGGTGCATGTAGATGGCGTCCTCCTTGGCGAGGGCCATCTTGCGGGCATCGGTGATCCAGTCTTTGTATTTATCCTGGATCTGCTTACCTTCGTCGGGGTCCTGGGTGGTCATCAGCGGGCCCCAGGATTTGGCGTAGACAACATCGGCATCCTTGAACGCCTCTTCCATATTGTCCGTCACTTCGAAGCCGGCGCCGTATTTGCGCGCCTGCTCGCGAGCCTGCTCCATGATGTCGGGCATCAACTTGAACTCCGGCGGGTGCGCCAGCACCACGTCCATGCCGAAGCGAGGCATTTGCAGGATCAGCGATTGCGGCACAGACATCGGTTTGAGATAGGAGGACGCATAAGCCCACGAGACAACCATCTTCCGGCGGCGCAGGTTGCGGCCTTTCTTTTCCATGATGGTCATCAGGTCGGCCAGGCACTGGTGGGGATGGTAAATCTCGCACTGCATGTTGAGCACCGGGACGCGGGAGGCCTCGGCCACCAAATTGAGATAGCGGTTGCCAATGCCCATGTCCACATGACGGATGGCGATGCCATCGAAGTATCGGCCAAAGATCTCGCCTAATTCTTTTTCGGTATCGCCATGAGAGATCTGGGTCGTGCGGCTCTCGATGAAGGCAGCGTGCCCGCCCAGTTGGGCCATACCAGATTCGAACGAGCCGCGCGTGCGCGTGCTGGAGAAGAAAAAGAGCATCGCCAGCGTCTTGTCGCGCAGGTACGCGTGAGGTTCGCCCAAAGCACGTTTGCGCTTCAGGTCCCAGGCCACATCCAAAATGGTTTCGACTTCTTCCTTGCTAAAGTCCAGGTCGCCGATCAGATCGCGACCGCGTAAATCGGTTTGCATAGTTCACTCCAGTTTCTTGGTTCATTGGTTGCATTCGTTGCGTTGGCCGCATCGATTGAAGCGAATGAACGAATACGACAAGATCACTCCATCGCGCCGGTGATCAGCGCCAGCAGCGCCATGCGCATGACAACGCCGTTGAAGGCTTCCTGCCAGTAGCGGGACCAGCGGCTGATGTCCACGTTGGGGGGAATCTCGTCCATGCGCGGCAGGGAGTGCAGCAGGATGGCGTCCGATTTCGCCTTGTTTTTGAGCAAATCCAGGGTGATCTTGTAATTTTCGGGTGTGGTGGGCACTTCACCCTTGCGCTCATCGCGGGACTTGGTGTAGTCCGGCTGAATGGTCGGCTCGACAAGGATAACGTCCGCCTCCCCAATCACGTCGCCGACATGGTCGGCAAAGCCGAAATCGAGGCCCATCGCATCGAAGTCATCTTTGTAGTTGTCGGGCATTTCCATGCCGGGAGGCGCCACAAAGGTGATCGGGCAGTCGAATTGCGTCAGGGCATAGCCCAGGGAGTGCATGGTGCGCATGCGCATGTCGCCAACAGCCACCCAGCGCAAGCCGTCCAGCGTGCCCTTTTCGTTCAGGACGGTGTACAAGTCAGTCAGGATCTGTGTCGGGTGTTCGCCCCAGCCATCGCCGCCGTTGATGATCGGAATACTGGCCCATTTGGCGGCCTCGTGGGGCGCGCCCTGCTGGAAGTGGCGCATGACAATCACGTCGCCGTAGAACTCCAGCATCTTGACGGTGTCCTTAATGGACTCCTGATAGAAATCGCCCGCGCGGGTCATCTTGGCATCCGCGAAGCCGGTCACCTGTCCGCCCAGGCGGATCATGGCGGCCTCGTGCGCCAGGCGGGTGCGTGTGGACGGCTGGTAGAAAGCCGTCACCAGCGTTTTCTCTTTGAGCAAGTCCACGTTGCGCCGGTTGCGGGCAATCGGCTCCAGCTCTTCGGCAATCTCAAAGACGCGGAAGAACTCGTTGCGCTCAAAATCTTTCAAAGATAAAATGTCACGACCAGCAAAACTACGCATTGTAAAAACCTCCAGTTTTCAATAAATCAGTTTTTGGCTATCAGTCATCCGCACTGGTCATTGTTCGCCGATGACCGGCAACCGGTTAATAACCCACCCGGCGCACCACATGGAAGTGGAAATAACCGGGCAGGAAATAACTACTTGAATGATCCACCACACGGCCGGATTCAGCGTACAACTGCGAGACAAAGTGCAGCAGCACATCGCCGCGCTGAATTTCGAGCGCCTTGGCAACATCCGACCGCGCGCCGAGCGCGCTGACCGCTGTCCGGGCGACGTTCAGCGCCGGGTCGCCGCGCGCCAGCAAAAAGTCCAGCACCGAACCGGTGAATTGCGGGGATTCCAGATCGTCCGGATGCAGGATGCCCTGCGGCAGGGTATCTATCAGATAGGCCACCGGACGGTCATCGGCCTGCATCACGCGCCGGACACGAGTCAGAGGCGTCCCCAGCGGAACGTCCAGGATGCCGGCCTGCTTCTCGTCCGCGAGGATCTGCGTCACATCCAGGTCGCTCGCCGAGACATCCAGATCGATGCGTTCGGCCAGCGTCTCGATACTCTCCAACACTTCCAGGCCGCTCTCCAAGACCGGCACCTGTCCAACGACGAACGTCCCCGCGCCCTGGCGGCGGCGGATCAAGCCCTGGGTCTCAAAGGTGCGCATGGCCTCGCGCAGCGTGGCGCGCGAGACGCCCAACTGTTTGGCCAGCTTCGGCTCGGAGGGCAAACGTTCTCCCGCCGGGGTAGCGGCGATCAGTTTACCCAGCTTGACTTGCAAGCGTTGAAAGGGTGTGTTTGCGAGCATCTTAACTCCCGGGCTCGATCACAGGGACGAACTCAAGGTTGGTCACATCCACCAGGCCTTTGTCTGAAATACGCAATTCCGGGATAACGACCAACGCCAGCAAACTCAGTTGCATATTCGGGTTGTTCAGCGAACAGCCACAGGCGCGGAAACCTTCCAAAACTGTATCGGCCTTCTGCGCCACCACATCAGCCCGCTCAGTGGACATCAGCCCGGCGATCTTCAACTCCACCAGCCCGATGACCTTCCCATCCTTGACGACCACCTGCCCGCCGCCGACTTCGGCCAGCTTGTTGGCAGCGACGGCCATGCTGGCCTCGTCCGTGCCGACGACGATCATGTGATGGCTGTCATGCGCCACCGTCGAGGCGACCGCGCACGGCTGGTTGAAACCGAATCCGCTTACCAGGCCAACCTGCACGCCGCCCGTGCCGCGGTGCCGCTCCACCAGCGCTACCTTCGCCACATCCTTCCCGGCATCAGAATGGACTTCGCCAGCGTTGACCGCCATCTCCATTTTGAGATGACGCGTCGGCGCCTGATTCTCAATGACGCCGATGACGTTGGCGGTCACGGACTCCCCGTCCCCGGCTCCCGTTTTCAGGGCAAAATCCTGCGCCTTGAGCGCGCGCTTCAAATGCACCGATTGCCTGGCCCAGTCGGGATACGCAACCTGAGGCAAATCCGTCAGCAATTCGCCGTTCTGGGCAATGACCTGCCCTTTAGCGACCACCAACTCGGCGCGGAAATCGGACAAATCGTCCACAATGAGCACGTCGGCCCATCGTCCGGGAGCGATCATGCCCATCTCGCGTGACAGGCCAAAATGTTCGGCGGCGTTGAGCGTCGCCATCTGGATGGCCGTCATCGGCTCCAGCCCCTCGCTGATCGCATGCCGCAGGACGCGGTCCATGTGTCCGTCACTCGAGAGCGTTCCGGCATGCGAATCGTCGGTGCACAAGATGAAATGACGCGGGGCCAGTTTGTGTTTGGTCACTGCCCTGACCTGCTCGGAAACATCGTGCCAGGCAGAGCCATAACGCAGCATGACTTTCATGCCCTGCCGGACGCGAGCGATCGCATCGTCAACGTTCGTGCCCTCGTGGTCGTCTTCCGCGCCGCCCGCCACGTAGCCGTGGAAAGGCAAGCCCAAATCCGGCGAGGCGTAATGTCCGCCGACGACCTTATGGGCCTGGTGGGTGACGACCATTTCGGCCAGCATTTTCTCGTCGCCGCCAGATACGCCGGTGAAATTCATCATTTCGCCCAGCCCGATGATGCCATCCCATTGCATGGCTTCGGCGACTTCGTCAGGCCCGATGACCGCGCCCGGGGTCTCTAATCCCGGCGCGGAGGGCACGCAAGACGGCATCTGCACCCAAACATGAATCGGCTGCCCGGCGGCTTCGTCCACCATCAACTTGACGCCCTTCAGCCCGAAGACGTTGGCGATCTCGTGCGGATCGATGAACATGCCGGTCGTGCCGTGCGGCGCAACGGCGCGCACAAACTCGGTCACAGTGATCATGCCTGACTCGACATGCATATGCGCATCCAGCAGGCCAGGGACGAGATATTTGCCGCCCGCATCGATGACGACCGTATCTTTGGAGACGGTATGCGAGGCATCCGGCCCAACGTAGGCAATACGCCCATCAACAATGGCAATATCGGTATCCGGCACGTACTCGCCCGACTGTACGCTGACCCAGACTCCATGGCGGACAACCAGATCAGCAGACTTGCGTCCCATGGCAACGTCAACAAGTTTTTTGGTGAGGGTGATGTTAGGCATCATGAATTCTCCATTTTCCGCATGCCGTTGCGAGGGCGGCAGCCCGAAGCAATGACATTATGAAAGCAACCTTTTCGCCGCCTGATTGTGTTTCTCAATCAGTTTGGGCAAATCCAGTGTGGCAATCTGCCCTTCCTTGACGACAACCTTGCCGCCGACAACCGTGTAATTCGCTTTGACCGGCTGGACGAAGATCGTCGCCGCAACAGGATCGTGCAGCGCGCCAGCGTAATCGAGACAGTTGAGATCGATGGCAAAAAAGTCGGCGCACTTGCCAGGCTCCAGCGAGCCGATGTCCGTGCGGCCCAGCACCGCCGCGCCGCCGCGCGTCGCCAGGTAGAGGGCTTCGCGGGCAGTCATTATCGGGGGCGCATCTTCGCCGGACAGCGACGCGCCTTCAATGCCGGCCCGCACGCGCGCCAGCAGCATGGCCTGACGGGCTTCGCCCAGCAAGTGAGAACTGTCGTTGGAGGCCGAGCCGTCCACGCCCAGGCCAACGTCCACGCCCGCCTGCATGTATTCGCGGATGGGCGCAATGCCAGAGGCCAAACGCATATTCGAGGAGGGACAATGCGCCACGCCGCATCCGGTTTGTGCGTAGAGATCAATCTCAGCCTGGTTGACATGTACCGAGTGCGCAAACCAAACGTCCTCGCCGATCCAGTCCACTTCCTGCATATAGGCCACCGGGCGGTGACCGAACATCTCAATGCAGAAGGCCTCTTCGTCCTGCGTTTCGGCCAGGTGGGTGTGCAGATGCACGCCGTATTCACGCGCCAGCGCAGCGGACTGCCTCATCAGGTCGCCGGTCACGCTGAAGGGCGAACAGGGCGCCAGCACAATTTGGACGTCCGCGCCCGGCTCGGCCTGGTGATAGGTTTCGATCAGACGCTGCGAATCTTGCAAGATATGCTCTTCGCTGTCCACAACGGAATCAGGCGGAAGTCCGCCCTGCGATTCGCCCAATGACATCGAGCCGCGCGAGGCCTGGATGCGGACTCCGATCTCTTTGGCGGCGGCGATCTCATCGTCCAGTTTCGAGCCGTTGGGAAAAAGATAGAGATGGTCGGAAGCGGTCGTGCAGCCGGACAGCGCCAGCTCGGCCAGCGCGGTCTGCGTCGAAATGAAGATGTCTTCGGGCGTCAAGCGCGCCCAGATCGGATAGAGCGTCTTGAGCCAGTTGAACAGGTTGGCGTCCTGCGCGGCGGGGACGGCGCGGGTCAGGGTCTGGTAGAAATGGTGGTGGGTGTTGACCAGTCCCGGCAAGAGGATATTGCCGGAGAGATCGAGCACCTCGTCGGCGGTACCAGGCAGTTCGGAAGTCGGGCCGACGAGTTCGATGAAACCATCCCGAACAAAAAGACCACCATCCGCGATCTCGCGCTGGCGGTCGTCCATGGTAACCAGAATGGCGGCGTGTTTGACAAGAAGGGTAGACATCGGCTGATCCAAGTAGTCCAACTGGTTTGGGTGGTCCGCTGGTCCAATTAGCCTGACTGGGCTGACCAGCGAGGCGTGAAGACCAGTCAGACCAACTTGTCTGACAAATTTTATATAGTGTAGCAAATTTTGGTGTGAATGTCAACAAGTTGTCTGACAAATTCGTGATAAAACAGGCGCGGCCAAGAGGAGACCTTCGGTCGGGAACGTCTCAGGGTCAGGAGACCCTGAGACAGCCAGGGGGCTGTAGTAGCGACTTCAGTCGCTTCCTGGCCTCGAAACACGGCTACAGTCATTACTACAAAATCAAAGTGAAAATTGCTGCTGACAAATTCGTGCTACCCAGTTACCTTTGACGCGACCGGCGCTTTCGTTTCGCCGGTATAATGTGCCCATGCAAAAAGCCATCATCCTTGTCGCGCTGATACCGCTGCTCGCGGCTTGCGCTCCCGCCAAAATTCCAACCGCCGTACCGACAGAAACCGCCCCCGCGACCCTCACATCCACGCTGACGCCCTCGCCAACAGCCTCCGTCACTCCCTCGCCCACCCAAACCGAAACACCCCTCCCGACCATCACCCCGACCTACGCCGTCCTGCGCGGCGAAGTGCTGGAACAAGCCAACTGCCGCTATGGGCCGGGTTTTCCCTATCTCTACAAATACGGCCTGGTCAAGGGCAGCAACCTGGAAGTCATCGGACGCAACGACCTCGGGACGTGGATCCTCGTCCAGGCCATCGGCGGGAACAATCCCTGCTGGGTCAAGGCCTCGTTGATGGACGTCAAGGGAGACGTGATGAGCGTCGCGCCGACCTACATTCCACTCCCCCGCTCGCCCTACTACGGTCCGCCGACGGGGGCCTATGCCACGTGGTACCGGAACGTCGTCACCATCTCCTGGTACGGGATCGATTTGAAACCGGGCGATGATTCGGAACAATTCCCCTATCTGGTCGAAGCCTGGGTCTGCACAGATGGACAGATCATCTTTACCCCGGTCGGCTCGTATGAAACCGTGGTCACCATCGCCGACGAAGCCGGTTGTTCAGAGCCATCGCACGCCCGGCTCTACGCCGTCGAAAAACACGGCTATTCGCAGCCGGTTGAAATCTCCTGGCCGGCGCCTCCCACACCAACGCCGTAAGGCTTCGACAGACTTTGATATCATTGCGGAAAGCGCAGCATAAAGCAGTCGTCCCCGCAGGGCAATGACACATGTCCGCTTTTTCAGCCGCTCCTCCATTTCCCGCACCGCTCCCAATTTCGCACAAATGCGCTGTGATCGCATTGCAAATATACGGATGGTCATATGCCCTCTCGACTGAAAAACATCTATCAAGAATACCCGCGTAAATTTTGGCTGGTGGTCGGAGTCTCGTTCATCGACCGCATCGGTGGGACGATGCTCTTCCCATTCTTCAGCCTGTATATCACGCAGAAATTCGACGTCGGTATGACGCAGGCCGGCATCGTGTTGGGCATTTTCTCGATCTTTGGGCTGTTCGGCAGCATGGTCGGCGGCGCGCTGACCGACAAACTGGGCCGCCGTAAACTGATCCTGTTCGGGCTGGTCTTCAGCGCACTGAGCACGCTTTCGCTTGGCCTGGTCAACGAACTGGCCATGCTCTACCCGCTGGCCGTCTTTGTCGGTCTGCTCTCCCAAGTCGCCGGGCCGGCCCAGCAGGCCATGATCGCCGACATCTTGCCCGAAAAACAGCGCGCCGAAGGATTCGGCATTCTGCGCGTGGTCGCGAATCTGGCCTGGATGATCGGGCCGATCATCGGTGGAATTGTCGCCAACCACTCCTATTTTGCCCTCTTCGTCGCAGACGCCATCGTCAGTTGTATCGTCGCGGTACTCTTCTACCTGCTCATCCCCGAAACCAAACCTGAGCCCCGTCCCGACGCGGAACAGGAAAACACATATACAACCTTCCTGGGCTACTTCCGGGTAATGCGCGACCCGGCCTTTATGGCCTTCATCGTCGCGGCCATTCTGATGGGCATGGTTTACCAACAAATGTACAACTCGCTCTCGGTCTACCTGCGTGACAATCACGGTATCCCACCCTCGGCGTATGGCTTCCTGATGACCACCAGCGCCGTCACCGTCGTCCTGCTGCAATTCTGGACCACCCGCCGCATCAAACACCGTTCCCCCTTCATAATGATGGCCCTCGGTGCCCTGTTCTATGCCTTCGGATTTGCCATGTTCGGTTTCGACCCCTTGTACGCCCTCGGCGGCTCTTTCCTTCTCTACAAGTGGACAGTCTCGTTGAGCGGCACGTACATTTGGTTCATGTCCGCCATCGTCATCATCACCATCGGCGAGATGATCGTTATGCCCGTCAGTCAGGCACTGGCCGCCAACTTCGCTCCGGAGGATATGCGCGGGCGTTACATGGCCATCTTCGGTCTGGCCTGGGCCATTCCTGCCACCGTTGGGCCGGGGCTGGCAGGTTTGATCCTGGACAACTACAACCCCAACCTGCTCTGGTATCTGGGCGGCGCATTGTGCCTGGTCTCAGTGCTCAGCTTCTACGCCCTGCATTTGCGGATCGGATCACAGAAGCGCTTCGCTCCTGCGCCAGTGGAAGAACGGGCTGTCAGCCCCGCATAGCTCTTTCCCCGGGCTCATCCCTTCCGCGCTTAAAAAACAACAGTCCCGTCTTCCGACGGGACTGTTCACTGATTGCTGCCTGCTGTTTACTGATTACTGATCCTGTATCTCCGCGGCTCGGAGCGTGTTCTTCATCAGCATGGCAATCGTCATCGGGCCAACGCCGCCGGGAACGGGAGTAATATAACCGGCCACTTCTTTGACCTCATCAAAATTAACGTCACCGACCAGGCGATAGCCGCGCTTTCGGGTGGCATCAGGCTTGGAATTGATGCCCACATCGATGATCGCCGCGCCAGGTTTGACCCAATCGCCGCGCACGAATTCCATCTTGCCAATCGCAGCAATGACGATGTCCGCCCGCCTGACCACCTCGGGGATATTTTGCGTGCGCGAGTGCACCACCGTCACCGTCGCATTTTCACGCACCAGCAGCAATGCCGCCGGCATGCCGACGATATTCGAGCGCCCCAACACGACCGCGTTCGCGCCTTCGATCTTGACGCCCGATTCTTTCAGCAGATGGATGCAGCCAAAAGGTGTACAGGGCACAAAGAGCGGTTCACGCCCCTTTTGCGCCAGACGGCCAATATTGATCGGGTGGAAACCGTCCACATCTTTGGTAATGTCAATCGCCTGCAACACCTTCTCTTCGTCCAGGTGATCGGGCAGCGGCAACTGCACCAGAATGCCGTTCACCGTTGGGTCAGCGTTCAGCTCCCTGACCAGATTCTCCACTTCTTCCTGGGTCGAGTCGCTGGGCAGTGGATGATGGAAGGATTCCATGCCCAAGTCCGCACAGGCTTTCTGCTTCATGCGAACGTAGGTCGCCGAGTCCACACGCTCCCCGACCAGCACGGTCGCCAATCCAGGCTTGGACTTGCCGGCCGCAACGCGTGCCGCAACAGCCGCGGCCACATCGTCCTTTACTTTTTGTGCAATCGCCTTGCCATCAATAAGTTGTGCACTCATATGCTCTCCTGATTGTGAAAATTGGAACGCCGTTATTATACAACATCCGGCCCTGCCAAAAAGTAACAGATGTCACATTCAACGGTCGGGAAGCGTCGCCAACAGACAGAATCCCTACTCGGTATCTGCGGCCAAACAGGTGAGTGTATCCAGAACGCCCGGGATAGGTTGGATCTGCTGGTAAATCACGCGCCCAATATGTTTAATATCTTCCGCTTCAACGATGGCGACAGCATCATAGGGGCCAAAGGTGAAATTGGCTTCGACAACACCTGCCACCCGTTTCAACTGGCGAACGACGTCACCGACTTCCCCGGTGCGAGCATTGATCAAGACATATGCTTTCATGGTAAATCCTTTCTCTTCTAGTTACTTGTCCTCAGAATTGCGCAAGAAAATCGCCCAATAGATCGCGGCCACAAAGATCGAACCGCCCAAAATATTGCCGATCGTGACGGGCAACAAGTTGTTGACGAAAAATGCACTCCACGTCAGCCCGGAGAGATCAAGCCCGGTGCCGGCGGCAAAGGCCGGATCAAATGTCTTTATCACCAGGCCAATCGGAATAAAATACATATTCGCCACACTGTGTTCAAACCCGGCTGCCACAAAGGCCGTGATGGGAAAAATAATGGCCGCGATCTTATCCACCGTGCTGCGGGCGCTGAAGGTCAGCCACACAGCCAGACAAACCAGCGCGTTACAGAGCACTCCCAGCGCGACGGCCTGCCCAAACCCCAAGGCGACTTTGCCATTGGCAATGCTCAAGGCCGTTTTCCCAATGCCGCCGCCCCCAAAGGTGTATTGCTGGCTCATAAAGACCAGGATCACCGTCGCGATAGAGCCGACAAAATTGCCAACGTAGACAATGCCCCAGTTGCGCAGCAAAGCCCTGGTAGTCACCTTTCCGCTGGCCCAGGCCATCACGATCAGGTTATTGCCCGTGAAGAGTTCCGCGCCGCCCACAATGACCAAAACCAGCCCCAGGCAGAACACCAGACCAACCAACAGCTTTGCCACGCCAAAGGGCAGAACCCCGGATGCCCCGGTGGCGACGGTCGTAGCAAAAACGGCGCCCAAAGCGATGAATGCGCCAGCCAGCAGGGCCAGCGCGAACATCCGCAGGACAGATGCTTCCGCTTTGCGCACACCGATATACTCCGCGCGCCGCGCCATCTCTCCCGGAAGCAAGGCATCAATGCGTAATTCACTCATATGGCTATGATCTCCTTTTCCAAGTTTGTTCCCCAGCCCACATGTTCTCTGGGCTGACAATAAATTGTCTGACAACAAGAGGGTACACCAAGTTTATCGACCCCATAAGTGATAATTTTCACATAATATTGTGACAACAATCACAAATCTCCACTCTCTCCCTGAAACAAACTCCCCCACCCCTAGGATGCATCGATGGTCAGCACCGCCTCACCGTTGAAGCGACTCTCTTTCATGTCGCGCAAGGCCTGGTTCGCATCCTTCAGCGGGTACAAATTCACCGTGGAACGGATGCCAATCTCCGCCGCCAATTGCAGGAACTCCGCGCCGTCCTGATAGGTCGCATTCGCCACCGAGCGCAGCGTCCGCTCGCCGTAAATGGTCTGATACGGGAACGAGGGAATATCGCTCATGTGGATGGCATTGATCGCGACCGTCCCACCGGGGCGCACAAGCTCCAGCGCCCGGACGGCCAACGCCCCTGCCGGAGCAAAGATCACCGCCCGGTCGAGCAACCTGCCCGGATCTTGACCTGCCACCCCCGCCCAGACCGCGCCCAAGCCCCGTGCGTGATCCTGGTGTCCCAACGAACGCGTGAACACCGATACGTCGCATCCCCAATGCCGCAGAACCTGGATGCACAGATGCGCGCTGGCCCCAAACCCGAACAGGCCGACATGCTCTCCCGGCTGAATATCCGCCTTTTTCAGCGAACGGTAGCCGACAATGCCCGCGCAGAGCAGCGGCGCGGCCTGCTCATCAGAAATGGCATCCGGGATGGGCAGCGCATAGCGCGCTTCAGCCAGCATGTACTCGGCATAGCCGCCGTCCACGTGAAAGCCGGTGAACCGCGCCTGTGAGCAGAGGTTCTCCTCGCCGCGGCGGCAGAACTCACATTGACCGCAGGCCTCGTACAACCAGGGAACGCCCACCCGCGTCCCCAGCGCCGATTCCCTGCCGCCCTCCCCAACCGCATCGATCACGCCCACCACCTGATGCCCCGGCGTGACCGGCAATGCCGGCGGCTTGATGTCGCCTTCCGCGGTATGCAGGTCCGTGTGGCAGACGCCGCACACGTTGATTTTTATCCGCACCTGCCCCGGCCCGGGTTCGGGAGCGGATAGGTCAGCAGGTTGAATGGGATTGCGTTCAATGGAAGCCGGTTGATAAAGGCGCATTGCAAACATGGTTCATACACTGCCTTTCCTGTAGCGCGTTACTAATTCCTGATCACCCCGCGAATGCCATCGGCCGTCAACTCGTGCAGAACAACATCGTCCACCCGGTTCCACCTCGGCTCGGATGCATACGCATTGATGCGGATGTAATTGTCCGTCAAACCGCTCATCAGCCAACCCTGCGAACCGTTCTCCCGCACCGACTCCCACAACACAGACCGCGTCTGTCCGAGAAAGCCGCGTCGGTAAGATGCGCCCATTTCACTGAAGGCCTGCCGCAAGGCGGCGTTGCGTTCCTTGCGGATTTTCTTCGGAACGTGATTCTTCATGCGCGCCGCAGGCGTGCCCTCACGCGGTGAATAGGTGAAGACGTGTCCGCCCGCAAAATTCATCTCGCGCACAAAGGCCAGTGTCTCGGCAAATTCGTCGTCCGTTTCGCCGGGGAAACCGGCTATTACGTCGGTGGTGATGGCCGCGTCCGGCATGACAGCGCGCGCCGCGGCGACCAACTCGCGGAACGACTCGCGCGTGGTGTGACGGCGCATCCGCCGCAGCACCGCCTCGCTGCCCGATTGCAGCGGCAGGTGCAGGTGACGACACAGACGCGGATCCTCCCACAGCGTGAAGAAATCGGCGTCCAGATCCCAGGGCTCCAGCGACGAGAGCCGCAAACGCGGCACGTCTGTCTGCGCCAGAATGGATTCGACCAAATGGCGCAGGGGCAGGCCCGAACTTGCGTCGGGCGTCGCCGAGCCGTCCCGGCCCCACGAACCGAGGTGGACGCCCGTCAGCACGATCTCGCGCGTCCCGCCATCCAGGGCAGACCGAACGTCTGCGATCACGTCGTCAACGGAACGGGAACGTCCTTCCCCGCGCGCCACGGTCGTGATGCAAAAAGTGCACGCGTTGTCGCAGCCATCCTGCACCTTGATGAAGGCGCGTGTGCGCGCCCGCAGACCGGGCAACGGCTGGCGGGCGATCGGTTCCAGTTCAAAAGACTCGGGGGAAATATCCAACAGGTCAGCGACCAGCGACTCTTTCCTGTCGTTGACGATCACACGCCGGACATTGGGCAGCGCGGCAGCTTTCCCTGGCTCCATCGTCGCCCAACAACCGGTCGCGATGATGTCTTCCACGCCCGCGCGGGCCGCGCCCCGGATTTTCGCACGCGAATCGGACGCAGCCTCGGAGGTGACCGTACAGGTGTTGACCACGGCCACGTCCGCCTGCGCCGCCTCGCCAACGATCTCGTGCCCGGCAGCGCGGAATTGACGGGCCATATTTTCAATTTCGGATTGGTTGAGACGACAACCGATGGTATCAAGGAATATCTTCATACTTTTAACTTGCGCCTGCGGGAGGCTCTCATCTTACGGCGCGATCACCACAAAATTATCGAAAACCACATCCACCCCCGCTTCGTCAAACGTCCCGGCCAGCAGGCCGACGTCGCCATCGGGGAAATCGGCATCCTGGGCCAGCGCAACCGGCTGATCGTTGACGAAAAACCGCAGCGTACTGCCCACACATTCGACGCGCAGGTGGTTGATCGCCAGCCCCTTTTCAATCGCCGGCGAGTATTGCATCTCCGCCTGGCCAAGCAGGGAACGCTGGCCGTCCTTGACTTTGCCAATCGCATAATAGCCATCGCTGCTGATGACGGAGAAATAATAGTTCTGCGCATCGCGGTAACGGCAGATCAAACCGATGCGATTCTCGTCCGGACCGGCGAATTTCAGCGTGTCGGCCTCGAGGCGCACATCCCTGAAGTCCAGGCCGGGTGTGGACCAATAATCGTGGCGCGGCGCGCTGACAAAAATCCGGAAGCCGCCGCCATCGTAATCCATGACGCCGCCCTCGTTGGCAAGACGCGTCCAGCCGTTCGTCCGCGCCGAGAAGTCATCCTCGAACAGGACCTCGCCCGGCTGCGTCGTCAGCCCGGCAAAGTACGCAGACTGACAGGCCAGCATGGTCATGGTCAGGACAATGACGATGGCGCGTTTGGTAGTCATTCGGAGCATCACAATCCAATTCTATCAGAGAGACCGGGCTCTCAGCGGAAGAACTGATCCAGCATTTGCTGTGCCTGCTGGCCAACCAAATCTCCGCCAGACAGATCGCGCGCGCGCAGGAGGTGATCGTAGGCCAACGCTTGCTGTCCGTTCCGCAAGTAAAGCATGGCCAGATGCAAATGCGCCGACGCCAGCTCCGGCGCGATCTTCAACGCGCGCGACAGTCTTTTCTCGGCTTCATCCAATTGATTTAAATCCAGGTAAACCCAGCCCAGAACGTCCAACGCCCGCGGATCATCAGCCGCAAATTGGACAGCCTTCTGGGCGGCAGGCAAGCCGACCTCGACGAGCTGCACACTGTGCTGCACACAAAAGACGGCCAACAGCCGCCAATAAAGCGATGACTCGGGTTCAAGTTCGACCGCGCGCTGATAAGCCGCCAGCGCCGGCGGCAAATCACCGGATTGGGCATAGATGTCGCCCAGCGCGGCCTGCCAGGCAGGATTCTCCGGCTCCAACGCGGCCGCGGCCTGGAATTCGGCCAACGCGCGCGCGGTCTCGCCCTGACGCTGCCAATAAAGGCCTCGCAAAGAGCGCACCAGGACTGAATCGGGATCGAGCTCCAGCGCCCGCGCCAACTCGGACGAGCCATCCCCTCCCAGGTGCTGCTGCGCCTCCCCCAGCCAGGCCCAGGCGACGGCGCTCTCAGGGTCGGCCTGGGCGGCGCGACGAAAGGCATCCGCGGCCAGTTCCCACTCCTGCACCAACGCCAGCGCGCGGCCGGAGATGACGAATTGTCCCGCCGGGTCTGATTCGAGCAGGGACAGGTTGAGACCGGTGCGCAAAGTCTGGACAACGGGATCATACTCCGGGTCCAGGCGCGATGCGAAAACCAATTCGGACAGCGCGTCCTGCGGCGAGGAGATCGTCAGCAGCAGGCCGAGACGGTAATGTCCAGCCGCGTCGCCAGGCTGATACAGCAGCCAGCCGCGCAGGGCATCCTCTTCGGCAGCCTTGTCCCCAAGAAGGTAATAGGCTCCAGCCAGCCGCCCGTACAACTCCGCCGACGGATTGCCCGCCGAGAAAGCCGCCTGCCAGGCCGTCAGCGCGGCCTCCAGATCGCCAGTCTGCTGATAGGCGTCGCCGAGGGCAACCAAGCCTTCCGTGGAAAGCGCGGCGCGGGACCGGGCTTCTTCCAGCAGACGTCGCGCCTCGGCAGCGTCGCCGCCGGAGAGCGCGGCGCGGCCGGCCGGCTCCCACAGATCCGCACGCCAGGGGAGCCGCGCTGCCGCCAACGCGTAGTATTCGGCAGCCTGCGCGTAACGTCCCTCGGCGGCGGCCTGGCGGGCCTGGCTCGCGTCCCATTGGCCGGCCAGCAAGCGCGGCGCAACGACCAGCGCGAACAAGCCGGACAGAATCAGGGGGACGTAAACCGCAGGTCGGAGAGAACGCATATCTTGTCTTGGATATTATATGCTGATTGGGGCCAATATCATTTGTCAATTTATTTCTAGCCACCGGATACTTTTGGACGACAAGCCCCTGTGGTGTCCGACAGTTGAACTGTCGGACATCGCCAGCCATTCGGCGGACTAAAGTCCGGCCTCAG
>JAADGN010000015.1 GCA_013152325.1 Chloroflexota bacterium
CCCAAGGCATAGCGGACGAGGTTGTCCTTTAGCCCCGAGGTGAGTCTTATGTCAGGGTCGGTGGAGAAAAGCGCGGCCGGCTGCTCGACAATGCTTTCAACGCCGCCGAGCGTCGGCCCGATATACGGCAGGCGCAGCCGGTCGATGAAACGGCCGGTTTTTTCGAAATCGCCGTCGATCTCGAAACTGACGACCCCGCCAAAGCCGGAAAGATGCTTCGCGGCGACAGCATAATCCGGATGGCTGGACAGGCCAGGATAATAGACTCGGCGAACGGCGAGTTGATCTTCCAAAAAGCGGGCCACCTGGAGTCCATTTTCATTTTGGCGGCGAATTCTCAAATCGAGCGTTTTGAGACCTCTCAGGAGCAGGTAGGCATCATTGGGATTGCTGATCCCGCCGATCACGCCGCGCGCCAGCCTGATGTCGCGCAGTTTGTCCTTGGAGCCGATCACGACGCCCGCGAGCAGGTCGTTGTGCCCCCCCAGGTATTTGCTGGCGCTGTGAATCACCAGGTCTATGCCGAACTCCAGGGGGCGCATATTGACCGGCGTGGCGAAGGTGCTGTCAACAACTGTGGTGATCTTCTTTTCCCTGGCGATTTCCGCCAGGCGGGTTAAGTCCATGACGCGCAGATAAGGGTTTGTGGGGGTTTCGGCGAAGATCACACGCGTATTCGGGCGGATCGCTGCGCTCAACTTCTCGAAGTCATCGATGGGGACAACGGAAACTTCAATCCCCCAGCGGAGCAGGAACGCGTTGCTGAATTCGCGGGTGCGATGGTAGCAGCCGCTTATAAGGATAAGGTGGGTTCCCTGCGACAAGTAGGTAGAGAGGGTGGTTGTAATGGCGCTCATCCCGCTGGAAAAGAGCAGCGCCTGCTCGCCGCCTTCCAGCGCGGCCAGTTTGCTTTCCGCCGCGCTTTGCGTCGGGTTGCTGTAGCGCCCGTATTCGTCCCGCAGGGTGTCTTCACCGCTGTCTTTGCGGCGCATGAAGTCCATGATTTCGGCGGTATCCGCAAAGGTGAAGGTCGACGACTGGATGATGGGCATCGTGATCGACCTGAAGGGTTTTGCTTTGGCCTCTCCGGCGTGGACAGCTTGCGTTGAGAATTTTGGGGACATAAAAAACTCCTCTCTGGTTATGACATATCCAAAGAGGAGAAGCAGGTATAAAAACACCTCTTCACCGAGTGAAACGGCAGAAGAGGGGAACAACCGGATAGCTGCACACTCTCATCTCCCAGAACCCACTAGGGTCTGACGGAATTGGCACCGGCTCAGTTGGCAGCCATCAGTTGGTTGTGAGCAGCGAAATGCTGGCTCACGGGTCGCTGACGGCTGAACGGAGTGGTTGCCGAGGTTTCAAAGGGCCGTTCCCTCCACCTCTCTGGATAAGATTGCCTATTTAATTAGGCGCGATGATAACATCGAAACGCAAAGCTGTCAAACAGGACGGCGCAATTGACCGCCATCCGCCCAGGGAGGGAAGCCAAACTGTGGTTTAATTGTCCCATGTCTGAGCTGCTCTACCGGGATAAACACCTGCTGGTGCTGAACAAACCTGCCGGGATCTCCGTCCTGCCGGAGGGCTGGGACCCGTCCGCGCCCTACCTGCGAGAACAACTCGAGGAGCAGTTTGGCAAGATTTGGGTCGTCCACCGGCTGGATAAAATCACCAGCGGCGTGATGGTCTTCGCCCGCAGCGCCGAGGCCCACCGGGATCTCAACACCCAGTTCGAACGCCGCGAAATCGGGAAGACCTACCACGCCATCGTCGAGGGCGTCCCCGAATGGGACCGGTACACCGCCCGTCATGCCCTGCACGCCAACGTCGGACGCAAGCACCGCACCGTGGTGGACGCCCGGCGCGGCAAACCGGCCGAGACCAGTTTCACGCTGCTGAAACGGGGGCAGGCCCACAGTCTGCTGGCGGCCCGGCCCAAGACAGGACGCACCCACCAGATCCGCGTCCACCTGTCCGCCCTCGGGTTCCCCATCCTGGCGGACATTCTCTACGGCGCCGACGAAACCGACCGGATCGCTCGTCCCGCCCTGCACGCCCAATCCCTGAGCTTCCGGCATCCAATCACCCGCCAGCGCCTGTCCTTCGCAGCCCCCTACCCGGAGGATTTCGTCCAGGCGCTCGACCATTTATCCCTTTGAACGCGGCCGCGTTTAATGGTATGCTCATGCCATCCTATTCACTGGCAAGGACCCACCCCAGATGTTCCCTGATTTTCCCAAGCTTCGTATCCTGCCGCTGCCCTCGCTGATCCTGCACGAGGACCACGACAAACAGCGCACCCTGCCGCTGGTCGAAAAACTGCGCGCCCAGGGCATCCTGCGCAACCCGCCCATCGTCATGCCGCTCGAAGATGACAGCGGCCGCTACATGGTGCTGGACGGCGCCAACCGCGTCACATCGCTGCAGGAGATGGAATTCCCCCACATCGTGGCCCAGGTGGTCGCCCCCGACGACCCCAAGGTCGAACTCCAAACCTGGAATCACGTGGTCTGGGGCATGCCGGTCGACGATCTGATCGCCACGATCCGCGACGTGGTCGGGATCCAGTTGCTGCCCATTAAAATCGAGAATTACAAGATGCCCGAACTGGACTGCGTGCCGGTCCAGATCCATCTGGCCGACGGGCGCTGCTTCCTGGCCTGCACCACCGCCGAGAAGATGGAGCAGGTCGCCTATCTGCACGGCATCGTGGACGCCTACAAAGACAGCGCCTTCCTCGACCGCACGAGCGAAACCTCAATCGAAGCCTTTAAAGAGGTCCACCCCGACCTGACCGCCCTGATCATCTTCCCGGAATTCGAGACCAAGCCGGTGCTCGACATGGCCGGCAAGGGTTACCTGCTGCCGACCGGCATCACCCGCTTCACGGTCTCGCCGCGCGCCCTGCACCTGAACTACCCGCTCCACGAACTTTCCAGCGCCAAACCGGTCGAATACAAGCAAACCTATTTGCAAAGATGGGTGCAGGATCGCGTCAAGAAAAAAGGCGTGCGTTACTACGCCGAGGCGACGTTCCTCTTCGACGAGTGAGTTCGCCGCAAAACGTCGCCCTGTCGGACAACCGACAGATAAGCGCCGCCCAGCCAAGAAAAGGTATAATCCCCGCCATGGAATTCTTCTTCGACTCACAAACCAACCCCGATATCCCGCGCCTGGACCCGGAAGATGTGCGCATCGTCGAAATGCGCGCCGAACCATACCCGGACGGACGCCGCGTGCGCGTCAACCTCGACATTACGCCCTACAAGAAGCGCCCGCACCTGGAAGTGACTCTCACCAATCCGGGCGGGGACGAGGTCAGCACGGTCAGCATCATCGAGCCGCTCAACTGGAAAATAGAGTTCACCATGCACATCCGCGGCGAGAACATCGCCGGCACATACACACTCGACACGCGTCTTTTCTACCCGCCCCGCGACGAGGAAGACCCCAAGATGGCCCGCGTGGACATTCCCGTCCCCGACACCGACCGGCGCAGCCTGACGGTCGAGATAAGCAGGGAATAACCTGCCGATCCCCCATGTTCCCTCGAAAGACAAAACACCTGCTCGCCTTCAGCCTGGTCGCCCTGCTTGTACTGACCGGCTGCGCGCAGCAGACTCTGGAAACGCCGACGCCCGCGCCCGCCGCCGGGACTGAGACGCCTTTCCCGCCGCAGGCGGCGACAGCCGCGTCAGCGCCAGTGGTGTTCTCCGATTTCCCCGGCGAGTTCATCCTCTCGGTCACCGAAAATGGATATGCGCACCTCTTCGCCTATTCGCCGCTCGGACGCCCCCTGACGCGCCTGACCAGCGGCAACTGGAACGACATCACGCCCGCCCTCAGCCCCGACGGCAAGACAATCGCTTTTGCCTCCAACCGCAGCGGCTACTGGGACATCTACCTGCTCGACCTGGCCAGCGGCAAAACCACCCGTCTGACCAATACCCAAACCTACGACGCGGCCCCCTCCTGGTCGCCGGATGGCGCCTGGCTGGCAACCGAAACCTACCTGGACAACAGCCTCGAGATCGTCATCCTGCCCATCGGAGACTCCACCCAAAAGCCCATCCGCCTGACGCGCAACAACGTCTCCGACTACGCCCCGGCCTGGGCGCCGCAGGGACGACAGATCGCCTTCGTCTCCACGCGCAGCGGCGACAGTGAAATCTGGCTGGCGGACCTCGACCGCGCCGGGGAGGATAATTTTGTCAATCTCAGCCGCACGCCCCAGGCCATCGAAAACCATCCCGTCTGGACGAGCGACGGCAGCCGTCTGGCCTGGGCCTCCAACGCCTACAACGCCCACATCAGCGGCATCTACGTCTGGGACGCAAAGAATCCCGGCCGGCCGGCGCAATGGGTCGGCAGCGGCGACTGGCCGGCCTGGGATCGAAACGGTGAAAATATCGTCGCCCTGCTCAAAGGCCCAACGCAGGACTATCTCACGGCCTATGCGCGCGATGGCCGCCTGATCCTGCAGGCCGTACCCATGCCCGGCACGCTGCGCGGGCTGCTCTGGCTGCCCTCCACACTGCCAGACCCCATGCCGCAAACCTACCTCCAGGCCGCCGCGCAGACCCCGCCGCCGCCCTGGGATGCAGTTACCGTCACCCCCTACCCCGAAGGCCCGGCGGGCCGCGCGGCCATCGTCCCGCTGGAGGATGTGCAGGCTCCCTACCCGAGCTTGCACGATCAAGTGGACGAGGCCTTCAGCGCCCTGCGTCAACGCGTGATCGTCGCCGCAGGCTGGGACGCGCTCGCCAACCTGGAAAACGCCTTCATCCCGCTGACCACCCCGATGGGTCCCGGCCTGGGGCAGGATTGGCTCTACACCGGCCGCGCCTTCGCCCTCAACCCGCTGATCGCCAACGCGGGCTGGATGGTCGCCGTGCGGCAGGAGATCGGCCAGCAAACCTACTGGCACATCTACCTGCGCGCCCAGGCGCAAGACGGCTCGATGGGCGAACCGCTCCACGACCCGCTCTGGGATTTGAGCGCCCGCTACAATCTCGACCCGTTCGCCTACGAGCAGGGCGGGGCGTTCAGCACAGTGTCCGACGGCTATTGGGTGGATTTCACCACCCTGGCGCAAGATTTTGGCTGGCAGCGTCTGCCCTCCCTCCCCAACTGGCGCACCTACTACAACGGCACCCGTTTTGCCGAATTCGTGCTCACCGGCGGGCTGGACTGGTACAGCGCCATGCTCGAGCTCTACCCGCCCGAAATATTGATCACGCCGACCGTCGTCGTCCCGCCGACCTATACTCCCACCAAGACGCCGCGCCCAACCTCGACGCCGGTCACGCCCCTGCCCACCCTGACGCCCAGCCTCTCGCCCACACCGCTTGCCATCTTCCAAATCGACACGCCCACCCCATGAGAAGGAAATGCCGGTTCGCCATTCTGTTTGGACTGACCCTCGGCCTCGCGCTCGGACTTTCGGCCTGCCGCGCAGAAAACAAACCCGGATCCGGCCCGACGCCGACGCCGGTTGTCGAGATGGCGGCCACTCCCCCCAGTCCGGGCGAAGCGGAGATGCCCCCCGTCCCGACCCGCATGGCGCCGCTGCGCTTCGTCATCCCGACGCCGGGCGCCGAACCGATCTCAGACTGGCGTCCGCCCCTCTACCCCGTTCCCTGGGCCATCTCGCCCTACGATCACTTTTACTTCGCACGTCCCATCCCCGCCGACGAGGTCAACTGGCCGCTGGCGGACTATCGCTACGGCGGCATTTTCTTCGGCAGCACAGTCCACACTGGCGTCGACATTCCCGCCAAGTCGGGCGCGCCGATCCTGGCCGCCGGGCCGGGCACCGTCGTCTGGGCCGGGTGGGGGCTGTACAGCAATTGGCCGGAAAACAAGGAAGACCCCTACGGCCTGGCCGTCGCCATCCGGCACGACTTCGGCTACAAGGACCAGCCGCTGTACACGATTTACGCCCACATGCAGCGCGTGGACGTCGGCCTCGGGCAGTGGGTGGACACGGGCGAGCAAATCGGCCTGGTCGGCGAGACCGGTCACACCACCGGCCCGCATCTGCATTTCGAGGTCCGGGTGGGAGAAAATGGTTTCTTCAACACGTACAACCCGGAGTTGTGGATCGCCCCGCCGCAAGGATGGGGAGTGCTGGTCGGTCACGTCACGGATACGTATGATCGCCCCCTGCACCATTACACTATTTACGTCAAATCCTACGCCAGCGGTCGGAGACATACCGTCAAAACGTATGGCCCCGGCACGGTCAACAGCGACGAGTATTATCAGGAAAATATGGTCTTGAGCGACCTGGCCGCAGGCTGGTACGAAATCACCATCGAGCGCAATGGCCGCGAAGAGAAATTGCAAGTTGAGATTTTCCCCGGCCAGGTGACATACTTCACTTTTCAGGGGCGGGAAGGCTTCACCTTCGACCTGCCGCCAACCCCCGGCATCGAGGCGCTCACGCCAACGCCGGAAGCGCAAATACGCTGACCCGTTTACACTCGAAGGGCACAATCCCCCCATTCGCGACAAAAGGGACTGCTTCGTCGAAGAACACTCCGCACAGAGTCATGTCGAAAATTGCCGGTCAACGCCAGCGTGAACGCACCAAAAGTTCGCCCAAGTCCCCCTGATTTATGGCGAGCCCGCCCTGTGGTCGATGTGCAATCACCTTGACGAACCGAACATCTGTGCTATACTTTAGCGCATACACGGCCCACCTAACCAAGATTTTTTGGAGAACGAAAACATGGCACGCAAAAAGAATTCGGACGAAAAACCCGTAGATGAGGCCCGCCAGGCTGTTTTGGAAAAGGCCCTCGGCGACATCATCAAACGTTATGGGGAAGGCGCCATCATGCGCCTGGGCAAAGCACACGGCCTGACAACCGAAGTCATTCCCACCGGTTCACTCTCGCTCGACATTGCGCTGGGCGTAGGCGGCATCCCGCGCGGCCGCATCACCGAAATTTACGGCCCGGAGTCCTCCGGCAAAACCACGATCAGCCAGCACATTGTGGCCGAGGCCCAAAACCTGGGCGGAACAGCCGCATTCATTGACATGGAACACGCCCTCGACCCAAACTATGCAGCCCGCTGCGGCGTGGACGTGGAAAACCTGCTCATCTCCCAGCCCGACACCGGCGAACAAGCCTTGGAAATCGCCGAGACGCTCATCCGCTCCGGCGCGGTGGAAATCGTCGTCATCGACTCGGTTGCCGCCCTCATCCCCCGCTCCGAGATCGAGGGCGACATGGGCGACCCGACCATGGGCGTGCAAGCCCGCCTGATGTCCCAGGCGTTGCGCAAACTCTCCGGGGCCATTCACCAAACCAAAACGGCAGTCATCTTCACCAACCAGCTGCGCCAGAAGATCGGCGTCATGTTCGGCAATCCGGAGACCACCACCGGCGGCCAGGCGCTCAAGTTCTACGCCTCCGTCCGTTTGGACGTGCGCCGCATCCAGTCCATCAAGGTCGGCACGGAGATCATCGGCAACCGCACCCGCGTGCGCGTTGTCAAAAACAAGGTCGCCCCGCCTTTCCAAAAGGCCGAATTCGACATCATGTACAACGAAGGCATCTCCAAGGTCGGCGACCTGCTTGATCTGGCCGTCGAACGGGAGATCATCACCAAACGCGGCTCATTCTACTCTTACGGCGAGACCCGTCTTGGTCAGGGCCGCGAGAATTCCAAAGAGTTCCTGCGCCAAAACCCCGCCATGGCTGATGAAATCGAAGTGCTCATCCGCCAGCAAGCCCTGGAACAGGAAACAACCGTGCCTCTCGACGAATCGACAGACGACGGAGAATAAACAGCCCGTCGCGCTCCAGGGAATGAATCTCATCTTCAGGCGCTACCC
>JAADGN010000122.1:0-503 GCA_013152325.1 Chloroflexota bacterium
GTGCAGATCGGCCTCGACCGCGCCGATGGCGGTGACGTAACCGCCGATGGCGATGCCAAACTGCGCCAACAGATGCTGACAGACCGCGCCGATGGCCACGCGGGCGGCGGTTTCGCGCGCAGAGGCGCGTTCCAGGCCGGGGCGCAGATCGCGGTAGCCGTATTTGACGGCGGCGGCCAAATCCACATGGCCGGGGCGCGGCGCGGTCATGGGGGGGATGGCCTTTCCGCGCCATTGGGCATGGTTGCGGTTGTGGATGAGCAGCCCCAGCGGCGCGCCGGTGGTGATGCCGTCCATGATGCCGCCCAGGATTTCGGCCTTGTCCCGCTCGATTTTCATGCGCGGCCCGGCGCCGTAGCCGCGCTGTCTGCGGGCGAGTTGGCGGTCGATGATCTCAGGCGTCAGCGACAGGCCGGCGGGCAGCCCCTCCAGGATGGCGAGCAGAGCCGGTCCGTGTGATTCGCCTGCGGTGAGCATGGTCAGTTTCATGGTTCATTGCCTCG
>JAADGN010000122.1:634-9099 GCA_013152325.1 Chloroflexota bacterium
TGCGCCTGTTCCAGAAGGTCGAGGGCGAATTTTTCCGCCGAATCCCAGCCTTGCGGGATGGGGCTCCAGACGTACATGCCGCCTTTGGGGTGAAGCGCCGAGAGGCCCAGACTTTTCAGCGTGTGCAGCACAACCTCGCGGCGAGCGGCGTAGGCCCTGTTGCGGGCTTCGATCCAGGCGGCGGGAGTGGCCTCTAACGCGGCGGCGGCAGATTCCAACATGGGCAGGAAGTGCCCGCTGTCGGCGTTGGTTTTGTAGCGATGGAGGGCGGTCACCACGTCCCGGTTCCCGACCAGTACACCCACGCGCCAGCCGGCCATGTTGTGCGATTTTGACAGGCTGTTGAATTCCACGGCGACCTCTTTTGCTCCCGGCGCTTGCAGCACACTGGGGGCGCGGTAGCCGTCGAAGGTTACCCGGGTGTAGGCCGCGTCGTGACAGAGCAGCAGATCGTGGCGGCGGGCGAAGTCCACCGCGCGGACGAAAATGTCGAGCGGGGCGGTGGCGCCGGTGGGGTTGTGGGGATAGTTGAGCCAGAGCAGGCGGGCGCGGCGGAGGGTATCTGCCGGGATGACGTCGAAATCCGGCAGGTATCCGTTTGTGGGGCGCAAAGGAAGGCGGAAGACGTCTGCCCCGGCGGCTTGCGCCCCCCGGCTGTAGGTGACGTATCCAGGATCGGGGACGATCGCCGCGTCCCCCGGACGAAGCCACGCCAGACCCAGGTGGAAGAGGCCCTTTTGAGCCGAGCAGGGGCAGCACCTCGCTTTCTGGGTCGAGCAGGACGCCGAACTCCCGTTGGTAGTAGGCGGCCCAGGCGCGCCGCAGGGCGGGCGTGGCGTTGTGCGCCTGGTAGCCGTGTGTATCGGCGCGGCTGGCCGCGTCTTGCAGCGCGGCGATCACGTGCGGCGGCGGGGGTTGATCCGGTGAGCCGATGTCCAGGCGGATGACGGTTTTTCCTGCAGCTTGCAGCGCGGCGATCTTCTGGTCCCACGCGGCGAAGAAATACGATTGGATGGTCATTGGTTTTGTCTTTCCTCCGCTGCGCTTGCCATGACGTCCCGCGGCGCGGTGCGGCCTGTCCAATGCTCGAAGGCCAGGGCGGCTTGCTCCACGAGCATCCCCAGGCCGGTGACTGCGGGCAGGCCTTCAGCGCGCGCTTGCCGCACGAGCCGCGTCTCACGGGGATTATAGACCAGATCGTAGACTGTGGCCCCGGCGGGAAAAGGGACCCCCTCCGGCCAGGGGGAGGCCTCCACGCGGGGGAACATGCCCGCCGGCGTGCAATTGACGATGAGCGTGCCGGGCGGCAGATGCCGGACAGCGTGTGCCAGGCGTGAGAGGGGAATGCCTTGTGCGCCGGGATGGTCATCGTCTCTCGACCATTGTCTGCCGTCTTTTGCCAGCGCCTGGGCCTGTTCCAGCCGCCGCGCCGCAATCGTCACCTGCCAGCCGTTTTGCAAAAGCGCATAGGTCACTGCCCGCGCGCTGCCTCCCGCACCGAGGATCAGCGCGTTTGAAGGTTCATCAACGCGCCAACGCTTCAGCGCGGCGAGAAATCCTAGCGCATCGGTGTTGTCGCCGACCAGCTTTTGTCCGCTCTTGAAAATGGTGTTCACTGCACCGATGAGCTGCGCCGCGGGCGTCAGGCTGTCCAATAGGGGGATGATGGCCTGCTTGTGCGGGATGGTGATGTTGGCTCCGGCGCAGTCCGGCGCGCGCAGACGTTCCACCGCGGCAGGCAGGTCTTTCGGAGGGATGGGAAGCAGGCTGTAATGCCAATCGTGCAGCGCCGCTGCTTGCAGGGCCGCATTGTGGATGCGGGGGGAAAAGCTGTGTGTGAGGGGATAACCAATCAAAAAGAGTTTCATGATGGTGTGCGGTGTGCCAATGTCTCGAGCACGTCAAAATAATTTGGGAAGGTCTTTGCTGTACAGGCGGGGTTTTCAATGTGGATGCCGGGGACGCGCAGCCCGATCAAGGCGAAAGCCATTGCCATGCGATGGTCATTATACGTGCGGATCGTTGCCGGTTGGATGTTTTTGGCAGGGTGGATCATCAGCCCGTCAGGGTGCTCGACCACTTGCACGCCCAGGCGGGTCAGTTCAGCGCACATGGCCGAGACGCGGTCGCTCTCTTTTAGGCGGGCTGAAGCAATCCCGCGGATCGTCGTTGGCGTTTCGGCAAAAGGGGCGATGGCGGCCAACGTTTGGGCGGTGTCGGGGATGTGACGCATGTCCACGTCCACGCCGCGCAGCTGCCGGGGAGCGGTCACGCGCAGGGCGTCGGCTGTTTCGTCCACGCGGCATCCCATCTGTGTCAGCACGTCTACGAAGGCGAGGTCTCCCTGGCGGGAGGTGTGACGGTTGAATCCGGCGACTTCCACCCAGCCGCCGCAGATGGCCGGCGCGGCGAAAAAGTAGGAGGCCGCAGACGCGTCGCTTTCCACCTGGTAGCCGGGCTGCGCCTGGTAGTGTCCTGGCTGGATGTGGAAGTGGGCGTAACCCTGGCGGGATACGGCTATGTTGAAGTCGGCCATCACGCCCAGGGTCAGGTCTACGTAAGGGCGCGAGTTGAGCGGACCATCTACTTCGATGCTGACCGGCTGTTGGGCGTAAGGAGCGGTCATCAGCAGGGCGCTGAGAAACTGGCTGCTGATATTTCCCCGCACGCGGGCATGGCCGCCGGGGAGTCCCGTCGCCTGCACCCGGACAGGCGGACTGCCGGCGGGGGCTGTGACCTGCGCGCCCAGTTGATTGAGGGCCTCGACCAGGTCGGCAATGGGACGCTGGCGCATGCGCGGTACGCCGTCCAGCCTGTATTCGCCATGGCCCAGTGTCAGCAGGGCGGTCAGGAAGCGGGCGGCGGTGCCCGCGTTGCCGATGAACAGGTCGGCGTGCGTCGCCGGGATGCGCCCGCCGAGGCCGTGAATGCTCATTTCGGCCTGGCGGGAATCCGTCTGGATGGAAAACCCCAATCTGACGAGCGCGTTGACAAAGTGGTGTGTGTCTTCCGAAAAGAGGGCGTTTTTCAGTACGGTCGTGCCTTCGGCCAGCGCGGCTACCAACAGGGCGCGGTTGGTGATACTCTTTGAGCCGGGAACCTGTACGCGGGCGGCGAGGGGGTGTTGGATGGGGTGGATTGGGCGGGTTGGCTGCATGGTTGGCTAAGCACCGTCAAAGTGGGTTTGTTTTTCTTGTGCGGCTGTCAGCAGTTGGCGCACGCGGGGCAGGTCGTCGGCCTGCAGGGCCGATTCCATTTTGTCAAGCGCGCTGCGGAAGTGGGCCAGCGCTTGCAAAATGGGCTGGCGGTTGGTGGCCAGGATATCGAGCATCATGGTTACGTCGCTGTTGGTCAGGCGCGTGGCGCTGCGGAATCCTGGCCCGACGAGCGGTTTGGCTTCCAGGGGCGCGCTGGCGCTGAGCGCGGCGGCGGCCAGGTAGGGCAGGTGGCTGGTGGCGGCGACCCAATGGTCGTGCCTTTCCGCATCCAGCCACAAGGGCCGTGCGCCGAGTGCCTCTGCCAGCTCCAGGGCCAAGGCTTTCAATTGCCCGGATGTGCGCGGCAGGGCGGTGAACGCAAAAGGCTCGCCGCGGAACATCTCCGCCTCGGCATTGGACAGGCCGCTGGTTTCCTTGCCGCACATGGGGTGTCCGCCGACGGGGTCGAAATGCGAGGGCAGGCGCTGCATGGCGGCCACGATCTCACCTTTGGTGGAACTGACGTCCATCACCATCAGCGGACGGCGGCTCCAGCGGGGCAGGTCGGCGAGGATCTGCAGATTGGCGCACACCGGCGCGGCCAGGATCACCAGGTCGGCGCGCGCGACGACTTCGGCGGGGTGGGCGGCGATGTGGTCGACCGCCTGAAGGCGGCGGGCCAGCGCGCGCGTCTCCTCGTGAGGGTCGGCAGCCAGGAGGGCGCGACAGCGGCCCTGCAAGGCCAGCGCCAGCGATCCGCCCATCAACCCCAACCCGAGGATGGCTATTGACGTTTCGGGGAGTTTAGCGGATGGCGTCGACATGGGATGTTACGGCGTTTTCCCGTCTTGGGTTCATGGCGGTGCGGGGCTGCGTTACGTGCCGTCCCACCGCCGTGGCAATTACCCGCACCTGGCGTACCAGCTCGGCGAATCGTTCCGGCTTGAGCGATTGTCCGCCATCGGAAAAAGCGTCTTCGGGGTTGTTGTGAACCTCTATGATCAACCCGTCGGCGCCTGCCGCGATCCCGGCGCGGGCAACTGGGGCCACGTATTCCCAATGTCCGGTGCTGTGGCTGGGATCGAGGATGACGGGGAGGTGTGTGCGCGCCTTGAGCGCGGGGATGGCGTTGATGTCTGTGGTGTTGCGCGTTGTGCGGGTGAACGTGCGGATGCCGCGCTCGCAGAGGATCACGCGGCGGTTGCCGTGCGAGAGGATATATTCGGCAGCCATGAGCAATTCGTCAATTGTGGCGCTGGGACCGCGCTTGAGCAGTACGACGCGCTGGCTTTTTCCGGCAGCGTGCAGCAGGGGGAAATTTTGCATACTGCGCGCGCCGATTTGCAACACGTCGGCATAGGAAGCGACCAGGGGCACTTGTTCCGGCGACATGACTTCGGTGACGATGGGCAGGCCGGTGACCTCGCGGGCTTCGGCCAGCAGTTCCAACCCTTTTTCCCCCAGCCCCTGGAATGCGTAGGGTGAAGTGCGCGGCTTGAAGGCTCCGCCGCGCAGCGCGTGCGCTCCGGCCTCGCGTACGGCATGGGCGGTTTCGAGCAATTGCGAACGGCTTTCCACGGAGCATGGCCCGGCGATGAGCACGATCCCTTCCCCTCCGATGGTAACGCCGTCCAGAGGGAAGGACGAATTCTTGGGGATGAATTCCCGCGAGGCCAGCTTGTAGGGGCGCGAGATGGACATAATGCGTTCCACGCCGGGCAGGCGGGCGAACCGGTCTGGAATGAGATGGCGAATATCGCCCACAACCCCGATCACTGTGCGTTCTTCTCCACGCGAGAGGTGGGCTTGCAGGTCGTTCTTCTCCAGGCGAGCGACCACTCGGCTGACTTGTTCTGGTGTTGCGTTGGTGCGCATGATGATTAGCACAAGAAACTCCTAATATATTGCCGTTTATGATAGGTCCGGCCGCAGGCGCGCTGCTTCTCTCAGGTATACGTGCCGGATTTTGTTTTGGGGGCGATCTGTGTTCCAGTGAATGAGAACGCGGATGCAGCGTGGAAGGCTGTCCGGGACGGGGATCTCCTGGGCGCACAAGAGGGGCACCTCCGTCCAGCCCAATTGCCGGGCAGCCAGCGCTGGGTGGGCGGCGTCCAGGTCGGGCGTCGCGGTGAAGAAGGCGCTGCCGATGTCTTCCGGCGTCAACTCGGGGTTGGCGTCCAGTATTGCGCGCAGCAGTTCCCGGGTGACGGTCAGGATATCTTCTTTTGTGTTTGCCGGAACGTTGACTGCTCCACGGATACCGCGAACGAACATGGGGAACCACCTTTCTGTTTAAACAAAAAGCGCAAGGCCATTGGCCTTGCGTGTCTCAAGGGAGAGATGCTCTTTTCCCGCTTAAGCGCCGCCAACGGCAAACCGTGATTGGATGCCGTAAAAATAATAAGCGTAGCGCAGAGAAGCGGAGTTAGAGGACATTTTTGTTGTATTATGGAACGCTGTGTTTAAGACACTGGTGCAAGTTTACTCTTGGGGGTGCGATTCGTCAAGTGAAAAACTGGCCCAAGATGGCGCAAGAAGAAGTTTGCGCCAACCCATGGGTCGTATTTTCTGGAGACGCTATCCGGCGAACGCCCGCAGTACTCCCCAAAGTACCTGTGGTTGCAGGGCTTTGCGGGCAATTTCTTTGTAGGGGGCGTGGGCGGAAACCGCGTCGAAGAGCGCACGCTGCAGGCCGGGATCGTGCCGGGCGGCGCGCACGACCGGATCGAGCAGACCAAAACGAGACAAGAGAATGGTTAGCGAGCGCATGGCGCGGCCATAGGGCAGGTCGCGGAGAATGTCTTGATTGGCGGCCCGGTAGCTGTCATTGAAGGCCTGCTGCGATATGCCGGTCTGCAAGATCGTTTCCGCGGCGCGGATACCGGTCAGAACGGCCGAAGTGATCCCCTTGCCCTTGAAGGCGCGCACCAGACCGGCCGCGTCGCCGACCATCACATAGCGGTCGCCATAATAGTTGCGCGCCTTCGAGCGGGGGAAGCGGCCCTTGAAAAATTGGAAGTCGGCTGTTTTGTGCTGCCGGGATTTATCGGGGCTGGGCAGGGCCGCGCGCACCTGCGGATCGGCCAGAAAGGCCTGCATAAGCGTGGCGTCCACGTCGCGGCCGGCAATATTGATCGTCAGGTGATTTTTTTTCGGCGTGACAGCGCCAAATTCGATGCGGGGCTGGACGGGCAGAAAAGCATGGATGTACGATCCGAAGGCAGCCATGCTGTCCGCGCCGGGATGGTATTTGGTCACCACCGAACTGAGCGCGTCCGGAGGCCGGTAAGCCGTGTGGCGGGCGAACAGGGCGGCTGTGCCCTCGTCCAAGCCGAAGGCGCCTACCACGACATCCGCATCAAGCGTTGTGTTTTCGGCATAGATGACAACACGACCAGTGTGAAATTCGAGATCAACCGCGCGCGCGGCCCGGATTGTGATGCCGCGCTCCCGGGCCGTTCGGAGCATATATTCGTCGAACTGTATCCGGCGCAGCGCTATGGACGGGTGTTCGTCGCCGTCCAGGACGATCGTTTCCCTCCCGGTGTGCAGTACGTATCCCGGGATTACGGTTTGGCTCAGGTGGTTTGGGAACGGCACGTCCAGGCGCGTCTCCAGCAGTTCCGGCAGCGGTGGCGAGATTACCCCGGCGCATTGATTGTAGTGGTGCTCTCCGGAGAATTGTTTGCCCTCCAGAATCGTGATCTGGACGCTGCGCCCCATTTGTGCGGCTAACTTGTGCAGGGCCAGGGCGCAGCCTGTGCCGCCCGGCCCGCCGCCGATGATGGCCACATGTCCCCCGCTTGGGAGTGCATCCAACTCCATCGTCAATCTCCACAAAAGTTACTTCAGATTTTTTGCCAGATCCAGCATGGTCTTGGGGTGGAACGCGAGCCGGAACAGCCTTCGGTATGGCTCGTCGCCGGTCAGCATGCCCCATAAAATGCGTGCATGAATGTGTTCTCGTGGCGGCAATGCCTGTTCAGCCTGAATGGCGTTCATCCAGATTCTCATCAATCTCGGCGACTTTAATATAAAGTTCCACGAGGCAAAAAGCAGCTGCCCATACCTGTTATCGCGGGCAACCCGCCGACAATAGGGAGCATACCACAGTTGAAAAGCTTGGCGTGAGACGCCGTGTTCTATGGCGGTGCGCATGGCGGTTTGCGTCGTGAAAAATGCCGAGCCGATGCCGTCTTTGTAGAGGCGCGTGACGGCCGCATCGCCGACTGCAACCCAGCGCTTCCCGTAAAACCGCCGTGCCGGGGAGACGGATATCCGAGGTGTGCAGCCGCACAGACTGCTTTCGGGCGTGAACTGCAAAGTCTGGTTCAGGTTTTGCGCCGCGATGAAATCCTCGATGGAATCACGCGTCAGCCCCTTGCCGAGCAGTGAGATGTTGAGGTAATCCCCTTTTGGGATCAGCACGCCAAAGAGCAGCCCATTCGGCTCGCGGAAATGGGCGCGCACCTGATCGTTGGGCCAGGAGGCCGGACGCAGAATCTCGTCTTGCGCCATGAGCGCTGTCTTTGGAGGCCGGTAGCCAAAGGCAGTTGACAGAGGCGGACGGCTGTTGATGCCGGTGGCCAGCACAAGGAAATCGAGAGGGAAGCGGTCCCGTCCGGTGTGCACGACAGGCCCTTCTTCCCGGCGGACGATCCGTACGCGTTGGGGGAGGTGCTGCGCGCCGAGTGCGACGGCTTTTTGGAGCAGGAAGCCGTCGAAACTGGCGAGAGGCGATCCTTGCTGCAAGCGTGGGCCGCTGCCGCGATAGATGCTGACGATCTGGCGGGTTGGGTCGGGCTGGTGGATTTCCAGTGTCTCGCTGCCCAGGCAAATGACGTAGGTGTGCAAATCGGCCTGGACCACGTCCGGGGGGAGTTGGACCCCCACCGATTTCAGGCCGCGCAGCAGACGGGACGACAGAATGCCCGCACAGCGGTTGCATCCGCCGGGGCCGGGGCGCTCGAAATCGCGCGGCTCGAAAATGGTTACCTGCAGACGCAGGTCATGCTGCCGCGCCAGGGTGAGCAAATGGATGGCCGCGAAACTGCCTGCCGGCCCGCCGCCGACAATACCCACTCGGTCGCCGTTCTTTAAACGCATGGTACGGCCTCGTCTTGGCGTGGCAAAGCCAGCGGGAAACACACTTGCGGTCTTATAATGGTCTCCTTTGGAGGTCGTTCTTGTTGAATTAAGGAAATCACGGGTTTAAACTGCACACCTCGCAGTGGCGACTTTCTTGTGAAGCCGTCGCTACAGGGAAAA
>JAADGN010000012.1 GCA_013152325.1 Chloroflexota bacterium
ACGGGCGCTCGCGGACAGGTTTTGCACTCAGTCTGGTCATGGCATACCTCTCTCTACCCGCACATTATAACGCTTCAAGCGTTCAACGCTGAAATTGTCCGGGGAACCCCACAATCTCAGCACGCAGGACTTCCTTGCCATCCGCATTCAGGCAGCGACATTTCAACAGCACCCGGCCTTTGTCATCGACTTCGGCGACCTCCGCCTCGGCGGTGATCGTCTCGCCGACGTAGACCGGCGCGAGAAACTCAAATTTCATCTCCGTTGCCAGGAACGCCCACAACCCGCCAAGATGGGTAAGCAATGCCGCCGTCACAACAAACCGGGGACAATGCGCCGCTTGAGGGGCGTCCCGGACATGTAGACGTCGTCCGTGTGCAGCGGGTTGACGTCCCAGGTCGCGCCGATAAAGAGCGAGACATCGCCGTCGGTCAATGTACGGCGGAAAGATACTTTTTCACCAACGACAGTTTTCGACGGAATTTTGGGCGGCAACGCCGGACGCTTCATGTTTGCTCCCGTTCAACAGAACAAAGCTCCTGCAAAAATGAACTGTAGCAGCGACTTCAGTCGCTTTTTTGCCAGGCACTAACTACCAATGTTTCATTGTGGCTTATGCAAGAAGCCCAATGGGCGGCAAAGCTCTGCCGCCCATCATCAAAAAAACAAACTACGCTTTCAACAGACCGATTTTAACTTCTTCGCCATCGAACGCCTGCTCAACGGTCGCTGAGCCGGCAGGCGGCTCGGCAAAAACCAATTCGACAGTCAGCGTCTCGCCGGTGATGTACTCGCTGTGCTCCTCGACAGCGCCCCGAAGGCCCGGCGTCGCAACGACGAACAACTTTATCCGGTCAGAGACATCCAAACCGGCGCTCTTGCGCAGATCCTGCACGCGGCGGACGAACTCACGCGCCTGCCCTTCACGCACCAGCTCCGGCGTCAGCTCGGTGACCAACGCGGCCAGGTAAGCGCCCTCGGAGGCGACCGCGTAACCCTCTTTGGCATCGGCGCGGACTTCGACTTCATCCGCCAGAATATCCAGCGTCTCGCCATCGACCGTGACCCGAAGCGGCTGACCGTTCAACAAGGTTCGGGCTGCGTCTTCAGCGTCCATCGCCAGAATGGCCTTGCGGATGGCCGGGAACTTGCTGCCATACTTCTGCCCCAACTGTTTGGGCAACGGCTTGACGCTGTAGGAGACCGCCTCGCTGCTGGCATCCAGAAGGCGAACTTGCTTGACGTTCAATTCGTCCGCGAGCAGGTTGGCATACGTCTCGACCGCATGACGCTCGTCCATGTTGCCGACCGAGAAAGCGGCCTCCGCCAGGGGTTGACGCACCTTGCGGTTGGCCCGCTGGCGAGCAGCATGTCCCAGCGAGACCAGCTTCATCACAGTCTCCATTTCGCGATTAAGTGTTTCATCGACCAGCGACTCGTCGTACTTCGGCCACATCGCCAAGTGCACAGATTCTGGCGCGTCCGAGTCCACGCTGCGGACGAGGTTCTGGTAGAGTTCATCGGCCAGGAAAGGCATGGCCGGCGCGAGCAGTTTCGCCAGCGTGACCAGCGCAGTGTACAGGGTGGCGTAAGCAGCCGCCTTGTCCGCGTCCGATTCGGATTTCCAGAAGCGGCGGCGCGAGCGGCGCAGGTACCAGGTCGAAAGTTTGACCACAAAAGCCTCGAGCGGACGCGTTGCGCCGGGGACGTCGTAATTCTCGTAGGCAGTTGTTACGTCGCGCACGAGGGCGTTGAGTTCGGAAAGCAGCCATTTGTCCAGGGGCGACGGCTCCCCGGCATCCACTCCAGGGGCGTACTGATCCAAATTGGCGTAGGTCACAAAGAAGGAATAGACGTTCCACAAAGTGAGCGTGAAACTGCGCACCACCTCGCCGACCAGATCGGGCGAGAAGCGGCGCTCCTGCCCGGGCGGGCTGGCAGTATAGAGATACCAGCGGAAAGCATCCGCGCCATGCACGTTGAGCACATCCCACGGATCGACGATGTTGCCCAGGCTCTTTGACATCTTCTTCCCCTCGCCATCCAGGATCAAACCCAGGCAAAGCACATTTTTGTAGCTCACCTTGTCGAAAAGCAGCGTACTGATGGCGTGCAGCGAGTAGAACCAGCCGCGCGTTTGGTCGACGGCCTCACAGATATAGTCGGCCGGGAACTGCTCCTTGAATTTCTCCTGATTCTCGAACGGATAGTGCCACTGGGCGACAGGCATGGAACCAGAGTCGAACCAGACATCGATCAGCTCAGGGACGCGCTGCATACGTTCGCCGCACTCCGGACACGGGAAGTGTATCTCGTCCACGTATGGGCGGTGCAGGTCGAGGTCAGAGAGGTCCTGCCCGGCCAACTCGGAAAGTTCAGCCCGCGAGCCAACCGCCATCTGGTGATGGCATTCGCCGCACTCCCAGACCGGCAGCGGCGTACCCCAGTAACGCTCGCGGCCCAGCGCCCAGTCGACGTTATTCTCCAGCCAATTGCCAAAGCGGCCCTTCTTGATGTGCCCCGGAACCCAGTTGATCTCCTCGTTGAGCGCCACCAGCCGGTCTTTGAACTGACTGGTGCGGATATACCAGGTGCGGCGCGCGTAGTACAGCAGCGGCGTCTTGCAGCGCCAGCAGAAGGGGTAGGTGTGCGTATACGTCTCGACCCGGAAGAGCAGGCCGCGCTTGTCCAGGTCTTCGGTGATCAACGGATCGGCGTCCTTGACAAACACCCCGCTCCAGGGACGCACCTCCGGCAGGAAGGCGCCATCCGGCGCGACCGTCATCAAGATGGGCAAATCGTATTCCAGGGCGGCCTGCATGTCCTCCGCGCCAAATGCGGGCGCCATGTGCACCAGGCCGGTGCCGTCCTCGGTCGTCACGAAATCACCCAAAACAACGTAGTGCGCGGGTTTATCGGGAGGCATGAAAGTAAACAACGGACGGTAGCGCACGCCTTTCAACTTCTTGCCCTTGAACGAGGCGACGATCTTGATCGGTTCGTCGCCAAAGACCTTTTCCAGCAGCGGACGCGCCAGGATCAGCCGTTCGGTGGTTTCAGAGCCGTTCGACGTCAAGGCGCGTTCAACTTTGACGTACTCCACGTCCGGAGCGGCGGCTACGGCCACGTTACCAGGCAGCGTCCACGGCGTCGTCGTCCAGACGAGGAGCGAAGTCCCCTCCTCGTCCACCAACGGCATGCGCACGAAAATGGACGGGTCGTCTGTTTCCTGATAGCCCAAAGCCACCTCGTGGTCAGAAAGCGGCGTGCCGCAGCGCGGGCAATATGGGACAACCTTATAGCCTTGATACAGCAAGTCTTTATCCCAGAAGTTTTTCAAGATCCACCAGACCGACTCGATGTATTCGTCCGTGAAGGTCACATAAGCGGTTTTCAAGTCGACCCAAAAAGCGATGCGGTCGGTCAGTCGCTCCCAATCCTGAATGTAGGTAAAGACCGACTTGCGACAGAGTTCATTGAACTTGTCGATGCCGTATTCTTCGATCTGTTGTTTGTTGACAATCCCCAATTGCTTCTCGACCTCGATCTCGACCGGCAGGCCGTGTGTATCCCATCCGCCGCGCCGCGAGACGTGGTAGCCGCGCATAATCTTGTAACGCGGGAACATATCCTTGAAGGCGCGCGCCAGCACGTGGTGTACGCCGGGTTTGCCATTGGCGGTCGGCGGCCCCTCATAAAAGACGTATTCCGGCCCGCCCTCACGTTGCTGGGTGGTTTTTTTGAAAATATCGTTGTGTTTCCAAAACTTCAGGACGCCTTCTTCCATAGAAGAAACGTCCAGCTTGGAAGAAACGGGCTTGAACATAGAACCTCCAGGTTTTTGTATCACTGCGAGAGGCGCAGCGACGACACTTGCACCGCACGCAAGTGCAGGTGAACAGCCCCATCCCTGTCCAGAAAGAGATTGCCACGCTTCTGCAGGGCACGCAATGACACGATTTTAATAAAAAAATCTCGCCTCCATGCAGAGACGAGAGCAATGCTCACGCGGTACCACTCTGTTTCCTGCTCAAATGCAGGCGCTCAGCCAAATACGGCCCAAAGGCTTATATCTGCGTCATGGGTAACGGCTGACGACTCCGACTTTCCTACTATTCCCAAGTACACATCGAGAAGTTCAGATCGCGACTCCGGAAGGATTTTCCAACCCGTTTCACTGACCCGACTCACACCAATCCCGGGCTCGCTGACAGTTCCACAGGCGTACTCGTTTCCATCATTGCCTTTGCGTATTTCGCCGTATTATACCCACTTCCAGATTGAAAGGCAAGAAAAAATCAATCAATAATTACGAGTACATTTGTCTGCATTCGATGCGCGCCAACAGCCGAGATCACTCCGCGAGTTGAGGCAGCGCCCCATCATGCGAAACAACCTGGGGAAGATGTTCAACGACGTCATGCTCGACGCGATAATGATCGACCACGTTGAAGAAAAGCACCCCAACGCTGACCGCAAACATCCCGTAAGCGATCACGCCCGCGCCTGTCAGAATCTCCACCAACGAAGGCGTATAAGATGCGTAACGAACGGCGATCTCCTGAGGAAGATAGGTCAGCACCACCAACTGCCCCATGAGGTTCACGTCCCAACGGTAAGCGATCACGCCAGCAGCAATCATCCCCAGTGCGACCATACGCAACGTCGGATTCCGCCGCAGCTTCGCCTTCAGGAGAATGAAAACCGGCACAACCATCCCGAAAATAACTTCGCCAAACCAGAAACTGATCGCCAACGAACCTTTTGTGAGGAGGGCAAAGGCCTCTGAACGCCCCGGCTGGTACGTGTAGCTGACCGAAAAAGTATCCCAGAAACGAAAGTACAGATACCCCAGCAAAGCCCAACCAATGAAATGGGCCATCTGTTCTATCAGGCTGTCATCCACCCTGGCTTTAGATGATATCCGCGAGGCAAGCATCGAAACGAACAAGGTCATCGAAACGCCGCCCAACACTGCCGAATAAATAAACAGCACCGACAAATTAGGACGGTACCAAGCCGGGCGAGCCTGAAGCACGCCGTATGTTCCCCCCAGAGAAGACTGGTGCAAAAGCGAGAAACCCAGCCCAAAAATAGCCAACACCGGCGCATAGTGGTGTATGGCAACCAACTTTTCCGATAGCCCGGGAACGTATTTCCGAAGCCAATCGGTTTGTCCAATAATGGGCAAAATTTCCAGTGAAAGCACGCTAAAGTACAGCCCAACACACATGGTCACTTCCCACAAGACCGAATGCGGATTCCAGAATACGAATCCGTGCCAGAATCGGTCGGGACGGCCAATGTCCATCAGCAAGCAGAGCATCGCCATGCTGTACCCAACAAAGCCCACGAAAGTAGCCGTCCGAGCGATGGGTTCGTATTTCTTCAAACCGACCAGATAGACCACCGCGCAGATCGAAAACGCGCCGGCTGCCATCGCAATCGAAGACAAGTCGATCGTGATCCACAATCCCCAGGGGACCAGATCCGTCAGATTGGTGATCACAAGTCCTTTTGTAAATACGTGATATCCCGCGATCACCCCTGCGAGGATAACCACAGAAAGTCCTGCAAACCACAGAAAAACCAACTTGCCCTTAATATCTTGGCGTCGAGCAGCATTTACCATGAGCAGACCTCGCCGTCACAATCAAGTTTGTGTGTTGCGCGCCGGGAGATAATACACACGCGGATGCGTTCCCATGTCCTCGCGCAATCGGAAGTGGGGAGTACTTGCCAGCAATTGGCTAACCTTGGAATCCGGGTCGTTCAAATTACCAAAAACACGTGCACCAACCGGACAAACGACGACGCAGGCCGGCGTGGCAACAACATCCTCTCCAGGCTTCAGCCCCAGCTCCAGACCATAATCGATGCGGTGATAGCAAAAGGAGCACTTCTCGACCACGCCCCGCGGACGCCGTGGGACTTCCGGAACACCCCACTTCGGCACAGCGGGGTTGTCGCCATCAAACTCGCTCCAGTTGAATGCTCGTGCGCCATAGGGACAAGCCGCCTCGCAATAACGGCAGCCAATACAACGGTCATAATCCATCATCACAATACCATCGGCGCGCTTGTAACTGGCCTTTACCGGACAGGCGCTAACACAGGGAGCGTGATCACAATGCATGCACGGGCGCGCGAGGTAAACGGTTTTTTTCTCGAATTTTCCCACTTCGATGATGCGATTCCAGTGAATTTCCGGAGGGGCGTCGTTATGGGCCTGGCAAGCCAGCGTACAGTAGCCACACCCAATGCATTTGGCCTGGTCGATCACCATAACCCAATGATAGGGGCTGTGCCCAACCGGTCCCGAGGCCGCCGTCCTCTTGGAACGCAGCCCCAAAGCAACCGCAATACCCGCCCCAATCATTTTCAGGAAATCGCGGCGCCTAATCTTTTGTTCCGTCATGTCAGTCCCTCCGCTTGTGTTCTTCGCGCAGACGGCGATACCACTGACCAAGCACCGGAGCGACAATGATGCCCCCAAAGAACCCCAGCGTCCCCATAACCAGTGCCAAAGCCAGGGGATTGACCGGCGGCGGAACAGTGCTGACCTCAAAAGAAATACTCGACGCCATCGAGTCCGCAGGCCCTGGCGGCTCCAGTTGGGAATCTACCGAGGCAACAGGGGTTGCTCGCTCATCATGCATCTCATAAGCATGGCAAGACGTACAGGTGGATAGTTCCACATGGAAACTATGATTGCGCTTGGCAACGCCCTTCCCAAGGGGGGCGTCCAAAGGCGCCAGGTGACAATCGACACAAGAGAGACCTTGTTCGCTATGTTCTGAGTGCCCGAAACCCTCCACACGCTCGCCATGACAAGTGGCGCATTCATCTGAAACGTTTCCAGCTTTCAATTCCGTTTCATGCTGACTGTGGCAACTCACGCAAGTCACACCGACTGCGCCGTGGGTGCTGCTTTCCCACTCAAAGCGCGCCTCGATGTGGCACTGGCCACACAACTCCGCCGAGCGGTTGATGGGAGCAGGTTGATCGGGGTGGTCTTCAGGAACCGGGGTGTGGCAAGAGGTGCAGTGAATATTGTCCTCTTCCCAGGTATCCGTTGTCAAGTCATATCCGGTCGTATGGCAACTCATACAGGCGCGCGGCCCCTCCTGGGCGCCGTGTCCCTCACGGGCGTGGTTATCCTGCTGCTCCGAGAGATGGCACTGCCCGCACGACAAACCCTGTCCATGAGCGCTCTGTTCCCACATGTCGTAAATATCCTCATGGCACTCACGACAGTCTTCCACGCGTATCGGAGGAGGCGGCGGATCATCCCCCTTGTTCCCACCTGCCCAAACAGAAGTTGTACCCACCAACATGAACAGGAAAGCAAAAAACAGTCCACCCAGAAGACGAACTTTCCATGTTTTCATAGACGCCTTTCCTTGCTGAACGTTTCCCAAAGAAACGAAATAATATAATGGCGCGACACCGAAGCATCTTCCCCAATCCACGTTGACCCGCAACAATCAGCCAGGAGAACCGGCCCGATTTCACGCTAGACAACGGACGGAAAAAAGCCGTTCAGCAACCTTGAATACAGCACAAACCGTGTTTTACAAGCAGTTCAGAAACAGTTCCACAAACCACAAAAGCGATTGTGCTTTTTGTTACTATACAAGGTATCCAATCGCAAGTCAAGGATAAAAGTCACCCCCAGCAGTGACGAGTGTACACAATATCGCACAGTACCACACAAAAAACTGGATTACACCAAAGAACCAAAAGGTGACATTCTGTGCGCCCGATCTCTTGTCTGCGCTGCAATTCCGGGGCATAATAACAACATGGAATATTCAACATCACACCCGGATTCTAGCCTGGCCGTATCTGCCAACGAGATCAGGGCTGCCACTGGTGGACATACGCTCTCTGCCAAAAACATAACCTTGAGTCTGCCCTCGCAACCTCTTCGCTACTACCGTCACGGCTGGCAGTCATGGAGTCTCGCCGCCTGGGTTGACGCAAATCGCCGCATCCAACCGCCCAAGCCGCCCATACTGCATCCCATGCAAATCGACCCGCTATATGCCCGTGAAACCAGGCCGCACGGCTCGTGGGTCGGCGCGGTCGAACTCGACAACGGGAACATCTTCCTGCTCGGCGCACTGGGCCTGGACGCCCACGTCACCCTCGACGGCAGCGCGCTCATCGGCCGATATGAATCCGGCCAAGGAGATTGGTTCGTCGGCGAAGGCGCCGAGCAAGAGATTTTCGCCCGCTACACCGACCTGCTGGGCAAACGCCTGGGGGAAAAACAACAAGCAAAAACGCCGCGCGTCTGGTGCTCATGGTACAGCCTGTACACGCAAATCAGCGAAGAACGCCTGCTCCGCATCCTGGACGGTTTGGGCGACCTGCCTTTCGACGTCTTTCAAGTGGACGACGGCTGGCAGCGCGCCATCGGGGACTGGGAACCCAACGAAAAATTCCCCTCCGGCATGGACGAATTGGCCGCGCAGATCCGCCGTTCGGGCCGCACGCCGGGACTCTGGCTGGCCCCTCTGATCATGACCCCCTCTTCGAGGCTGTACCGCCAACACCCCGATTGGCTGCTGCACGACGAAAACGGGAAGCCGGTCTCAGCCGGATTCAACTGGGGCGAACCGCTCTACGCGTTGGATACGACACATCCCGACGTCCTAAACTGGCTGCGCGCACTTATGCAAAAAGTGCGCGTCTGGGGCTACGATTACGTCAAGCTGGATTTTCTCTACGCAGGAGCATTGCCGGGAAAACGACACATCGACATGCCGCGCGAGCAAGCCTACCGGCACGGGCTGACGATCATACGCGAGGCGCTGGGAGATGCCTATTTCCTGACCTGCGGCGCGCCCATCCTGCCCTCCATCGGCCTGTGCGACGCCATTCGCGTCGGCCCGGACGTGGCCGCCCACTGGGACAGCGCCCGCGACAGCGTACTGCTCGGCAACCTTGCCATCCCCTCGACGCGCAACGCCATCCGCACAACGGTCAACCGGCTGTGGCTGAGTCCGCTCGTGCACACCGACCCGGACGTGGTCTATTTCCGCTCACGTCATCTTGCCCTGACGGAGCCTCAGAAGCGCCAACTGCAAGACCTGGCGCTGATCTGCGGCTACAAAGCCACCTCCGACGTGCCCGCCTGGTTGAGCGGGTCCGAGCGCGCCGCCCTGCGCGCCTTCCTGGAAACAGAACCGGTCATCGAGCGCACCGGGCGCTACACCTTCACGCTCGATGGCCGCCAGGCGGATTTCTCCGCCGCGGCCGCCCTGCCAGCGCCGCCAACGCCGGGGCAACGCCTAGCGAGCACAGCGCTGGGCTGGGCCGTCAACTCGCGCTACGCCCTGCAGCTCAATGGGTGGCTGGGAAAGATGACCGTGAAGAGAAAGCTGGGCGACAGCAAGTGACCGGCACTTTGAAAGTGCCGGTCACTTTACAGCACCCTCCCGCAGGTTTGAAACCTGCGGGAGGGTGTTTTTTGCCCCGAATATGCGCCGGGCTGTGGCCGAAAACCCCGGTGAAATTTCGTCAGACTGCTCACGCCAGGGCGTTCAGCACCGCGCTCAGTCCACCCACCGACGGCAAGTGCAGCCGCAGCACGCGCCGGCCGCGCGCCGTCAGGGCTTCGTAATCACCCAAGACCTGCGCCCGCTCGAGCGTTCCGAAAGTCAGCCCCTGCGCGGGGATGTCGAAATCCGTCTCCGGCTCGGCAGTGATGACCAGGAACAGGCCGTTGTTCGGCCCGCCCTTGTGCAGTTGGCCGGTCGAATGCAGGAAACGCGGCCCAAAGCCAACTGTCGTTGCCAGGCCGGTTTTGGCGCGAACAGCCGTCCGCAGATCGTCCAGCACGGCGGCAACAGCTTCGTTGCGCGGCAAATAAGCCTGGATAGCCACGTAATCCCCTGCCCGCGCCCCAGACAGGAAACCGCCCAGCACGGCGGACAAGTCTGCGGCAGAAATGGCGACCTGGGCAAAAGCCTTGACCCCGTCACCTTCCCAGGCCGGCTGGCCTTCATCCAACGCGCCTTTTTGGTTATACGCAGCGATTTGCTGTTTGGCGCGCACCTTGGCGTCTTCCACGTTGGGTTGGTCAAAAGCGTTGACGCCGATGATATGGCAGGCCACCGCCGTGGCAAACTCCCAGCGATAAAACTCCGCGCCCAAATCGTAAGCGTCCCCGAGTTGATACACCAGCACGGGATGTCCGGCTTTTTGCAGGGCTGCGACGGCCGCATCCTGTTCGCCATCCTGACGCAGATAAACGAACAGGCGGTCGTCGCCGTAAACCTCCGGCGCGCCGACGGCTTCGCCCTCCACGGGCAGGATGCCCCTGTCGTCCTTGCCGGACGATTCGGCCACCAACTGTTCGGCCCACGAACCAAAGGCCCTGAAGCCCGCATCGATGACCAGGGTCAGTTTGTCGCGGCCTTCAAGGGCAGCCTGCCCCACAACCGCGCCCAGCGCCAATCCGGGGTTGCGGGCGGCTGCCATGCCCTCCCCGCATTGCGCGGCCATCCAGGCGGCGCGGTCGAGCAGACGACCCAGGTCCACGCCCATCAACGCGGCAGGGACCAGGCCGAAGGCCGTCAGCGCGGAGTAGCGTCCGCCCACGTTGGGGTTGGCGGTAAAGACGCGGCGGAAGCCTTTTTCGCCAGCCAGTTTTTCCAGTGGAGAGCCGGGATCGGTGATGGCGATAAAGCGTGAACCATCGCCGCCGGTCTGCTGCCAAAAATAGTTGAAAAAGGCCATCACTTCGGCTGTGCCGCCCGACTTGCTGGCGACGACATAGAGCGTCTCGCCCGGCGGGAAAGATTCGGCCGCTGCAGCGACCTGGGCGGGGTCGGTGGAGTCGAGGATGCTGAAAGTCAACGGATCGGAAGATCGGAAGATCCTGCTGATGACTTCGGGAGCCAGCGAGGAGCCGCCCATGCCGAGCAAGAGCACCTTCCGAATGCCCGCAGCGCGGATCTCGGCGGCGAAGGCCGTCGCTTCGGCAGCCAACTGACGGGAAGTCTGCGGCAAGTCCAGCCAGCCCAGGCGGATTTTGACCTCCGCCTGCCCGGCGGGGTCGTCCGTCCACAGGGTGGGATCATGCGCCCAAAGGCGGGCGTTGACGGAATCCGCCGCGAGACGAGACATCTGCGCTTTGACGGAATCCTGCAAGGGTCCCAGCTGCGACGCGGCGGCGGTACGCCGCTCGTCTATCGTCTTGAGCAAGTCGGTAAAGGCGTCCGCAAATTTCCGCACACCCTCGTCCTCCAGCTCCTGCGTGACGCGCGCCATCGAGACGCCCGCTGCCTCCAGGTCGGTCAGGGCACGGCGGGAGAGGTCTACATCCGCCGTCAGGGTGAGCGCCGCCGCGCCGTGATCCTTGAAGGCATCCAGCGTCTTGGGCGGGACGGTGTTGACCGTGTCGGGGCCGATCAGCTCGGCCACGTAGAGCGTGTCGGGGTAGGCAGGGTTTTTGGTACTGGTGGAGGCCCAAAGCGGGCGCTGGGAGCGGGCGCCTTTCGCCTTGAGGGCTGCGAAACGCCCGCCGCCGAAAACGCGCAGGTATTCCTGGTAGGCCAGTTTGGCGCTGGCGATGGCCGCCTTGCCGCGCAGGGGGGAGCCTTCGGGGAGCAGGGCGTCCACTTTGGTGTCGATGCGCGAGACGAAGAAGGAGGCCACCGAGGCAATGGAGGAGAGGCTGCTCCCGCCCGCGGCGAGGCGGTCTTCCAGGCCGGAGAGATAGGCGTCCATCACTTCGAGATAACGCTCGATGGCGAAGATGAGCGTCACATTGACGTTGATCCCCGCAGCGATGGCCTGGCGAATGGCCGGCAGTCCTTCCTTGGTGGCCGGGATCTTGACCATCAGGTTGGGACGGTCGACGCGCGCCCAGAGTTCCTTCGCCTGGGCGACGGTTCGCCCGGTCTCGTGCGCCAGGTACGGGCTGACCTCGATACTGACGTAGCCATCGCCGCCGCCGGTCTCGTCGTAGAGCGGTCGGAACAGGTCGCAGGCGGCGCGGATGTCTTCAGTCGCCAGTTCCCAGAAAACGGACTCGGCGTCCAGGCCAGCCCAGGACAGCGGGATGAGGGCGGCATCGTAATCGTTCGAGTTGGCAATCGCATTCTTGAAAATGCTGGGGTTGGAGGTCACGCCGCGGATGTCGCCGCGTTCGATCATGGCCGCCAGGTCGCCGTTCTCGAGCAGGCGGCGCTGGATGTTGTCGTACCAGATGGATTGGCCAAGGGCGTGCAATTTCTCAATAGGATCAGACATCATAACTCCTTAAAGTTCACCACAGGTAACTCACCACAAAGCGCCTCTTGGCACATACAAAAGAAGCTTCGTGCACTTTGCGCCTTCGCGGTGACAAAAAATTAAAACTCGCTTTCCAACTTTCTAACTTTCCCCACCCGCCGCGCGTGGCGTTCCTGGCCGGGGTCGTTCCCCACGAAGCGTGCGCCCAGGAAAGCAGCAACAATTTCCTTTGCCAGTTCCGGGCCAATGATGCGCGCGCCCAAACAGAGCACGTTCATGTCGTCGTGCTCCACGCCCTGGTGCGCCGAGTAGGTGTCGTGGCAAACAGCGGCGTAGACGCCCCGCATCTTGTTGGCCGCGATCGAAGCCCCCACGCCGGAGCCGCACATCAAAATGCCGCGCGCGGCCTCGCCGTGCTGAATGGCGCGCCCCAGTTTCTCGGCGTAGTCGGGGTAGTCCACACTGGCAGCGCTGTCCGTGCCCAGATCAAGCACCTGGTGTCCGGCGGCGCGCACCACCTCAATGACGGTCCCTTTCAGGGGGAAGCCCCCATGGTCGCAGGCAATGGCAACTCGCATATCAAGCCCCCAAACCCAACGCGCTCACAACGCGTCCGCGAATAGACTTGGCGGCCAACAAAGCCTCTTCGGCGTCAGCCCTTCCAATATCATCAATTGACAAGTCGCCCGGATAACGCCCGGCGACCACATACTCATTCAGAAAAGTCCCCCCCTCGACCAGCTCACCAAAAGAGGCATCGTATTCAACGCAATGATTCAACAAAGCCAGCAAGTCGTGGGTTTTCTCCAGCCGCCATCCCTGAACGATCAAATATCCCTTGAGAAATTTCTCCCCCGCGCTTTGACAAAGAAAACAAATCGTATGGTAGGAGGGCGACACATCATTCATGCTGTGTTCGGCCACCCGCAAATCTCCATCCGCATAGGCAAGCCATTTTTTAGCAACGCGCAACAATTCATTCTCGCTCATACAAAACCCGCCCCTCACCAAAAATATGGTAAAGATAAAAGGGGTTTCGTGCATCCAAATTGCGCTGTACATCTTCCGGCCTGCGCACCAGGATGTCTATCCCAAAGCGGCGACCCCAAAGCAACAAGTCAATCTTGCGGCGAACTGCGCGAGTGGATTCAGCACCATCATACACAATGAACAAGTCCAGGTCGCTCGCTGTCGTCTGTGTCTCGCGGGCGTAAGAGCCAAACAAAATGATTTTGCTCGGCTGAACCGCTTGCACAATCTTTTCCACAACCCACTGCAACACTTCGGGAGTCACATCACAGGTTGTCAATCGTTCGTCAGCGACAAGCATCTCGGTCTCCTTTTGCCCATTATAACAAGCCACGCGCCATCGCGACCACGTTCTCGACGGTGAAGCCATACTTCTCGAACAGGGTTTTAGCCGGAGCGGAGGCCCCATAGTGTTCTATGGACAGAACGCCGCCGTCCGTACCGACGTATTTCTCCCAGCCCTGGGCAATTCCCGCTTCGACAGCCAGCCTCGCCCCGACTTGCGGCGGCAGAACGGACTCACGGTAGGCCGGCTCCTGTTTCTCGAACAATTCCCACGACGGGAACGAGACGACGCGCACCGCCACGCCCTCGGCGGCCAACCGCTCCCCCGCCGCCAGAACAAGATGCACTTCCGAGCCGGAGGCCATCAAAATCAATGCGGGATTTTCGCCAAAGTCTTTCAAGACATAGGCGCCCTTTCCAACAAGTGAAAAGGTGGAAGGCAGCAGGTCCAAAGTTGGAAGGTTCTGGCGAGTGAGGATCAGCGCGGTAGGCCCATCCCTGTGCGCAATGGCGAGCCGCCACGCGGCCAAGGTCTCATTCGCATCGCCGGGACGGATGACCGTCAAGCCAGGAATCGCCCGCAGCGCGGCGACGTGCTCCACCGGCTGGTGAGTCGGCCCATCTTCGCCCACGCCGATGCTGTCATGCGTGAAAACCCAGATGGCAGGATAATGCGAAAGCGCGCCAACCCGCAGCGCCCCGCGCATGTAGTCGGAGAAGACCAGGAAGGTCGCCCCAAAAGGCACCAGGCCGCCGTGCACGGCCATGCCATTGACGATGGCGCCCATGGCATGTTCACGCACGCCAAAATGGAAATTGCGTCCGGCAGGCGTCTCTTTCGAGAACGCATCGTACCCGTCCAGCCAGGTCTTGGTGGAAGGAGCCAGGTCCGCCGAGCCGCCCAGCAGTTCGGGAATGCGTCCCGCCAACAGATTGAGCACTTTGCCCGATGCGGCGCGCGTTGCCATGCCTTTTGCGTCGGGCGGGAAGGTCGGCAGATTCTCAGCCCACCCATCCGGCAAACGCCCCGCCATGCGGCGTTCGAATTCAGCCGCAAGATCGGCAAATTCAGCACGATAGGCGTCAAAACGAGTATTCCACGCTTTCTCCGCGTCCTCACCGCGTTTCACGGCTTCGCGATAGAAAGCCAGCACATCCTCCGGGATGTAGAAACGCGGCTCAACAGGCCAGCCCAAATTCTCTTTGGCGGCAGCCAGCTCCTCGTCGCCGAGGGGCGAACCGTGGGCGCCGGACGTGTTCTGTTTGTGGGGCGCCCCGTAGCCGATGATCGTGCGGCACATGATGATGGACGGGCGCGGGTCGGCCTTGGCAGCCCGAATTGCAACATCAATCGCCTCCACGTCGTTGCCGTCGGCCACGCGCTGGACGTGCCAGCCATAGGCCTCGAAGCGGGCGGCGCGATCTTCTGTGAAAGCCAGATCGGTCGACCCTTCGATCGAGATGTGGTTGTCGTCGTAAAGATAGATGAGCTTGCCCAGGCTGAGATGCCCCGCCAGCGAGGCCGCTTCGGCAGACACACCCTCCATCAGGTCGCCGTCGGTGACGATGGCATAGGTGTAGTGGTCAACGATTTTATGGCCGTTTTTGTTGAAGGTCGCGGCCAAATGGGCTTCAGCAATCGCAAAGCCCACGCCGTTGGCAAAGCCCTGGCCAAGCGGGCCGGTGGTCACTTCCACGCCGGGGGTCAGTCCGTATTCGGGATGTCCGGGCGTCAGGCTGCCCCACTGACGGAAACGCTTGATCTCGTCGAGCGGGAGGTCGTACCCCGTCAGGTGCAGGAGGGCGTACAAAAGCGCGGAGCCATGCCCCCCCGAAAGGACGAACCGGTCCCGGTCCGCCCAATGCGGATTGCGCGGATTGTGACGCAGGTGGCGCGTCCAAATCGTGTAAGCCATGGCCGCCGCGCCCATCGGCAGGCCGGGATGTCCCGAATTGGCCTGCTGGACGGCGTCCACGGCGAGGAACCGTAAAGCATTGAGCGCACGGTCTTGAATATTATCAGTCGTCATAATGTGCCTCTGCGTGCAAGTTTTTTGAGCAATATGCTTATTGTACCATTCACCCTTTCATGCGCCCTGCACAAAAGAACAACACAATACCACTCCAAATATTGACATCACGGATGGAAACAACCTTACATGGGGTAAAATATGGCCAAGCCCAAAACGGTCAATAAGGAGACACCATGACAACCCAAAGCCCTGTCGAACAGCTGAGGAGCGACATCAACGCGCTGCAATCATCATTGCGCGAGCTACAGAACGCCGTGCGCCTATCAAGCATCCGCGACAATGTCGAGGACTTGCAAACCACTGTCAACGGGATGGACCAACGGATTGCCGCCCTGCGGGAACGCGGCTATGCGTTTGAAAAGGAGCTGGAAAATCAGGCTGCCGACTTCGCTCAACAATGGGCCGCTCTGGCCCCGGGCATCACACGCCAGATCGAAACGCAAGCTGCCAAGCTGGAAGCCTCCCTGCGCCCACTGGAAACCCAGATCACGCAACTGGCGACACAGGCGGGAAGCCCCGCCGCGCTGCGCCCAGTGGCGGACAAGCTCAAAGCCCAGGTAAAAACGCTGCAGGACAAAGTCGAAGCCGTGGAACAGACCATCGAAGGCTCGTACGACCAATTCGGCAGGCAGGTTCGACAGGTCGTCAGCCATCTCGAAAAGATCGACTGGATGCTGACCCAATTGGCCGAGGCGACCTTCCAACTGCTGCCGACCGAGGCCGGAATCGCGGCCGTCAAGGCGGTTTGGGCCAAAGATGGCGAGGAAAAGAAAGACGATCCCGAAGGCGTGCTCTACCTGACCGACCAACGGCTCATTTTCGAGCAGAAAGAAAAGGTCGCCACCAAGAAGGTGCTCTTCATCGCCACCGAGAAAAAGCTGGTGCAGGAAATGCTCTGGGAAGCGCCCGTAGCCCTGATAGAGGAAACCAAAGCCAGCAAACAGGGCTTCATGAAAAAAGACGATTTCATCGAAGTTCGCTTTGCCAGCGGCGCGCCCTACGACACCGTCCACGTGCACATCTGGCAGCGGGGCGACGAGTGGAAAGCGCTGCTCAAGCGCGCCAAAGCGAAGGAGTTCGACGGGACGCGCGCCATCGCCATTGACGAAGCCGAAGTCGAGAAGGTCAAATCCGCGCCGACACAATGCCCGGCCTGCGGCGGGGTCATTGACCAGGTCATCCTGCGCGGGCAGGATACCGTCACCTGCGAATACTGCGGGAACGTTTTTCGCCTGTAAGCAGGCCAACGCCCAAGACCAACCTGCTTCGGAGCAAAAGCCAGATGCTCGACAGTCCAACTGTCGAGCATCCGTTGAACTGTCGAGCATCGTCGCGGACGGTATCGCTCTCCTGGGCACGCTTCCCGCCCAGTTCTCAATATTTCGTCTTCAACTCGCCCACCGGCAAAACGATCTGGCCTTCGTCCACGACGCCAAGCGAAACCACCATCTCCGGCTGGTTGGCCGCCACGTAAGCCGTATAAGCCGCGACCAGCGCGTTCAACTGCCCGGGGGTATAGATCTGCTCCAGGGGCAAGATTCCCTGTCGCAGCCTGTGGCGGGTGATCTCCTCGAAAAAACTCATCGGGTCGCGAATATCCAATCCCTGCTCGAACAGAACCAGCTGGCGCTGGATGCGGCCCTCGAGCGCAGAAGCCGGCAGGAGTCGCTGCCCGACCAGAACGATAAAGGCCGCCTGCGGATGCGTCTCCAGCCATTGATGCGAGGCCGATCCAGCGGGGTATGGCTCGAAGCCCAGATCGTCCAGTTTGCGGTAAAAACTAAATCCCGACCGCATCCAGGCCGGGCACAAGTCCTGGCGCGAGGGCGTCGCCGCGACGATGATGCCGCGCTGACGCAGGGCGTGCTCGGCCAGACGCATGTCCTTGCCGCGACCAGTGTGTCGAAGCGGCGGCAGGCTGGCGTCCGATTTGACCCGTCCCAGGTTGGGGCGCGGCGGCGCGTTGACGGCCACATAAGCCGACAATTGTCCGCCGATGAAGGCCAGCACATCGTCCATCTCACCGCCGGCGAGCGCCAGCAGTTTCAGGTCCCGGTCGAGGGCGGCATAGGTAAAAGCCTTGCGGCCAGTCAGGTCAATGCCAACGTATACCATTTGCGTAAAAAGCATAGTAAGATATAGCCTGTTTGAAACGACGATAACAATATTATTAGTGTAGACCAAAATGGTGAGATATGCAACCGACGTTTAGACGATTTCTTTTTATTGGTATCCTGGCGCTAGGATTGATCTGGACGGTAGTCAGCGTTGACGCGACTGGCAGCGCGACCGCCGGAAAGACCCCCGCCCCACAAAAAGGTTTTTTGACCCCTGAATTCACATTACAGACACTGGACGGAAAATCCGCCACGATCTCCGACCTGCGCGGGCAGGTCGTGCTGATCAATTTCTGGGCCAGTTGGTGCCCGCCCTGCCGGGCCGAAATGCCCGCCATCCAAAACACGTACGAAGAATACCGGGAGCAGGGCTTCACCGTCCTGGCCGTCAACATGACCGCGCAAGACCAGCTCTCCGACGTCACGCAGTTCGTCTCCGAGTACAGCCTGACCTTCCCCATCCTGCTCGACCCGGACGGTTCGGTCGCCCAGACATATCAGGTGCGTTCCCTGCCGACATCCTTCTTCGTCGGCAGGGACGGCGTGATCCGTGAAGTCGTGATCGGCGGGCCAATGGCCGAAGCCCTGATCCGCTCACGCGTCGAAGAACTCGTCCAGGAGCAGCCCTAATGTTCCCAACCCTGCAAATCGGCCCTCTCTCCCTGCAAACGCCCGGCCTGATGCTGCTGCTCGCCGTCTGGCTCGGGTTGACGCTGTCAGAACGATACGCAGCACGCCACGACGTATCACCAGACACGCTCTACAACCTGGTTTTCACCGCGCTGATCGCGGGCGTACTCGGCGGACGCATCGTCTACGCGGCACGCTTCCCGTCCGCCTTCGCCAACAGCCCGCTCAGCCTGCTCTCCCTCAACCCCGGGCTGTTCGACGTCACAGGCGGCCTGGCCGCCGCGCTGCTCGGCGCCATCATCTTCGGCCAGCGCAAGGAACTGTCCCTGTGGCCGACGCTGGACGCGCTGACGCCTTTCTTCGCCGTGCTGGTCATCGGCGTTGGCCTGTCCCACCTCGCGTCCGGAGAAGCGTTCGGGGTCGAGACCGGTCTGCCCTGGGGGATTGAACTCTGGGGCGCGCGGCGGCATCCGACGCAAATCTACGAGATCCTCGCGGCGCTCCTGACCCTGGGCTTGATCTGGCCCAAACAAGCAGACTCCCAGTCCCCGGCCGGATCCCGTTTCCTGACCTTCGCAGCGCTGACCGCCGGCGCGCGCCTTTTTCTGGAAGCCTTTCGCGGCGACAGCACGTTAATCTTCAACGGCCTGCGCACTGCACAGCTTGCGGCCTGGGTCGTGCTCGCGGCCGCGCTGTGGGGACTGGACAGACTGGGAAAACCAGCCAAGTCGCAAGAACAGAACAGCCAGTAGATTCTTCGCCCCGCAAGCTCCGCCAAGAACTCAAAAATCGGCTTCCCTGAGAAGCCGATTTTTCTTTTCCGGGTTTTGTTTTCGTCCTCGTTTGTGCTAGAATGTTCATAGAGCGCTCAACACAACATCTTCTGCATGTCACTGGTTCCTTGCACGAGGAGGCGCAAAATGGCACGGGCTTTAATTCATCTCGGGGAAATCGTCCGTCTGCGGGGAAGTCTGGCTGAAATTTGTGCATACACAACCCGTTCTCTCCCCTGCACCAACCACCACCAATGGGGATTGCCGTATCTCCTCCCATTGCGCCCCGCAACAACTGGCTGTTTGAGCAGCAACAAACGCGTCAGATGTTTAGTCATTCACAGGAGGTAAAAAATGGTCACCACTCAAAAGAATTGCACATTGAACATCTTGCTCGCAGACGATGGCTCCAAACATTCGCAAGCCGCCGTGGCCTTGCTGGGCGATCTCCCTTTGGCAAAAAACAGCCATATTTTGGCCTTGAGAGTCTTCACCCCCGCAAAGACGGGCGAAATATGGCTCCTCGAAGAGGCGCTGAAACTCACGCAGACAGCACTGGAGAAGCAAGGAAAACAAGTGGAGACCGACCTGGTACTCGGTCATCCCGCAGAAAAAATCGTCGAGGTCGCCAATCAGCGCGACGCCGACCTGATCGTCATGGGCGCAAAAGGCTTGCGGGCAACATTGGGCATTTTCCTGGGCGGCGTGGCCCAGCAGGTTGTGGAATACGCGGCGCGGCCGGTTCTGGTCGTCCGCGCCCCCTACAGCGGCCTGAAACATGTTCTTCTGGTCATTGACGGCTCCGCGCAGAGTCAGCAAACCATAGCATGCGTAAGCCAGTTCCCGCTGCCCGAAGGAGCCAAAGTGCAGGTGCTGCACGTCATGCCGCCCATGCTTACGGGCGAAGACATTGTGCGTTCCTGGCCGGCAAGCATCGATGTGCCGATCTACGTCCCATCTGTCGAGGTAGAAGAACAACTGCGCCAGCAAGCGCAAGCGGAAGAACGCCAGGGCAAAGAAATGCTGTCGCAAGCCGTCGAAACGTTGCGCGCAGCCAACATCGAAGCCGAGAGCGTGTTGCTGCGAGGCGACGCGGCAACCAAGATCATCCAGTATGCGAAAGACAACCACGTTGACCTGATCGTCAGCGGCGGACGCGGCATGAGCCGGATAAAAAGCTGGCTGCTGGGCAGCGTTTCACGCAAATTGCTGCATTATGCGCCCTGTTCGGTGATGGTCGTCAAGAGCGAGGCAAAGGCCAAACAGGACGCATAGCGCCGCAGAAAGGCAGGCCTTTGCCTGCCCCAAACAATTGTGATATAACCACCACGTGGATACCATTTTTATCAAGGATTTGCGCGCCCGCGGCATCCTGGGCATTTACCCGCACGAACGCGAGACCCGGCAAGAGATACTCGTCAATCTCACCCTCTACACGGACACCCGTCGCGCGGCGGAGACAGACGACATCGCCGATTGCGTGGACTACGATGCGCTGGCTCAAAAAGTCCGCACGCACGCGGAAAGTGCAGCGCGGCTCACCGTTGAAGCGCTGGCGGAGGATATTGCACGCCTATGCCTGAAAGAATCGGGGGTAGAAAAAGTTCGGGTACGTGTGGAAAAGCCCGAGGCGATTGATTTTGTGGATTCAGTCGGGGTGGAAATAGAGCGCCCTTAAACGCGAACCCGACCCAGGGTCCGAGCCTGAGCCGAACGCAGCCAAAGAGTCGGATGAGTTAAATTTGGAGCGGTGACGCGCCGCGGGAGATATTATCCAAAAACTCCTGCCGCGTCGCCAAATTTGCCCGGAAAGCGCCGTGCATGGCCGAGGTGGTCATGCGTGCGTTGTGTTTCTGGACGCCGCGCATCATCATGCAAAGGTGCAGCCCTTCGACGACAACGGCCACGCCCTGCGGCTTCAGCAGATCGCGAATAAAGTCAGCAATTTGGCGCGTCATGCGCTCCTGCACCTGCAGGCGGCGGGCAAACATCTCCACAACGCGGGGGATTTTCGACAGGCCAAGCACCTTGCCATTGGGGATATAGGCAACGTGCACACGCCCCATGAAAGGCAGCATATGGTGCTCGCAGAGACTGTAAAACTCGATATCGCGCACGATCACCATCTCGTCGTACTTGACATCGAACAAGGCGTCGTTGACCAGCTTGTTCGGATCGGTGCCGTACCCCGAAAGTAGTTCCGCGTACATGCGCGCCACCCTCTTTGGCGTGCGCTTCAAGCCCTCGCGAGTTGGGTTCTCCCCAAACGCAACCAGCATTTTCTCCGCAGCATCCTGAATAGCCTGGTGGTCCAGCCCGCTTTCGGCCAGATCGATCTCGGACAAATGGTCATCATAGTCAATGTGATTCATAAGTGTTATTTTGAGATAGAAACTGGCCCGCCAAATCCAGCCGGGCCAGTTTTTGTTCGATTTGAAAACGTTGAGCAGCACTAGCCAATATATGGGTCGATCAAACCGTAGGTTCCATCGCGACGCCGGTATAGCACGTTGACCGCATTGGCGTCTGCATTGTAGAAAATGAAGAAGCTGTTATGACCGAGCAATTTCATTTGCTCAATGGCCTCTGCCTCGTTCATCGGGTAGAGGGCAAACCGCTTGCGGCGGACAACAATCGTCTCGTCCTCGTCTTCATCCTCCGCGGGCAAAGGCTCGACAACTTCCGCCGCGGAACGGCCGTCGCCGCGGCCGCGATAATGCTTCCCCTTGTAGCGCTCAATCTGGCGCTGCATTTTGTCCAGCGCCGTATCAAAAGCAGCGAAAATATCATCCGCGCGTTCTTCAGTCCGCAAAATAACACGTTTGCCGCGCACAGTAATTTGCGCCACTTGACGATCAGCCGCGCTGCGCGCCGACTTTGCATAGGCAAGGTCTACACGCGTCTCTTCAATCTCCTTGAGATAACGGTCGAGTTTCGCCACTTTGCCTGAAACATAGTCACGAATCCGATCGGTTACTTCCATATTCCTGCCAAAAATTTCCACTTTGTGCGCCATAGTACCTCCTGTTGAGAAAAGGTTCAGACAGTCGTCAGACCGTGGTGGGGCAGCGCCCTTGCCACCGTGAGTGCGAAAACCTCACGAGCGCCGCCATCCAAAAGGGCTTGGGCGCAAGCGGCCAATGTCGCTCCGGTGGTCGCCACGTCGTCCATTACCAGAACGCGCCGATCACGAACCCGGCGAACATCGGCAGCAAAAGCGCCACGCACATTTTCACGCCGCTCACCTGCCGAAAGTCCAACCTGCGAGGCGGTCTCCCGCACTCTGGTCAACGCACGAGGGGCGTAGTTCCATCCCAGCGCCAGAGCAAGCGGGTGAGCGATCAATCCAACCTGATTATACCCTCGTTCCCGAAAGCGTTTTTTCCCCAACGGCACCGGTATGACCGCATCCACCGGCCAACTCAACGCGTCAAGGTAATGCACCATGTGGCTCGCCAGGGAATCTCCCAAACCCAAGTCACGGCGATATTTCACGCGATGCAGGGCTTGGCGAATTGGGCCTTCAAATACAAGCCACGAACGAAGCATCCGATAGGCCGGGCGTTTTCGACGACAAGCCGCACAAATGCCATCCCTGTTCTGCGGGAGGCCGCATATTTCACATTTTGGGTCAGGCAACAACGAAACGCTGCGCTGGCAATCCAAACACCAGCGATGCCCCTCTTTTCCACACCCCCCACAAACGGGCGGATACAACCAATCCAGTCCCACCCAGAGCCATCTGTAGAGGTGATAGCCCCAGGATGACATTTTTGCCACAGCGTATTTTATCCAAGCCCTTTAAAGTTTTTTACCAGTCTGAGGATTGCAGGCGTCAACAAAACAATCATGATCGACGGGAAAATCAAGAACGCCATCGGGATGATCATCTTGACCGGGGCCTTGTGCGCCTGCTCTTCAGCTAATTGGCGGCGTTTGATGCGCATCTGCTCCGACTGAATGCGCAAGACCTTCGCCATGCTAACGCCCAACTGTTCACTTTGAATGACCGCGGCGATAAAACTGGTCATTTCCGGCAGGCCAATCCGGTCAGCCATGTCTTTCAGGGCATCTCGTCTGAGTTTGCCAAGTTGAACTTCACGGATCGCGCGCGAAAAAGCGATAGCGAGTTCGTTGTCCCATTTCTCGCTTACCTTCGACATCGCAGCATCAAATCCGAGGCCGGCCTCGACACAAATCGTGAGCAGATCAAGGGCATCCGGCATGGCTTTGCGAATTTCTTTCTGGCGCCGATCGATCTTGCTTTGCAGCCAAAGCTGTGGGAAGAAAAATCCCAAAACGGTAAACAAGACGACAACAATTACCACGCGCGCCAGAGGCCATGGGTCTGGCGCAAAAGTCGATATCAGGAACAAGAAGCCGCCAAAAAAGGCTGCCACAACAAAGCGAGAGGCCAGAAGCGTAGACGCCTCAAGCCGCATGGGATTGCCAGCCAATTCTATTTTGTGGTTGGTCTCCTCCAAAACTCTTTGAGGGGTAAAACGCGTCGAAATCTCACCAATTCGCTGCAAAAAGGGGACAACAACCCGATCTCGAAACGGCTGGGAAAGCTCGATCTCCTCCAGTGACGTCAGTTCGCCGCTTTCGCTGAACTCGGCCAAACGCGCCATCAAAGGATCCTCCTCGCCGGAGGATGTCTCGCGCGATCCCGCTGCAATCAAAGCAATGGCGCCAACAACAATAACGATGCCCAGAACAACCCATATCCAAACGCCCATTTTACACCTCGATATTGGCTATCCGGGTCATGACGAAGTAACCCAGCCCAATCAACAAAAGAGCAGTCCCAAGTGCGCCATAGCCACAGACGGGGCCGCTATCGAACATTCCCATCATATACTCGTTATTGAAAAACCATAAAAAGACGCCCAACAAAATCGGGATTACAGCCAGTATTTTGCCGGAAGTCATCACTTGTGCGGTCAAAACGCGAATTTCGCCATGAATACGTATGCGCTCACGTATCGTGAACGAGATCGTATCCAGGATCTCAGACAGGTTGCCGCCAACTTCCCGCTGCACATTAATAGCCGTGATCATAAAATCCAAGTCACTACTCGGGATGCGGCGCAACAAATTATCCAATGCGCGTCCCATTGGAACGCCTAATTGCATTTCCTGTACAACCCGGTGAAACTCATCAGAAATCGGAGGAGGCAATTCCCTGCTAACTGCCTCCAGAGCCTGCATTGTCGAATAACCCGCCCGCAAGCCATTCACCACGAGGTTGATCATGTCAGGTAACTGGTCATTGAATGTGATCAGGCGCTGTTGCTGTTTCCTCCTCACGTAAAAACCGGGGAACGCCAACCCGGCCACGCCGCCAATAATGAAGGAAATCGGATTTCTCCCCCCCAGAAAGCCCGCGACAAAAGACGCCAAGACAGTTGATATGACCACCAAAGCAAAGTATTCTGAAACCTTGAACTTTAAATCAGCGCGGGCGAGTTCTCGCTTGATCTTATCCCCCATTGATGACTTTTCAACCCGCCGCTCAACCCACTCTGTTAGCAGGGACGAGTCGTCATCCTCGCCGGCATTCTCCTTGTCTTCTTCCAAATACCGGCCCAATCGCTCCTCGACCAAAGTCCGTTCGCTGCTTGAGGATATGACGATTCCCACAATCAATAACACTACAACCAGCGCGCCGCCAATAATCAAGATCCATGTCGTAAGGTCCATAGTCGAGTCACTCGTTATCTTTCAAAGTCGATGCTAATAACGCCGTCTTTCGCCGATGCCAAAAATGGAGGGCGGCAAGTGAATGCCACTGGCCTCGATTTTATCCATGAATTTGGGGCGCAAGCCAGTAGGACGCAGACGCCCCAACACCTTACCGTCTTCAACCCCAGTCTGTTCAAAGGAAAAGATGTCCGTCGTGGTAATTACATCACCTTCCATGCCGCTAACTTCCGTAATGTTGGTGATTTTTCGCGAGCCATCTCGCATACGTTCCTGGTGAACGACCACGTCAATAGCCGAAGATATCTGCTCTCGAATCGCCCGGACAGGCAATTCCATGCCAGCCATCATGGTCATGGTTTCAAGACGAGAAAGCGTATCGCGTGGGCTGTTGGAGTGCAGGGTGGTCATTGAACCATCGTGACCGGTATTCATGGCCTGGAGCATGTCCAGCGCGGCCTCATCGCGAATCTCGCCGACGATAATGCGGTCGGGGCGCATACGCAGAGAGTTGACCACGAGTTGCCGAATAGTAATTTCGCCGCGACCTTCAATATTCGGTGGGCGCGACTCAAGCGTCACCACGTGTTCCTGCCGCAACTGCAACTCAGCCGCGTTTTCAATGGTAAGGATACGTTCATCCCCCGGGATAAAACTGGAGAGAATGTTAAGCAATGTAGTCTTACCAGAGCCCGTACCACCCGAAATCACAATGTTTAATCTAGATTCCACACACGCTTTGAGAAACTGGAGCGCTTCAGGCGTAATAGAGCCAAATTGCACCAATTGCTCAAGCGTGATCGGGTTCTTGGCAAACTTACGAATGGTCAGCGACGGGCCTACAAGAGAAATGGGAGGAATAACAGCGTTCACACGGGACCCGTCCGGAAGGCGTGCGTCCACATACGGGCTGGCCTCGTCAATACGTCGTCCCAGCGGAGCAACGATGCGATCGATAATGCGCATGACGTGCTCGTCGCTCTCGAAGGTCACGGGGACGCGATGTACCTTTCCCTTGCGCTCGATGTAAATATTCTTGGCGCCATTGACCATAATTTCAGTGATGCTCTCGTCTTCCAATAGAGGCTGAAGCGGACCAAATCCCAGGATCTCAGCAGTAATTTGCTCAAAAAGGCGATGGCGCTCGGGCCGTGAAAGAACGATATTTTCTTCTGCCAATATCTGCTCAAACAAATCCTGGATCGTTCGCCGAACCTCGTCGGTCTTGGAAATATCCATCGAAGGATCAAGTTCGGCAAGCAATTTGTTCTGAACACGTGTTTTAAGATCGTAGTAGGTCCCCACCTGCGGCGTCGTGTTGGGGGCATTGGCCCGTCGTGCCTGCAATGCCCCCAAGCGGGATTTTTCGTCTGAGCCTTGTCCGCCGCCGGACTGTTGTCCCGATGAAGAATCTTGGCCTTGTTCAATTCTTTTCAACAATGACATTGGTTATCTCCAGTACCATACCTATTTACAGAGGTCTCGCGCCCGTTTCTTCCGCCAACTCCACCTCCGCAATACGCGCACGCACAATTTCGGCCAGAGTGAAAATCCCTCGTGCAGCAGGTTGTGCCTTGTTGCTTAACACAAACGGGACACCCCGGTTAACTGCCGGGATAACCGCTCGCTCATCCAGCGGAATGGAAGCGGCCACTTCAAGCTTAAGGTTTTCGCCCACCTTTTCAGGCGTAATTCCGATTCGCTTGTCGTAACGGTTCATGGTGAAAACAATCCGCTCGCGATCAATCCCCAGCGTGGTCAGCAAGTCCAAAAAGAGCCGCGCGTTTTTAATGGCAGGAATATCCTGGGTCGTCACCAAAACAACGATGTCACTCTCGTCAATCGCGGACAACGTAATATCTGTCAACAAGGGCGTGGTATCCACCACAACGTAAGCGTACAAACGGCGCAAATATTGCAAAATTTTCGAAAAGTGGTCGCCGGAAACTTTTTCAGCCTGCTCCGGGCGAGTTGGCGCTGCCAAAACATGCAACCCGGATGCAGCATGCTTGACCATTACATCCCCGACAATCTCCGGGTCCAGCTCGTCCACGCGAGGCGCCAAATCCAAAATCGTATTCTTGCCCTGCTCGTTGATAAATACAGCCACGTCTCCAAACTGCAGATTCCCATCCACCACAACGGCGCGCGTCTCGTCATTGTGGAGGGCAATCGCCAAATTGACAGCCAGGGTTGTACAACCTGTCCCCCCCTTTGGGCTGTATATGGTGATCACTTTCCCCTGAGACAGCGACATGTTGGGCATTACCGGCAAGCCGCTGCTGGTCATCAGCGAGCCAGTTGTCTGCATGCTCTTGGAGCGTTCTTGCTGCGCCATCGTACCTGCCCGCCGGATCGCGGAAATCAACTCATCTCCCATCGGCGGCTTGGTTAAAAAGTCGCGGGCGCCCGCAAGCATTGCCCGTCGCATGTAATTCTGATCGCCTTGAACCGATAGAATTATAACCTGTACAAATGGCTTCTTCTGGCGTATAGCTTCTGTAGCAGCGATACCGTCCATGTCGGGCATATTGATGTCCATGAGAACGACATCCGGTTCGAGTTCCTGGGACATTTGTATTGCCTCGCGCCCTGTACGTGCCGCGCCAACAACATCCACGTCCGCTTCGAACTGGAGGAGTTTACGAACATTTTCCCGAGTTTCTGCTACATCATCAACAATCAAGACACGAAATTTTTCATTCGCAGCCATATAGTCTCCACGACGTTAGATACCAATCAAAATCAGCCAATTGCCTACTGAGAAGGAGTTCCGGCAGAATCATTTGGCAGCTTTGGCTCTATCAGCGCATTAATGCGCGGCTCCACCGCGTAGGGGAGCTTCGCTGGTACAGGAATCGCATACTGGCTAAGGATAAATTGCAAAGTCGCGGCCTCAGTTTCCACCCGCGACACGTCACCCGCCCCTCGCATGGTCAACGTTAATCTTGCATTGTTATACAACAAATAAGTCAACGTGATCGCATCCTGCGGAGTAACCATCAGCGTAACGATATCCGGAGGCAGTGGCGCAGGCGCTTCCGCCTGAGGTTGGCCCGGCTCGTCATTGACCGCCTGTGGAGCACCGGTATCTACCGGAAAATCCCCCAACCGCAAAACGACAACGTCTTGAAATATCATCTGACAGACGGGGCGCGGCCGCTGCTCTTCAGACGGAACAACGTAGACCGGCTGCTGAAATGTCGGATCCAGCTCAACGCGTCCTTGCACTGACGCAGCCGCCTCATTCGACTGCCCGCCGCTTACACTGGCAGCCAAGCTCGGGGCTTCATCAGGCTTAAAGCCGGAAGCAGCAACAAAAGCGGTTCTGTTTGGCAAACTACTCTGGAAAGAAGAATCAACGTCCACAAACAGGAAGCAAGCGATCACGTTGACATGGGTACCATCCCCCACGCCGTAGGCGACCGAAGCCAAACGTGAGATCGGCACAGCAATTGCTGTCATGCCAGGTGAAACCAAAGAAACCCACTCCGGTCCAGAGGGCGCAATGTCAGCAACTGTATCAACGATCATGGGGCGGGTAATCATCACCCCCTGTTCAATTGGATATTTTGCTATTTTGTCGACAAGCTGGCCCCGTTGATCATTGGTGAACATGACCGCAACTACTTTGTCCTGGGGCAAAAGGACCGTTGTCAAGGCATCATCGGCAATTACACCGCCCTGTGGAATATTCTGTCCCGCAACCACCACTTCAACCAAGGAAGGTGTCGGCACAGCAGATGCTGTGCGTTCAGATGCTTGTCTCAAGAACAGAAAACCTGCAACAAGGGCAATAAGCAGAATCAACGCCAAATAGATGAATATTCTTCCGCGACGCATAAGGCTCTCCTCTCTATCTTTCCAGCCACTTTTCGAACAATAGTATATTATGAATTATACAGGAAAATTTCAAAACTATATTAGGACAAAAGTGGGACTCTGTCTAAAGACAGAGTCCCACCTCTACGTCTGCAAGTAGCAGATTTTTATTAAGTAAGAGCACTATTGATAGAAGTAAAGACATTGCCAATGATTGGGCCAAGCAGCATCAAAACAGCAAGAACAACAACGGCTACCAAAACAAGGATCAACGCATACTCTACCAAGCCCTGGCCCTTCTCTTTCGGGGCGAACAACATGTCAAGTCACCTCCTTCCGTTGATGATTTCTTCGAAGGACCTTATCGAAGATGACCACATTATAAACAACCGGCGGAATAAAAACAAGTCCGAGAGGGGTACTAGTGCTTACAATTATGCAAATTTTACAATTCTGTAAACTGGGTCAAGCTCTGGCCGGCACAGTGAAAATAACGCGAGCACCCTTCCCAATTACGCTGTCTATTTCGAAACTTCCCCCCAGCATCTCGGCCCGGTCCCGAATCAGTTTCAATCCCAGGCTGCCTTGCTGAACAACTTCGGCATCAAATCCCTTCCCGTTGTCGTCCACGCTGACCCTGACCACATCTTCGCCAATATCAACGTGCACTTTAACCACGCTGGCTTGGCTGTGTCGCGCGACATTACCAAGAAGTTCCTGCAGGGCGCGAAAAACCATTACCTCAAGGTAAGGCTCCAGCCTGCGTTCAGTACCAGATACCGTCAAGGTCACGTCAAGCCCCGTTTGCTCTTTAAAAGTGTCCGCGTATCGTCGAATTGTCGGGATCAGACCCAGATCGTCCAACATCATCGGGCGAAGTTCGAAAATGAAGTTGCGAACCTTTTGAAAAGTGCTCATTGCGGAGACTTTGAGGCTGCTCAACTCGTCACGCGCTTGATCCTGATCTACATCCATAAGGCGCATGGCTATCTCAGCCTGCAGGATGAAATTGGACAGGGCCTGTGCCGGCCCATCATGCATTTGCCGGGACAAGCGCTGCCGTTCGGCCTCCTGCGCATTGACGATCATCTCAATATTCGTGAGGCCACCCTTTCCTCCATCGTTCGACAGCGAAGCGCCCTGTCCTCCCAAATCGCGTGCCTGAATCAATATGGCTTTATAACGCTCAAGGTGCCTCTGATCGTTTTGTAATTTTTCCAACTGCCCACGCATCACGAAAAGACGTTGTTGAGCCTCCAGCGCAGAATCGTAAGCCATACGGATTTCTTCCGCGGGCAACTTGTCAAGTTGGGATTGAACCTGTTGCAAATGGGCTGTGATGGCCGCATTTCGCTGGGTCAGTTTGCCAACCTCACCCTGGCTCTGTTCGATCATTAGAGTCACTTCTCTTAGCGAGCGTTCTGTTTCTTCCAATTCAGCCTGAATGTCTAGCACGGTGTCCTCAACGCGCGAGCGCTCATTTTCCTGAGACAGAACCATACTTTATCACTCCTACGAATCTTGATCTTGGTCTTTGTCGTACAATTGCACCCAACCCCGCTTCAGGGCATACACAACAGCCTGAGTGCGGTCTTCCACGCCAAATTTGCGCAAAATTGCTGTGACATGATTCTTCACCGTCTGGTGGCTGATCCCCAACAGATTGGCAATCTCCTTGTTGCTCATCCCACGCACAACACATGAAAGGACTTCCATCTCGCGTACAGAGAGCGGATGAAAGGGACTTCCGGGCTCACTATACGACCGTCTGGCCCCCGCCATTTGATCATCAATCCATTGTTCCAGTTCTTTGTGGGAGAACGCATGACCGTCGACGACAAATTTGCCTTTCGAAATTTCGCGAATTGTCTGAATCAAACGTTGGGGATCGATATCCTTGGCGCAATAAGCCGCCGCCCCAGCCAGCGCAGCATGGATCGCCTGCTCCAGATCGTCATATCCGGTCAGAAGCAAAATACGCGTGGGCAATTTTTCCTGCACCACACGATGGGTAACCTGCTGCCCATTTAACTCTGGCAAGTTGAC
>JAADGN010000130.1 GCA_013152325.1 Chloroflexota bacterium
GCTGTTCAGCGCCTTCTTCATGGCGTTGGCCTGGCTGGCAATGGCAGGCGTCAAAGCCCGGCAACGCGCCGCCGCATAACCCGAGGAGACACCTGATGAAATACGGAAGCGTTATTTCCATCCAAATCACCCCCGAAGGCGCAGGAAATTTGCACCCCGTCGACAACGTGCGCGCCGTGGCCGGTATGGGCCTGGAAGGCGACCGCTACTTTTATCGTACCGGGACATACTCGAAGAAACACGACGAATCCCGCGAAGTGACTCTGATCGAGATCGAGACGCTGGAAGCGTTGGCGCGGGATTACAACTTGAAACTCACCCCAGTGGACAGCCGCCGCAACATCACCACGCGCGGGGCAGCGCTTAATCACCTGGTCGGCAAGGAATTTCGCGTCGGCGAGGCGGTTCTGCGCGGCATCCGCTTGTGTGAGCCATGCAAACATCTCGAAACGGTAACAGGCCAACCCGTCCGGGCGGGGCTTGTCCATCGCGGCGGATTGCGCGCCCAGATCGTCGTCTCGGGCACGATCCGCGTCGGAGACGCCATCGAAACCGGTCCACAAAAAGACAAAAGCCGGTGACCTTGATCACATTCTTGCCAGGGCCTTCGTAAAGTCCACTCAAACGCCTGTTTCTTGCCGCGGCTTTCACGGATTAGGCGGATGCTCCCGTTTTTTTTAGAAAATCCCGAACATTCTTCCCGCCAGTCTTGCCGAATGGTTCAATAGGCTGTATACTTTACGCGGATGCGAGCGCTTGTGGACTTGCATCAACAATGACACTCCCTACGAATCTTTTTTGAAGAGAGGAGAAACACAAAATGAAGAAGCTGTATCTTGTTTTTGCGGTGTTGGCTATTGCCGCCATGGTGCTTTCCGCTTGCGGTCCCAGCGGTGGTGGAGCGCCTGACTGCACCAAGGAAGACGTCTTCTGTGTCGGTTTGGTGACGGATGTCGGCAAGATCGACGACAAATCCTTCAACCAGTCCACCTGGGAAGGCGTGAAACAGGCCGAAACCGAACTGGGCGCCTACGTGCAGTACATCGAGACCACGGACGCGAAAGACTATGCCAAAAACATCGCCACCTTCGCCGACGCTGGCTACGATGTGATCGTGACCGTTGGCTTTGGGCTGGGCGAGGCTACTGCCGCGGCTGCCGCTGCCTACCCCGATACGCTGTTCATCGGCGTGGATCAGTTCCAGGCCTGGGAATATGACGACGATGCGTCGAATGATCTCGCCAACGTAGCCGGTTTGATCTTCCCCGAAGATCAGTCTGGCTTCCTGGTGGGCGCTTTGGCCGCCATGATGACCAAGAGCAACCAGATCGGCGCCGTCCTGGGCACCGACGTTGTTCCTCCCGTCTGGCGCTTCGGCGAAGGCTACCGCGCTGGCGCGCAGTACATCAACCCCGATATCGAGATCTCGGTTGTGTACCACAATGATGTCGGCTTCGACAAGACCTTCTCCGATCCCGAATGGGGCGCAACGACCGCCAATTCGATGATCGACAAGGGCGCCGATGTGATCTTCGGCGCGGGCGGCAAGACCGGCAACGGCGCCATCACCGCAGCAGCTCAACGCAAAGTATACGCCATTGGCGTTGACACCGATCAGTACTACACGCTGCCAGAAGCGGCTCCTTACCTGCTCTCCAGCGCCATGAAACTGCTCACCCCCGGCACCTTCGACTTGATCAAGCTGGCCAAGGAAGGCAACTTCCCCGCCGGCAACTTCCTGGGCAAGGCCGGTTACGCGCCGTACCACGACCTGGAAGATCAGGTTCCTGATGACGTCAAAGCCAAGATGGAAGAGATCAACAGCATGTTGCTTGACGGCAGCCTGGAAACCGGCGTTGCTCCTGTAAAACCCGAGTAAACGCATACACACCCTGATACAACGGATAAAGGGGAAAGAGTTCGCTCTTTCCCCTTCTTTTTTTTACCTGTTGATATTTTTTATTTCGTATGTATCATCTCAATGTTGGGGGGATGCGGGTCAGATCGACGATCTGACTTACGCCTCCCTTTTTTGAGAAGATATTTTTGTATACCCTTGCGTTAACGCAGCAGCGGCATCAGTCGCCGCCAAACGGCTGATACCAAAGTGTGCTTCACGAAGCCATTATTGCAAACAGATTTTTTGGGACAGCGCCTGGCCGCACAGACCGTACGTTTTTCCGCACTGACATCAGCGATGGTTTGTTATAATGGCGACATCTTCCATTCCATCACAAGACTTGGAGCTTCATAAATGCCAGAAACTGAGGAAAAGAAAACAAAACCCCAGTCCTTCTTGAGCGGCGTACTGCAAGAAGCCGTCAGTGGGTCTGTGCTTGTTCCCCTTTTGGCGATCCTGACCGCCATGATCCTCGGCGGCGTGGTCATCGCAATGGCGGGCGGCAACCCGTTCGCTGCATACCTGGGACTGGCAGAGGGAGCCTTTGGTTCCGCCAAAGCGTGGAGCGAAACAGCCGTCTGGGCCACGCCTTATATTTTCGCCGGGCTGGCCGTCGCGCTGGCCTTCAAGGGCGGTCTGTTCAACATCGGGGCAGAGGGTCAACTGGCCTTGGGCGCAGTCGTCTCCGCCTGGATAGGCTATGCCCTGCCCGACATATTGGGCATCTCCCTGCCCCCCGTCATACACGTCCTACTGGCAGTTGGGATAGGTATGCTTACAGGCGCATTCTGGGCCGCCATTCCAGGCTGGCTAAAAGCCTACACGGGCGGGCACGAAGTCATCAACACCATTATGATGAACTACATCGCCCTGAACATGACCAGTTTCCTGCTCAATGGCCCGATGAAGGACCCCAGTCCCACCAACGTCATCGCCCGCACGCCGCTCATCGCCGAGAGCGCACGCATGCCAGTGTTGTTCGAGGGCTACCGCGTCCATTGGGGCTTCGTGCTGGCGCTGGTTATCGCTTTCCTGACCTGGTGGCTGCTGCAAAAAACAACCCTGGGGTTTGAAATCCGCACCGTGGGCGCCAACCCGGACGCGGCCAAATACGCCGGCATCAACGTCAAACGCATCATCATCCTGACGATGGCGCTTTCCGGGATGCTGGCCGGGATGGCCGGGACAGTGGAAGTCACCGCCCTGAACTATCGCCACGAGCTTGGATTTTCGGTCGGCTACGGTTTCGATGCAATTGCCATCGCCCTGCTCGGCAAAACACATCCCCTAGGCGTCGTGCTGGCCTCTATCCTGTTTGCGGCCATGCGTAACGGCGCAACCCGCATGCAATTTCTGACCCAGATTCCCGTCGACGTCATTTCGGTCATTCAGGCGCTCATCCTGCTCTTCGTCGCCGCCGATGCGATCGTGCGTTACATCTACCGCATCCGCGCCCCCGAAGAACACCTGACCCTGACCCGCGGCTGGGGCGGATAGGAGGACATCGTGGACTGGCGACGTTTTAGTTTTATCGCACTGATTATTGCTACCCTGTTCGGCATCGTTGTATCGATTGGACACGAACAGACTTCCCCCGCGATCATCATTACCAGCATGTTGGCGACCACCATCGCTGTAGCCACCCCGCTAACGCTGGGCGCGCTTTCCGGCGTATATTGTGAACGCGCCGGCGTAGTCAACATTGGTATTGAGGGCATGATGCTGTCTGGAGCCTTTTTCGGTTGGCTGGCAGCCATCTACATGAATTCCGTCTTTAACTTCAGCACCATGCCAAGCTTGCTTATCGGCGTCCTGGCTGCCATGCTGGCAGGCGGAGCATTCGGCTGGCTGCACGCCCTGCTTTCGGTCACTTTCAAAGTGGATCAGATCATCGGCGGCACGGTCATCAACATGCTGGCCATCGGCATCACGGGCTTTTTGAACCGGCAGTTGTTCTTCGAAAAAGGCAGTATCTTCGGCGGACAAGTTCCACACGCCCCCGGCGTGCTGCCGCGCATTCAACTGCCTATTTTGGCCGATATCCCGGTCGTGGGGCGCGTCTTCGACCAGCAACCGATCGCTATCACAGCCATCCTGCTGGTATTCCTGACACATTACATTTTGTTTTTCACGCGCTGGGGTCTGCGCACACGCGCGGTCGGCGAGCATCCCCGCGCAGCCGATACAGTGGGCATCAACGTACGGAAGGTGCGCTACGCCAATGTCATCATCGGCGGTCTGATGGCCGGACTGGGCGGCGCATACTTCACGCTCGAATCGGTGCCATCCTTCGAGCCGCTGATGACCAACGGACGCGGCTTCATCGCGTTGGCTGCCATGATCTTCGGCAACTGGACGCCCATCGGCTCCTGGGCCGCCGCCCTGATCTTCGGCGCAGCACAAGCCATGCAAATCAACTTGCAATTCTTCCGCGAGATGATCCCGGCACAATGGGCATTCTTGCAACAATCCTACATTGTCGGGCTGGCTCCCTACATCCTCACCATGATCATTCTGACCGGCATCATTGGCAAGAACGTCCCGCCTGCTGCTGACGGTCTGCCATACGAGAAATAGGAGCCCAACATGACTGCAACCGTCCTTCAAGCCAAGGGCATTACCAAAGAATTTCCGGGGGTATTGGCCAACGACCACGTCGATTTCGACCTGCGCGAGGGCGAAATCCATGCCCTGCTGGGCGAAAACGGCGCTGGAAAATCCACCTTGATGAACATCATCTACGGCCTGTACAACCAGGATGAAGGCGAGATCATCATCAATGGCCAGCCCAGCAACATCACCACCCCCAATGACGCCATCGAATACGGCATCGGCATGGTTCACCAGCATTTCATGCTGATCCCGGTATTCCGGGTAACAGAAAATATCATGCTGGGCGCTGAGACGCTGCACCGCGATAAAAACCGCACTCCCCCCTTCTGGAAACGCGGCATCTTCGAATGGGTCAGACAACTGGACTTTCTGGAAAGACGCGCTGTGACCAAAAAGGTGTCTGAACTTTCGCATCAATATGGCCTGGACATCGATCCCGACGCCATCGTTGGCGACCTGCCTGTCGGCGTGCAGCAGCGAGTCGAGATCATCAAGGCGCTCTACCGCAACGCCAAAATCCTCATCCTGGACGAACCCAGCGCCGTGTTGACCCCGCAAGAAGTCGAAGATCTGTTCCGCATCATGCGCGAACTGACCTCGCGCGGCGTCTCCATCATCTTTATCACGCACAAACTGAAAGAAGTGCTGGCCGTCGCAGACCGTATCACCGTCATGCGGGCAGGCAAAGTTGTCGATACTGTCATCCCTGAAGAGAGCAACGAACAAAAGCTGGCCTCCCTGATGGTCGGCCGCGACGTGCTTCTCAAAGTCGACAAAAAAACCGCCCACCCCAAAGGTGACGTGCTAACCGTCAGCGATTTACGCGTCGTTGACCACCGAAAGCTGGACGTGGTGCGCGGCGTTTCCTTCAACGTGCGCCGCGGCGAGATACTGGGCATCGCTGGCGTACAGGGTAACGGACAGACCGAACTGATCGAAGCCCTGACCGGTCTGCGCCCGACCCGGAGCGGGAAGGTTATCTTGGCAGGGAAAGATGTCACCGGCAAGCCGCCACGCGTGGTTACGGAGGCGGGCCTGGGACATATTCCCGAAGACCGTCAACGACACGGGTTGGTCCTCTCATATCCCATCACCGACAACATCATGCTGTGCACATACTACCTGCCGCCATTTGCCAAAGGATTCACCATCCAGCAAAAGGCTGTGGATGAAGTTACCCGCCAACTGATCAAAGCCTTCGACGTGCGCACACCATCCCCCTTTGTCATCACATCAAAACTCTCTGGCGGCAACCAGCAAAAGGTCATCGTGGCGCGTGAACTCAGTCGTCCCGTCAACCTGTTGATCGCCAACCAGCCAACACGCGGCCTGGACGTGGGCTCGATCGAGTACATTCACAAAGAGATCATCGCCATGCGCGACCGCGGCGTGGGTGTGTTACTGGTCTCTGCCGAATTGGACGAGATACTGTCACTCTCCGACCGCATCGCTGTCATATACCGCGGGGAGATCGTCACCACCGTAGATGCCAAAGATGCAACGCGCGAACAACTCGGCCTGTGGATGGCTGGTGCAAAGCCGGAAAGCGCATAGCAGCGTTGTCCCGTTGGCAAAAAAAGACGCCTCTGCGAAGTATCTCCCCGCTTTTTCAGAAGCCCTCGTATAGGAACAAAGCGGGGATGATATTTCGTGCACCTTGATGTACAATTAGATTACAAAATTGTAAGGAGGTAAGGAGAATGTCTAGGTTCACCCGTTTTGTCCCTGTGTTCGCTGTCATAGTCTTTCTGCTCTCAGCCTGCAACATGCCATCCAATGTAAGCCCTCCATCCGATCCAAACGCCGTCTTTACCGCCGCAGCACAGACCGCGGCAGTACAACTGACCCGGTCTGCGGTGCAGAACCCGCCAACTCTGCCGCCGTCACCGCCAGCAACTGGCTCTACGAATACCCCGCTTGTTCCGCCAACACTGCCTTCTTCCCCTACCTCCGTCCCTCCCACACTGCCCCCCACCCAGGTATGCGACAAGGCAAAATTCATTAGCGACGTCACCGTGCCGGATGGGACGAAATTCTCTCCGGGCGAGACCTTCACCAAGACCTGGCGAATCAAGAACATCGGCACCTGTACCTGGACAACGAGCTATGCTATCGTCTTCGGCAGCGGAGAATCGATGAATGGTCCGGTTGCCCAGCCGCTAACCGGCAACGTAGCCCCGGGCCAGACAGTGGACATTTCTGTCAATCTGACCGCGCCCGCCTCGGACGGCAATTACACCGGCTACTGGAAACTGCGCAATGCATCCAACGTCCTGTTCGCGACCGTTTATGTGCAAATCAAGGTCAAGAGTACAGCATTTGCCGTTACCGGCGTAACGTATTCGGTAACCACTTTCAACGAACCCGGCTATGTAGGTTGTCCTAAGGTCACCGCAAGTATCACAACGAACGGGGCGGGGACTGTTAAATACCATTGGACGCGTTCGGATGGCAGCTCAGGGACTGTCCAAACGCTGGTCTTTGGTTCTGCCGGTACAAAAACCGTGGAATCGAAATGGTATCTCGGTTCCGTTTGGTCAGGCTCAACGAATTGGAAGGGTATTTATATTGACGATCCGAACCATCAGGATTTCGGCCACGTCAACGTGACCCCTTGTACCTTGCCCTAGAAGAGATACTAACCGACAACTTGCAACGGCCGAGGTCGCATGACCTCGGCCTGTTTTTTGATACACTAGGCTAAAGCCACCACCCCAAATTACCCGGTTCTTTCGGATTCGGCGTATTGCACCAGGCAGCAGTATTCCCAAATACCCAACGTTTCCCAACCACAAACACAGTATAATAAGCGCCGGCAAACTTCTTTAAGTTACCGCTCAGAAAGGAAGTAAGCACGATGAAATTCAGCAAATTGACCATACTATCTATCCTTGGGCTGGTGCTGCTGGCTAGCGCCTGCAGTCCATCGGCCACCCCGGATGCAGATGCGATCTCCACCGCCGCCGCGCAGACCGTTGAAGCGCGTTTCACTCAAATGGCAGAAAACACATCCACACCCGCGCCAAAGGCTACGCCCACGGACGTATCGTCCATGTCCACGCCGACCGTTACTGCAACCGC
>JAADGN010000032.1 GCA_013152325.1 Chloroflexota bacterium
TCCGACTTCGACTACACCCTCCCCCAGGAATCCATCGCCCAGACTCCCGCCGAGCCGCGGGATTCTTCTCGTTTGCTCGTCCTGCACCGCGAGAGCGGCGAGATCGAGCATCTCACCTTCCGCGAGATTGGCGCATACCTGCGTCCCGGCGACCTGCTGGTGCTGAACGAGACCCGCGTCATCCCGGCCCGCGTCTATGCCCGCAAGGAGACCGGCGGCAAGGTCGAGCTGCTGCTGCTGCGCAAGGAAGACGACCTGACCTGGCGCTGCCTGGTCGGCGGGAAAGGTTTGCGCGCCGGCAAAGGCATCCGGGTCGAGAACGGGCCGGCGGCTGAGATCATGGACGTGCTGGACGGCGCGGAACGGCTGGTGAAATTCGCCGAACCGATCGAACCCTATTTCCCGCAGGTGGGCAACGTCCCCCTGCCGCCCTACATCCACGAAAAGCTGGACGATCCCGAGCGTTACCAGACCGTTTATGCACGCGACCCCGGCTCCGCCGCCGCGCCGACCGCCGGACTGCACTTCACGCCGCATCTGCTGGATGCATTGCAGGCGGACGGCGTGGGGATCGCCCGCGTCACCCTGCACGTCGGGCTGGACACCTTCGCCCCGGTCACCGAGGACGATCCGTCCGAGCACAAGATCCACACCGAGTGGTGCCAGGTCACGCCCCAGGCGGCGGAAAAGATCAACGCGGCGAAGCAGGCCGGGGGGCGGATCGTCGCGGTCGGGACGACGTCGGTGCGCACGCTCGAATCGGCTGCACGTCAGACCGCAGACCGTCGACGGGAGACCGTCGTCCCCTTCACCGGCCCCACCGACCTTTTCATTCTCCCCGGCTACCAATTCCGCGTGGTGGACGCCATGATCACCAATTTTCACCTGCCCAAATCCACGCTGCTGATGCTGGTCAGCGCTTTTGCCGGGCGGGAGCGCATTTTGCAAACCTACGAAGTCGCCAAACAAGAAGGCTACCGCTTTTACTCGTTTGGCGACGCGATGCTGATTTTGTGAATGCCTCCGTGTCACGTTAACCCCTGACACTCGAGCACCTGATACCGGAGCACTTGCCACTTGACACTTCGACGATTAAACACCAACATTCTTGCCTGCCGTCGCTGCCCCCGCCTCGTCGCCTGGCGCGAGGAGGTGGCGCAGACCAAACGCCGCGCCTTCATGGATTGGGACTACTGGGGACGCCCTGTGCCCGGATTTGGCGACCCGCCTGCGCGCGTGATGGTCGTCGGCCTGGCCCCTGGCGCGCACGGCTCGAACCGCACCGGACGCATGTTCACCGGCGACGGCTCGGGAGATTTCCTCTTCCCGGCGCTGCACCGCGCCGGGTTTGCGTCCCAACCCGATTCGACCTCCCGCGATGACGGGCTGACGCTGCACGACATGTTCATTACCGCCGTCGGGCGCTGCGCGCCGCCCAAGAACAAGCCCACCGCGGTCGAGTTGAACAACTGTCAGCCTTTTTTGGAGCGCGAAATAGAGATCATCCAGCCGAAAGTGCTGGTCGCGCTGGGGCGGGTGGCCTTCGAGCGCCTGCTCCGCATCTACGGCGCGCGTAAAAATGGCTGGAAGTTTGCGCACGGGGCAGTCTTTCGTTTTGAAGACGGCCCCTGGCTGCTTTGCTCCTACCACCCCAGCCGTCAAAACACCCAAACCGGACGCCTGACCGCCGAAATGTTCGACGCCATCTGGTCCAAGGTCCGTGAACTGCTGGAAAGCGAATAACGGTAGAACGACAAGAACAATGTCCCGCGCTCAGCGCTGCCGCTGCCGCCAGCCCATGAGCCCGCTCCCCTCGCGCAGCGCCCCGAAAGGGGCGAGGGAACGGGTTCTTCTTTGTTCATCCCGAAGATGATAAAATAGGGCGCAGAAATCGCATCCTTGACAAGGCAGCACTGCGTTTTTCAAAAAACCGGTGTCCCAGGAAAACCACATGTTCAAACGAACCCCTACAACGACTGAATCCACGCAGCCCATCCCCGCCGTAGAGCGCATCACCTCCGTGCTCGGCTCTGGCGTGATCTGGCACGGCAGCATAGACGGCAGCGGCGGCGTGCGCATCGAAGGCGCCTTCGAGGGCGAGATCGCCCTGCGCGGCATGCTCGTCGTCGGCGAGACCGGGCGCGTCACCTGCGAGAACATCCGCGCCAACACCGTCATCGTGGCCGGCGCGGTGCGCGGCAACATCACCACCCAAAAACTGGAGATCCGCGCCACGGGCCGCGTCTGGGGCGACGTGGTCACCACGGCCTTCGTCACCGAAGAAGGCTCTTTCCTGCGCGGACAGATCCGCATGGAGGAGACCGTCGAACTTGAACTCGGCCCGCCCCCCGAAGCGACTCCCGCCGAGGAAGCAGACGCCTCGTCCGCCGAACCCGAACCTGCTCCCGCCAAAAAGAAAAAATGAGACTCAGCCAGAACCCCATCCAGACCCTGCGCGAGGCCCCGTCGAATGCACGCAGCGAGGGCTTTGCCTGGCTCGTCCGGGCGCGGGTCATTTCACGCGCGAACGACCTGCTCCCCCTCGGCCAGCGGACGACTGGGCGGCTGCACGCCCTCGCGGCAACGGCGGGCGGATCCATCTTCACACAGATCAACCTGCCCGTCATCACGAGCGGGGCAGAGATCTTTTTCGCCCTCCAAACCGGCGCAACGGGGATCATGCAATGTCCGTCCTGCGGATACGCTGCCCGGCGCTGGGTGGCGCGTTTCGCCAAATCCGCCCTGCCGCCGGAAGACCCGCTGCCGACCGAAAAAATCGCAACGCCTGATTGCAACACCATCGAGGAACTGGCAAACTTCCTGGGCATCCCCCAGGAAAAGACCGCCAAAGCGCTCATGTTCACCCGCCAGGCGGACGGGAAATTCATCTTCGCCGTCGTGCGCGGCGACATGCAGCTCAGCGAAACCAAACTGGCGCAACTGGTCGGCGACGTGCGTCCCGCCACGACCGAAGAGATCGAAGCCTCCGGCGCGGCGGCCGGATACGCCTCGCCTGTCGGGCTGAAAGAGGCGGTGATCATTGTGGACGATCTCATCCCGCAATCGGCCAACCTGGTCGCGGGCGCCAACGAAGACGGATATCACCTGAAGAACGTCAACTACGGCAGGGATTACACCGCCGACACAATCGCAGACGTGGCGCTGGCCCGCGCGGGGGACGGCTGCCCCGAGTGTAACGGCACACTCGTTCCCCTCAAGGCCGACCTGGTCGCAGAATCGAAAAACGGTCAACTCGTTTTCCACGATATCGAAATGCTCCAGGCCATCGCCGAGACCCACCACGACGAACACGGCCTGGTCTGGCCGCCAGAGATCGCGCCCTACGACGTGCATCTGGTCTGGCTGCCGGGCCGCAAAATGGACACCCGTCCTGCCGCCGATGAACTCTACGAGTCCCTGCAAGCCGCAGGCCTCTCCGTCCTCTACGACGACCGCGACGAACGCGCCGGAGTCAAATTCAACGACGCCGACCTGATCGGCTGCCCCGTGCGGGTCACGGTCGGCGAACGCGGCTTGAAGGACGGAATGGTAGAATTGAAGGCTCGCACAGCCAGTGAACGCGAGTTGGCGCCGCTGGATAAAATTGTTGCAAGAGTAATAGAGAAACAAGTAGTGAGAAACGAGTAACTCACTACTCACTACTCACCACTCATTACCATTTCTCCCCTCTCACTCCCCATGACTCTCCCCCAACAGCCCCCCATCCCCATGTCCTCCCCCGACCTGACCGAGGCCGAGCGTCAGGCCGTTGCCGAGGTGCTGAACACGCCCATTTTGAGCATGGGCAGGCACGTACGCGCCTTCGAGCAGGCTTTCTGCGACCTGACCGGCGCGAAGCACGCCATCGCCGTCAACTCCGGCACGGCAGGACTGCACCTGTGCGTGCGCGCGGCGGGCATCGGCGCGGGCGACCTGGTCATCACCACGCCCTTCTCGTTCGTGGCCTCCACCAACGTGCTGCTCTTCGAGAACGCCATCCCGGTCTTTGTGGACGTAGACCCGCGCACCGGCAACATCGACCCTGAACTGGTCAAGGATGCGGTCGAAAATATCGAAAAATATCTGCCGCGCCGCGGGATGGACTCCGATGTCTCCAGACATCGGGCACCCGACGTCAAGAGACGTCGGACTCCGAAAGCGATTTTACCCGTGGACGTCTTCGGCCAGCCCGCAGACATGGACCCGATCCTGGCCGTCGCCGAGGAATACGGGTTGACGGTGATCGAGGATTCCTGCGAGGCGCTGGGGGCAGCGTACAAGGGCCGACCGGCCGGGAGATTGGGCGATTTCGGCATCTTCGCTTTTTACCCCAACAAGCAGATCACCACCGGCGAGGGCGGCCTCATCGTCACCGACGACGACCGGGCTGCCGATCTCATGCGCGCCCTGCGCAACCAGGGCCGCGCCCCCGGCGATACCTGGCTGCAACACACCCACCTGGGCTACAACTACCGCCTGGACGAGATGTCCGCCGCGCTGGGCGCGGTGCAGATGTCGCGGCTGGGTGAACTGCTCGCGAAACGGGAGCAGGTGGCGGCCTGGTACGAAGCGAGGTTGAGCGAAATCCCGGGCGTGGAGACGCCGGTCGTCGAGCCGTTCACCACGCGCATGTCCTGGTTCGTGTACGTCGTGCGCTTCGACCCGTCCATCGACCGCGACGACCTGGCGAGACGACTGACGGCGCTCGGCATCCCCGTCCGCCCGTACTTTGCCCCCATCCATCTCCAGCCCTACATGGTCGAACGCTTTGGCTGCCAGCCCGGCGATTTCCCCGTCACCGAAGACCTGGGGCGGCGCGGCCTGGCCCTGCCCTTCTCCGGCGTGATGCACGAGGAGCAGGTCGAAACCGTCTGCCAGGCCATTCGGGAGAGCCTGCAAAACGCATGAACGAGAACTATTTCCCGCCGCCGCGTCAGCGCGGCCTGCTGATCCACGGCATCCTGCTTTTGATCCTGGCAAGCCTGGCCGTGTGGGGATTCTGGAGCGCATCGCGCGCCGATGTCGGGCCGGCCTTCATGCTCTATATCCTGCTGGCGCTGGCCGCGTTCTTGCCGCTGCCCATCATCGGCTACCGCGCCTACGCCCTGCTGCGCGCCAACTACCACCTGGGCCGTGACAACCTGAGACTGGTGTGGGGGCTGCGCGTCGAGGAACTCCCGCTCTCGGACATCGAATGGGTGCGCCCGGCAACCGACCTGACCACCCCGCTGCGCCTGCCGCGCCTCCGCCTGCCCGGCTCGCTGCTCGGCCTGCGCCGCCACCCGGACCTGGGCATGGTCGAGTTCCTGGCCTCCGGGACGGAGGGCCTGCTGCTGCTTGCGACGGCCAAGCGCGTCTTCGCCATCTCGCCCGCCGACCCCAGGGCCTTCGCACGTGAATTCCAGCGCGCCATCGAACTGGGCAGCCTGACGCCCGTCGCAGCGCGCTCGACATACCCGTCCTTCGTCGTGGCGCAGGCCTGGGAAAGTTTGCTGGCGCGCTATCTCTGGTTGAGCGGCCTGCTGCTGAACGTCGGCCTGCTGATCTGGGTCAGCCTGCTCATCCCCGGCCTGCAAAGCGTCCCGCTGGGGTTCAGCCCCACCGGCGAACCGCTGGGACCGTTCCCGCCCGTGCGGCTGATGCTCCTGCCGCTGGTCAGCGCGGTCCTCTTCCTGGCCGGATGGCTGGCCGGGCTGTACTTCTACAGCCACGAAGAACAGCGCATCCTGGCGTTCATCACCTGGGGCTCCAGCACGCTGACGGGGCTGCTCTTTTTGCTGGCGGTTCTATTTGCCGCTGCGACGCCCATTTAGCAATTCGCCACAACGCGCGTTTATCGTCCCCGAAAGGGGACCGCGGTAAACCCATGTCCCAATTATTTTTCGGATCTGTCTTCGCCATCATCATTTCCATCCTCGCCTACCGAGCCCGCAGCCTGGACAAGAGCGGCGCGCTGGCCGCAACGCTGGTCGGCACGCTCATCTTCGGCCTCGGCGGCTGGCAATGGGCGATCCTGCTGCTGACCTTTTTCGTCTCATCCAGCGCGCTTTCGCGCGCCTTCAAAAAACGCAAGCGCGGCCTGAGCGAGAAATTCTCCAAAGGCAGCCAACGCGACGCGGCCCAGGTCTTCGGCAACGGCGGGCTGGCGGCGCTCTTCGCGGCCCTGCACCCGCTCTTCCCGAATGCGTTCTGGCCCTGGCTGGGATTCGCGGCCGCGCTGGCCGCCGTCAACGCCGACACCTGGGCGACGGAACTGGGCGTGCTCAACCCAACACGGCCGCGGCTGATCACGAATTTGAAAACGACAGTGGAAAAAGGGACTTCGGGCGGCGTCTCCCTCGTCGGGACCCTGGCTTCCCTGGCCGGGGCCGCGCTGATCGGCGTGCTGGCCGGAGCGCTCGCGCCCGAGGGGGATTTTTCGCTTTTCTTCGCGATCGTCACCCTGGCGGGACTGGCCGGTTCGCTCTTCGACTCGCTTCTGGGCGCGACCGTCCAGGCCAGCTATCGCTGCCCGGTCTGCGACAAGGAGACCGAGCGCCATCCCGTCCACACCTGCGGCGCGGGGACTGTCCAAACCCGCGGCTGGAAATGGCTGAACAACGACCGGGTCAACTTCGCCTGCGCCGGGTTTGGGGTGTTGGTGGCGCTGTTAATGTGAAAATCCCGCAGGTTTCGAGCCTGCGGGAGGATTGTCGTCAGGGGGTATACAACGGACTGGCCTGCACCTGTTGATACACCTCGTCCCAGAAAGACTCCGCATCCGGGAAAGGATAAACGCGCAGCAGCTCGCTGTGCGCTTTTTCCGCCTGGCCGGTGTAGAGGTAATCCATCACCAAAGGCAGGACGGCGCACTTGGTCGTGCCGTCCCATTCGCCGAAGTCGCCCGGCTGGGCATTCTCGGCCTGCACGGCGGCCTGCGCCACCTCGTCCAGGTATTCCCCTCCAAAACGCGGGCTGGCCGGAAGGTAACGCGCCTGGGCAGGATCGTAAGCCATGATGACCTTGACGAACGGCGAAACGGCATAGGGACAATATTGATAGGCGAACAGGTCGTCGTAGGTGACGAACTCGTAGACGCCGTCGCCGTCCAGGTCCTGGAACTGGCCGCCGGCATTGGACTCCGGCTTTTGCAGGATCAAGACCGGAGTCGCCCCCAGACTGTAAACCTGCGTGCCAAAACAGCAATGCGCGCCGCCCGAATAGGTCTCGATGATGACCTCGGGATAACCGTCGCCGTTGAGGTCGGAGCCGGTCAGCGGCTCGATGGCGGAGGCCGTTTCGATGCGGATGCTTTGCATGCCGGCGCGTTCGATCAGCACGATGTCGTCGAAGCCAAAATCGCTGTTCGGGTCATGCCAGTAACGGACGGCGTACGCGCCGAGCAGCCGTTCTTCTTTTAGTTGGTAGCTCCCGCCGGGAGAGACCGCGGGCGGCGGGAACGGAATTTCAGTGGGCGCGGGGGAGGCAGCAGGCGCGACCGTCGGCGCGGCGGGGGCCTGGGTTTCGGGGACAGCAGTCGGCGTCAGTGCGGACTGCGTCGAAACGGCGGCCACCGTCC
>JAADGN010000141.1 GCA_013152325.1 Chloroflexota bacterium
AGATGAACCTGACGCCGCCGTTTGAGTTGCCAGCGCCGGTGAGGAAGAAAAAGCCCAAAAAGTAGGGACCCGATACCCAGGCAGGACGATACTTAAACACGGCCTGGTTTTTTAACCGCTAATCCTCGCTAATTTCCGCGAATTTTTAAGTGCTTCGTTTTTTTCGCGAGGATTAGCGCAAGTTCGCGGTTTGTTTTACTCTCGCACAAGACACCACGCTTGAGTGCCATTTTGCACTTCATCAAATAAATCAACAACGCCCCTGTATTGCACAAGGGCGTTGTTGATTCGGACGAGCTGGTCTTACTCTAGCCACCGGACACTTTTGGGCGATAAATAGCGCACAATGCCATTCGGCGGACTAAAGTCCGGCCTCAGGTCATAAAAGTCGGCTGAAGCCGACTCTCTGGTCAGCCCGCAGGGCTTTCAGGTACTAAGGAAGGGCTTTTAGCCCGCACGGTGGTCAAGAGAAAGCACAAGCCCGGGCATCTACCGGCAAACTGTCCGGTGGTTAGGTCTTACTTACAACCGTCGCTTGTTACCCTCCCCTCGAGGGGAAGCCGCCAACCCAACCGGATGGTAGGTCGGCTCGGCGCGGGGACTGCGCGCCGACGCGGAAACCGGTTTGGGCGCGGCGCGTCCCGCCGTCCGTCCGGACGCGCGGGAGACGCTCGTCGCCGGACGGGCTGTCCGCGTGTGAACGCGCCCGGCAGGACGGACGTCGCCCACACTGAAGAGACGCTCGCCCGCCAGCGAGAACGTCCCGATGATCAGGACGCGGATCAGCCAGACCATCACCGCCACGAAAACCGGCACCGCCCTGAACAGTGTGCTGCTGCTGACCAGCGCGCTGCCCTGGGCGGGATGATCCATGACCGCGATGGAAATGCCCCACCAGGTCAGGATGGCGTTCATGGCGGCGGCCAGCAGCCAGGCGCCGAAAAGATACCAGACCTCGGCAGGCTCGTCGCGGCCTTTTTCGGGGGTGAACAGACGGGCGATGCCCGCAAAGTCGATGCCGCAAAAAGCGAACGCCAGGATGGTGGCCCAGCGAATACCGGCAAATTTCAGGTCGGTGCCAAGCAGGTCGGTCAGGGCAAAGTTGGTCGTCGAGAAGTTGAAGATCTCAAACGAAAACAATGCCGCCACCAGGATGGCCCCAAACGCCATGCCGCGCTGAAGCTGGCCTTTGAAGAAATCGAGAAACCGTACGGGAGAACTGTTCATTTCGAGCCTCTTTCCAGACAGCACACAAAAGGATGAGTACTCGCATTATAGAACAATTGTTCTATAATGTCAAGGATGTCACGGGAATTTCACAATTCTCGGCAGGTCACAGTTTCAAGATCACACGCCTTGCAGCAGCGACTTTCCCGACCCGGGCCGTCAGGGCTGGGCGGCCGCGACCTGGCATCGAAACATGACTAAAGTCGTCACCACAAAATCAAGGGCTGTGACATAAGGAATGAGACGCTGCATCATGTATCCCTGCCACCCCGCGGAGCGCGGCGTTCGCAGAGAAAACCCCCATAAAATCTCCCTGCACCTTGTCTGCCCGGCGGCGCCAGAGCAGAGTTCGCCAACAGCGGACGCCAGACAGGGAAACTGCCCAAATACGTCCTACGCGAACAGATCGCGTTTTACGCGTTCCTTGCGCTCAACGGGCGGATAGGCGCGCATGAACATCTCCGCGCCGCTGAAGAAACGCATGAGCAGGCCGCGCACGCCGTGCTGCATCTGTCCGCCGCCCTGGCTGGCATGACAAGCCCCGGCGGCCTCCTTTTTTGCCCGCACCGAACGAACGTTGATGCGCACATGCGTCGGGAAATCCACTTCGGTCAGCGAGACCAGGTCAATGTCGCCGTTGCTGCCCCACTTGTGCGGGTCCTGTCCGAAGAGCGGCAAAATGCGCACGACAAAACGCAGGAATGCGCGCGGAATCATGTGAAAGAAAAGTTTTTGCGGCTTGAACGGCAGGCCGGACTCGGGGGCAAAAGAGGCATCGTCCGCCCTCTCGAAGGCCAGCACGGTCGCCTTGTGGATGTGAATATGGTCGGGGTGCCGGTAGATCGGGTCGAAGGTCAGCACCACGTCCGGTTTGAGCGTACGGATATAGCGCACCACCTTTGCGGCGACCTCGTCCAGCGGCGCCTGCACCAGCGCGTTTGGGTGTTCATTGTCCGCGGAGCCGGGCATGCCCGAATCGCGATAATCCAAAAAATGGACGCCGGCCAACCCCAGAATACCCGCCGCACAACGCAGTTCGGCCTCGCGGCGTTCGGCAATCGAATTGAAGCCGTGCAGGTATTTCTCGTCCATCTGCCCCACTTCGCCGCGCGTCGCACAGACCAGGTGCACGTCGACGCCGCGTTCGGCATACAGCGCCAGCGTGCCGCCCATGCCAAAAGACTCGTCGTCCGGGTGCGCCAGGACGGCCAGGATCGTTTTTTGTCGGTCAGTTGTCATCAGTTATCAGTTGCCAGTTAGTTGCCAGTCGTTAGTCGTTAGTCGTTAGTTGCTAGTCGCCAGTTGCTAGTCGCTAGTCTTCGGTCGCCGGCTGCGGGGGCCGGTTCTCAATAAATCGGCAGGGACGGGTCTACTTCGTCCGCCCAGGCGTTGATGCCGCCCTCCAGGTTTTTGACCTTGCGGAAGCCCGCGCCGAGCAGCAATTCCAGCGCGCGCGTCGAGCGCGTGCCGGACTTGCAGAAGAGCACAATCTCCTGCGCCGAATCCAGCTCGGACAAGCGGCTTGCCAACTGCCCGAGAGGGATATTCTCCGCCCCGGACAACGCCGAGATCTGCAGCTCGTGCGGCTCACGCACGTCGATCAGGCGGATGTTGTCCTGCGACAGCCGCTCGGCCAGTTCGGACGCGGTGATGTCCCAATCCGCGCCCGCCGAGCCGGCCTCGTGATCATGTCCCGGCACGCCGCAAAATTCCTCGTAGTCGATCAGTTCCGTAATTTCCGGGTTCTCTCCGCAAATCTTGCAGCGGGGATTCTTTTTCAGTTTGACGAAATCAAACGACATATCCAGCGCATTGTAGAGCAGCAGTCTGCCCCGCAAGGGCGTGCCGATGCCCAGCAAGACCTTCAACGCCTCGGTCGCCTGGAGGGTGCCGATCGTGCCCGGCAGGACGCCCAGCACGCCGCCCTCGGCGCAGGAAGGCACCAGCCCCGGCGGAGGCGGCTCCGGGAAGAGACAGCGGTAGCACGGCCCCTCTTTGGCGTCGAAAACGCTGACCTGACCATCAAAACGGAAGATCGAGCCGTAGACATTGGGCTTGCCCAGCAGCACACAGACATCGTTGGTCAGGTAGCGGGTCGGGAAGTTGTCCGTGCCGTCGATCAGCACGTCGTAATCGGCGGCGATGCGCAGCGCGTTCTCGGACGTGAACGGCTGATCGTAGACGACCACGTCGATACCCGGGTTCACGTCCAGCATCCGCCGGCGCGCCGATTCAACCTTCAGGTCGCCGATCGTGCTCGTGCCGTGGATGATCTGGCGCTGCAAATTGGACTCGTCCACCACGTCATAGTCCACCAGGCCGATGCGTCCGACCCCGGCCGCGGCCAGATAGAGCGCGACCGGCGAGCCAAGCCCGCCCGTGCCGATGACGAGCGCCGAGGAGCCTTTCAATTTGCGCTGGCCCTCCAGCCCGACTTCGGGGATCAGCAGGTGGCGCGAGTAGCGCAGGATTTCTTCGTGTGAGAGTTGAGGGTACATAATCATCTTTGTTCCGGGATGTCTTTGCAACGGGCAGCGCGGCGCAAGGTGCTGCACGCCCCCGCAGTGACCCGCCCATTACCCGCCCGCGATGGAGGGGATCAAAATAAGCCTGTCGCTCTCTGTCAGCGGCGTGTCCAGCCCTTGCAAGTCCGAGATGTTGTCTTCGCCCAGGAACAGGTTGACGAACGGGCGCAACTGTCCATCGCCGTTGAAGATGTGCTGTTCCAGGGCCGGATATTGTGCTATCAACTGATTCAACGCCTCGGCCACCGTCTGGCCCGGCACAGAGACCTCGCTCTGACCCTCAGTGTAAGGGCGTAGGGGGGTTGGGATGCGTAAAGTTGCCATTGTTATTGTAGTCCTTTTTAAGTGGGATGTCATTCCCCGCCGGGAGAATGAGATGGTTTTGAATTGGAACCTGTCCGAAAAAATGCGCAGTAGCGGTTTGAGAGTTCAAAAAAACAGGCAGGTGCATAAGTCCTGGGCGTCCCTGGTCCGGTCATCCGGTGATCTGGATGGTTTCCTCGAGCAGGGCGCTGCGATCCTCGGTCAGACGCCAGGAGCGGGAGGCGACGGCTTGCCCGCCCTCCACGCTGGTGATGACGTACGAGAAGAAAGGCTGCGCCCACTCGCGGTCATATTCGGAGGGACGATTGGGATGATCCGGATGCGAATGGAATACGCCGATCAGACTCAGCCCAAGCCTGTCCGCCTCCAATTCGGCCTTGAGGTAGTCCCTGGGCGTGACCAGGTAACGGTTGCGGCGAGCGGAGTCCTCGCGGGCATTGGGCAAGGCCAAAATGGCGGTCACCCGGCGCGGGGTCCCGTCCGCGCCGAGCAGGAACCCGGCGCCCTCTTCGGGGTAGGCGGCCTCGCCATGGGCATGGATCTGGCGCAATATGTCTGTGGTGATTTGCAAAGTCATGTGGTCTCCACGGGCGTTTGCACGGCAGAACGCGAGAACGCTGCGGCGTCCTCTTCCCACAACGCCTTGTCCGAAAGATATTTATACCCGGCGTCCGGGAAAATGGTCACGACCACACCTTCGTCCAGTTCTGCCGCAACACGCAGCGCCGCGAGCGCCGCCGCGCCGGAGGAGATGCCCACGAACAGTCCTTCCTCGCGCGCCAACCGCCGCATCATCGCGTAGGCGGCTTCGGTTTCCACGGACACGGTGCGGTCGGGAAAATCCGGGTCGAAGATGCCGGGCTTGTGCGCGGTCGCCATGTGCTTGAGTCCCTCCAGGCCGTGGAGGGGCGTCTCCGGCTGGACGGCGACGATCCGGACGGCGGGATTGGCGAGCCGCAAATAACGGCCCGTGCCGATCAGCGTGCCGGATGTGCCCAGCCCGGCGACGAAATGCGTGATACGCCCGTCCGTCTGGGCAAAGGTCTCGGGGCCGGTGGACTGATAATGCGCCTGCCAGTTGGCAGGATTATCGTACTGGTTGGCGTAAAAATACGCCTCGGGATGCTCTTCCGCCATCCGGCGGGCGACGAACAGCGCGCCGTCCGAGCCTTCGAGCGGGTCGGTCAGGATGATCTCCGCGCCGAGGGCGCGCAAAACGGACAGGCGCTCCGGGCTGGCGTTGGCGGGGATGGTCAGCGTGACCGGGATATCGAGCGCGGCGCCGAAGGTCGCGTAGGCGATGCCGGTGTTGCCGGAGGTCGAATCGAGCAGACGCTTGCCGGGAGTCAGCGCGCCGTCCGCAATGGCCGTGCGGATGATGTGCAACGCAACACGGTCCTTGACCGAGCCGCCGGGGTTGAACCATTCGGCCTTGGCGAGAACCTGTACACGCGGGGGCAGGCCGCGGGTCACGCGGCGAAGCGGGAGGAGAGGCGTATTCCCGACGCGGGATTCCAGTCCGTCCGCCGGAGTCGTCGCAAGTTGTGTCGAAAAAGAAAGCATTGTCATCGTATTTACTCTGCAAGAACACAAAACGGTCAACGGGAAAACAAAAAGGACAGCGCAGGGCGCCATGCGTATCAACTGTCGCATGCGGGGTCGCCCACCGTCCTTCAATCCGTTGACCGTTACGGTTTTTCGTTTATCGAAGAGGCGGTGACTACGAACCCCGCCTCAAACACGAGCAATAGTGAGACATCATATCTCCAAATGATCGACCAGAAAATCTTGACCCTTATTGTACAAACTATATCCGATTTGTCAAGGGGCAATTTCCGGGATCGGGGTAAATGCACGAGAAGGCAATTACCCTGACGACACGCCTTGCGAAAATCTTACGCCGGAAAAGGACGCCGCACACGCGAAATGTGCGGCGTCTTTCTGCTCGACAAAGAACCTATCCAAAAAATGCGCAGCAGCGGCCTTCTTGGCCCAGACCCTTACAGGGTGCTGCGCGAAGCCATTACTGCAAAGTAATTTTCGGACAGATACAATAGACCTCTTGCAAAAGTATGTTGTAGTAGCGACTTCAGTCGCTTTTTGCTGGGCGATAACGGCTAAAGCCGTTACTACACAATGTTTCATTTTATGCAAGAGGTCTAATATCTATTCTTCCTCTTCCTTCTGGCGGGCAGCGATGAGTTCTTCCGCAATGTGCGACGGAACGATCTCGTAATGATCGAACTCCATCGTGAAGTAACCGCGGCCGCCAGTGATCGAGCGCAGCTGAGTCGTGTAGCGCAGCATCTCGGCCAACGGCACGTGCGCGATGACGGTCGTCGAGCCGCGCTCGGATTCCGTGCCCTGCACGCGACCGCGACGGGTGTTCAGGTCGCCCATCACGTCGCCCATGTTGGCGTCCGGGATGGTAATGCGCGCCGTCATGATCGGCTCGAAGAGCACCGGACCGGCGTCCTTGACAGCCAGTTTGAAGGCGTTGCGGGCGGCAATTTCAAAAGCCACCGGCTTGGAATCGACCGGGTGCTCCTTGCCGTCGAAGACCGAAACCTTGACGTTGTTCATCGGGTATCCGGCAATGGCGCCGTCTTTCATCACGTTCTGGATGCCCTTGCGAATGGCCGGCTCGTAGGAGTTCGAGATCGCGCCGCCGAACACGTCCCAGCTCAATTCGAAATCGCCGTCGGGATACGGTTCGATCGTCAGGTGCACTTCGCCGAACTGGCCTGCGCCGCCGGATTGCTTCTTGTGGCGGTACATGGCGGTGGCTTTTTTGGTGATGCCCTCGCGATACGGGATGCGCGGCTCCTCGGTCTTCAGGCCGACCTGGAGCTTGGTCTCGGCGCGGCGGATGGCGACGTCAATGTGCTGGCTGCCCATGCCCTGCAGGATGGTCTGGCCGGTGGCATGTTCGTTGTGCCAGGAGAGGGTCATGTCCTCTTCGCACAGACGGGTCAGCGTGGGCGAGATCTTGGCCGCGTCGGACTGCGTCTTGGGCAGGATCGCCACACGGAAGAGCGCGGTCGGGTATTCGGGAACCGGCAGCGTCAGCGGGTGTCCCCTGTCGCAGAACGTATCGCCGGTGGCGGTCTCGCTCAGTTTGGGGACATTGGCAATGTCGCCCGCATGCACAACCTTGACGCTGATCTGCTCCTTGCCGCGCGGGATATTGACCGAGCCGAAGCGCTCTTCGGTCTCCTTGTTCTGGTTCCAAACGCGGCTGTCGCCCGCGATCGTGCCGGAGTAGACGCGGAAGAAAGTCTGCTTGCCGACGAAGGGGTCGGCGGTCGTCTTCCAGACATAAGCCGCCAGCGGCCCGGCGTCCGAGGCGGTCAACGTTTCGTCGCCATCCTTGCCCTGCGCGACCACCGCGGGCGCTTCCGCCGGAGAGGGCATCAGCTTGACGATCGCGTCCAGCAGCGGGGCAACGCCTTTCTCGTTGCCGGTCGCGGCGACGAAAACGGGGATGTAGTCTCCGTTCAGGATGGTCTTCTTCAAGCCGCTCAACAGTTCCTCGTCGCTCAACTCGCCGCTTTCGAAATATTTTTCCAGCAGCGCGTCATCGCCTTCCGCCGCGGCTTCGACCAATTCCATGCGGGCTTCTTCGGCGGCTTCCTTCATGTCGGCGGGAACGTCTTCGGCGGTCTTGCCGTCGCCGGCATAGGCTTTCATGCCGATCAGGTCGATCACGCCCTTGAAGCCGGCGCGCTCGCCCCACGGCAACTGCACTTTGATCAGGCGCGTTTCGGAGAATTCTTCCACCGTCGCCAGCGCTTTGGCCAGGTTGGCGTTGTCGCGGTCCATCTTGTTGACGACCACGAAGCGCGGCAATTTGAACACATCACAGTATCGCCAGGCGATCTCGGTGCCGACTTCCACGCCCGCCACCGAATCGACCAGCACCAGCGCCCCATCGCTCACACTCAAGGCAGAGATCACCTCGCCGACGAAATCGGTGTAGCCCGGCGCGTCCAGCAGATTGACCTTGACGCCGCCGTGCTCGACCGGAATGACACTGGTGTACAGCGACAGTTTGCGGCGGATCTCCTCGTCGTCAAAGTCGGAGGCGGTTGTGCCATCCTCGACCCTGCCCAAACGTGTGGTCGCACCGCTGAAATGCAGGAACGCCTCGGTCATCATCGTCTTGCCCGTACTGCCGTGTCCCACCAATGCGACATTGCGGATAAACTCAGTGGTATACTCTTTCATGTAAGGGACCCTTCCTATTTTGGGATAAATCCAGACCGCCTGATTGTAAGAGAAGTCGGTTGAATTGTCAAAGTGTGGATTGTCACTTTTTCAAAAACTCTCTTTTGGAGGCTGGCAGCTTGTCCGAAACGCAGACAAAGGCGTCCAGGAAAACCGCGTGAATCAACTTGTCAACCGATACTCCGCCGTGTGGCTCGCCATCATTCTGGTCATTATTGTTGGCGTCCTGCTGCTGCGCAAAGAGCCGAAATGGGGTGAGTTCGCGGCGCTGGGCGTGATCGTCGTTGGGCTGCTGGCCGCCTGGCTGGCGCTGCGCCCGACCCAAACAGCCCTGATGGGCGAAGCCGGACAAGTCCAGGCCCTGATCGGGCAGGGCACACCCGTCCTGCTCGAATTCCAGTCGCCCTACTGACTTGCCTGTGTCGCCATCAAGCCCGTCGTGGACGGGATCGAACAGGAATACCGGGATCGGCTGCTCGTCATCCGCCTGAACGTCCAGGAGACGGTCGGCCGCGAACTGGCCCCGGTCTATGGTTTCGAATACACGCCCACCTTCATCTTCTTCGACGCACAAGGCAGCGAGATCTGGCGCGAGGTGGGCACGCTGGACGCCCAGCGGGTGCAAGAAAGTTTGGAATAGGATCTCGAAGCCCGCGTGCAGCCCTCTGTGGAGCCAGACCCCAACCCATGCTCATCCTTCACAAAAACCCATGAAACTCATCCGACGAATCTTCTTCAACCTGATGTATTTCCGCCGCCCGCCCTGGGACAGCGGCATCACCCCGCCCGAACTGTACGCCTTCATCGAGCAGCACCCGCCTGGCCGCGCCATCGACCTGGGCTGCGGAACCGGCACCAACGTCATCACCCTGGCGCAGCACGGTTGGGACGTCACCGGCGTGGATTTTGCCTCGCGCGCCATCAAGTTCGCCCGCCGCAAGGTCAAGGCCGCGGGCGTGCAGGCCGACCTGCGCATCGACGACGTGACCAAACTGACGGGCATTCAAGGCCCCTTCGACCTGGCGCTGGACATGGGCTGTTTTCACAGTCTTTCGGGGGACGGGATCACGGATTACCTCGACCGGCTGGACGAAATCCTGGCTCCGGGCGGGTTCTGGCTGATGTACGGATTCTTCAAATCCGCCCCGGATCAACCGGGGCCCGGGCTGGTCGAGGCCGACGTGGACGTCATCTCGGCCCGTTTCGATCTCGTCTCCCGCACCGACGGCGGCGACAAGGTCGGGCGCGCCTCGGCCTGGTTCCTGTTCCGCAAACGGCCGTAGGCAGGCCCATCCGCCCGCCCCGGGACAGGTACGCGGGGCTGCGCCCCCACCGGCATGCACATTCTCTTCATCTTCCTGGACGGCATCGGGTTGGGGGAAAACGACCCGCAGAAAAATCCTTTTGCCCGCGCCGCCCTCCCCAACCTGGGCAACCTGCTCGCAGGCCGCCGCCTGCTGGACGGAGCGGCCCCATTCCACGGCGAACGCGCCACGCTGCTCGCGCTGGATGCGTCCCTCGGCGTGGACGGGCTGCCCCAGTCCGCGACCGGGCAGGCCGCCCTGCTGACCGGACGCAACGTCCCGGCGGAGATCGGCTATCACTACGGGCCGAAGCCCAACCCCGACGTGGCCCGATACCTGCGCAACGGTCACAATCCGCCGCAAAAAATGCGCACGCCTGCGGGACAGGCAAGCACGGAGAACGCGCCGATCGAGGGCACCCTCTTCTCCCGGCTGCGCGCAAACGGCAAGACCGCCGCGCTGCTCAACGCCTACCCGGAGGGATATTTCAAGGGCATCAACTCCGGCAGACGGCTGTACTCGGCCGTCCCGCTGGCCGCGACCCAGGCCGGCCTGCCGCTCTTCACACAGGACGACCTCTTCGCCGGGCGCGCCCTGTCGGCGGATTTCACCGGCCGGGGCTGGCGCGAGCTGCTCAAGGTCCCGGACGCGCCGCTGTTGAGTCCGCGGGAGGCCGGGCGCAAACTGGGCGCGCTGGCAGGCAAATACGACTTCTCGTTCTTTGAATACTGGGCCAGCGATTACGCCGGTCACCGGCAGGACATGGACTGGGCCGTCCGGCAGTTGGAAACTTTCGACGGCGTGCTGGCGGGCCTGCTGGAGAACCCGCCGGAGGACCTGCTGGTGCTGGTCACCTCCGACCACGGCAACATGGAGGATCTGTCCACCCGGCGGCATACAGATGCGAAAGTGCCCTGCCTGTTGATCGGGCCGGAAGCGGCGCGGCAGTCCTTTGGGGCCGGCCTGCACGACCTGACGGGGATCGCGCCCGCGATCCTGGATCACGTCGCGTAGGGGCTCAGACAGCAAACCGTGCAGAATCCCGCCCAGAGTCCTATTGCAATCCGGTTCAAAAGGATGGATAATGAAAAAGCAGCCCGTACGAAAAGGAGAATTCTATGCACAAAAAATCCCCCCTATTTTTATCTTTGGCAATCCTGATCACCGCGCTGGCCTGCAGCCTGCCATTCATGGCGGCTCAACCCACCAGCATCCCGCAACTGCCGCCGGTCTCGCCGGCTGAGCCGACCGCGACCGTCTTCTCCGGGACATCAAACCTGCCGACGCTGGTTGTCCCCACCAGTACGCCCGTCATCGTCCACACGATGACGCCGTCTGCATCCCCGTCAAACGGCGCGATCGTCTACGACGTCTTTTCCAAAGACACCGCCCCGGAAAAACGCGCGCCTTACGGCGACTCCTACAAGATCAACCGCCTCGAGCGCCCCTTCTTGCAGGATATGACCTACGTCTCGGACATGGACATCGTCACCTACAACCTGAGCCAGGACGCCGACTGGTACTACGTCTCCATCAAGCTGATCGGCCCCGACCCGAACAACAGCCTCGGCATCAATTTCGGCGTCGAGCTGGATAACGACATCGACGGCTTCGGCGACGTCATCATCTGGGCGCAGCCGCCCTACACGGAGGCGTGGACGAACAACAACGTGCAGGTCTTCGCCGACAAGAATCACGACACCGGGGGCCTCTCCGCCGAGAGATCGGATGCGCCGATCGACACCGACGGATACGAGACCCTGGTCTTCGACCGCGGCCTGGGCGACGACCCCGACCTGGCCTGGGTGCGCTTCATCGCCGGGACACAGGCCACCGTCCAGTTTGCGTTCAAGAAATCCCTGGCGAACAGCGCGTTCATGCTGGGCGTGTTGTCCGACGCCGGGCTGAAGGACGTGACCAAACTCGACTACAACGACCGCTTCACCGAAGAGGAGGCCGGCTCGCCCGTGCGGAGCAACCGGTACTACCCCCTCAAGGCGCTCTACGCGGTCGATAACGCCTGCCGCTCAGCGTTTGGCTTCAAACCGACCGGCTTCGAACCGCAGCTCTGCCCAAGCCCGGAGTCGCCCACCAAGCAGGCCGGCTGCACCAACCCCAGCCAGTACACCGACGCAGGCAGCTGCACCGCCGCCGGCTGTTTGTGGACGCAGAATCCGAACGTTATTGCCGCGGTGGTTTATTACTGTACATATCCATAGCGACTTGGCCTCCCGCAGGTCTTGAACGCTCGAAAACCAGCAGGGACACGCTTGTCGTGTCCCTGCTGTACGTTCAGGCATGCGCGCTTTTCAACTTCTACCCCACAAAGCGGACAAAGACCTGGTTGCCCAACAGGCGGGCGTGCGGGGTCAGGCGCAGCCTCGTCCCTGCCCACTCGAGCAAACCCAGCGCCAACAACGCATCGATCTCCTTGCCAAAAACATCGCTCACGGAGCGGCCAAAGCGCGCTTGAAAAGTATCCGCCGAGACGCCTTCACGCGTCAGCCGCAGGCCGAGCATCATCGTCTCCTGCATGGCCTGGCGCGAGGAGACCCGCTTTCGGGCGACAACGGCGGGGGATGCGGGGAATGGAGGTTGGGGGACAGAGGGCTTGAGGAGGCGGTCGATATAGGTTCGTATCCGCAAGACATTCGAATAGCGCGCCCCGTCCGCAAAGCCGTGCGCGCCCGCGCCAAAGCCGAGGTAGGGCAGATTGCGCCAGTATTGCAGGTTGTGTTTGCAGGCAAATGATGGCTGCAGGTTGGAAGGTCGGGATGTCGAAGATTTTGCCCAATTGCTGATCTCGTACTGCTGATAACCCCTCCCCGCCAGGAATTCACCCGCCCACTCGTACATCTCCGCCGCGAGATCGGGGTCGGGGAGCGGCAGCAGTCCGCGCGCCGCCCAGCGGCCAAAGGGGGTGCCGTGTTCCAGGGTCAGTGCGTAGAGCGAGAGATGCTCGGGACGCAGTCCCAAAACCCGTTCAACGGTGGCCTGCCAGCGGTCGAGGGTTTGCTCCGGCAGGCCAAAGATCAGGTCGAAATTCAGGTTGTCGAATCCGGCCTTTCGGGCGGAAGCGGTCGCAGCCACGACATCCGCATAAGAATGGATCCGCTCCAGCATCCGCAGCTCGTCGGGGTGCGCCGACTGCACACCCAGGCTGAGACGGTTGAACCCGACCGAGCGCAGGCCGTGCAGATAGTCCGGGTCGAGCGTGCCGGGATTGGCCTCCAGCGAAATCTCGGCATCGGGACGCAGATCGAAATTTTGTCGGATGGACTCGAAGATGGACGCGAACTGCGCGACGCTCAACAAGGACGGCGTGCCGCCGCCAAAGAAAATCGTCTTGACCCCAAGCATTTCCGGAGCAGACTCCCCCACAAGCCGGATCTCCCGGCAAAGGGCATCCACATAGGACGGGATGAGCGCATCCTGCCCGGCGTAGGTCGTGAAATCGCAGTAAGCGCAGCGATGGCGGCAAAAGGGGATGTGGAGATAGAGAGCGTGGTCGGTCATCTTTGGTTAGAGGGTGATTTCCTTATGGAGTTTAATAAAAAATAACACGCGCAGGCTCTGAGCGGAGACGGAGCAAAGCGTAGTCGCAGTCGACAGCGTGCCCTTTGGGTAAGAGCGGCTTATTAAAGAACCCATCCTTCGACTACAGGCTCAAAAACTGTCGCCTTCCGCTCAGGAACTGATTTTGTTTCTTTATTGGCTATTACCTGTTTGTTTTCCTCACTGGGGCAGCGCAGGGTGGATGTCCGGTACCAGGACGGTGACCGGTAAATGATAACATAGCCGTGATAAATTCGATGTACAATAGGTCAGGGACAAAATGGGAGTGAAAGCATGGCCTGGTTTTCTGAGCTGAAACAAAGTGCGGAGATCAAACGTCTGCTGGGCATGTTGGGCGGCAGCGATGCGTCCAAGCGCACGCAGGCGGCCCGCGAACTCGTTCGCCTGGGGGAGACGGGCATGACGGCGCTGGTTTCCGCGCTGGGGAGCAAGGACCAGGCGCTTCGCGCACGCGCTGCGCAGATCCTGGTCAAGGTCGGCCCGGCGGCCATCCCGGCGTTGAGCGCCGCGCTGGACGAAGCGCATCCCCTCGTGCGCGCGCAGGCGGCGGATATCCTGGGCAAGATCGGACGCCGCGAGGCCGTTCCGGCGCTGATCGAGGCGCTGCGGGGCGAATACTACACTGTCCGCACACGCGCCGCGCTGGCCCTGGGGGAAATTGGGGACGCGCAGGCCGTCCCGCATTTGTTGACCGCGCTGGCAGACCCCGAAGCGGAGGTGCGCGGCGCGGCCTCCCTGACGTTGGGCCGGCTGCGCGACCCAGGCGTGATCCAGCCCCTGTCAGACATCCTGCTCGACGACCCCGACATCACCGTCCGCCAAAAGGCCGCCCAGGCCCTCGCCGCGACCGGGAACCCGTCTGCCATCCCGTACCTGATGGAGGCATTGCACGACTCGTTCTGGTGGTACGAGCGCAAGGATGCGGTAAACATCCTGATCGCGGCGCTGGAAAGTTTTGGGAACCAGGCCGTCCCCGCGCTGATCGAGGCGCTCAGCGACCGCGAGGGAAGTATCCGCAAATGGGCCGTAGCGCTGTTGGGGCGCATCGCCGACCCGCGCGCCGTCGAGCCGCTGGGCATGACGCTCTACGACGTCCATTTTGACGTCTGCCAGGCAGCCGCACAGGCCCTGGCCGTCTTTGGAGCGCGATCCATCCCCGTGCTGACGGAGGCGCTGCGCGCGCCCGAAGCATGGATCCGTCAACAGGCGCTCGCCGGGCTTGAATCGGTCGGGGGCGAACAGGTCGTCGCGCCGATCACAGCCATGTTGGACGATCCGACACGCGAGGTACGCCAACAGGCTGTCGAATCCCTGGGACGACTGGGCGACGCACACGCCCTGCCCGCGCTGCAACAGGTCGCATCCGACCGCAGCGACCGCGAGATGGCGCGGCTGGCGAGGCAGGCCATCGCCGCGATCCAGACCCCATAAACGCCCGCAGCCTCTCCCAAAACAAACAGCCCCGACAAGCGAAACGTTTGTCGGGGCTGTCTCCCGCCGCCGAGGAAGGCGCCTTGCGGGTACAGTGCCCGCAAGGGCAAGGCACCCTATGGGCGCGGCGGCCAAAGCATATTTAAGGGTGGGGACTAAACGTGACGCCCGCCCTTGAGTTCGTCCTGCAATTTGGCGAGGGCATCCCAGTCGCCCTTGGCGGCCAGCGCGGCCTGCTCGATCCAGCCGGAGGGGTCCATCATTTGCAAACCAGCTTCCTCGAGCGCGGCTTCGACTTTGGCGACATCCGCATTTGCCAACTGGGCAAAGGTGGTGACGCCCGCGGCCGCCAAGACTTTGGATACCTTCGGGCCAATGCCTTCCAGCCTAGTCAGGTCGTCCGAGTCCCTCGGGACAGTATCGGCGGCTACGGCGGCTTTGTCTGCTTTTTTGCTGGTCAGCCATCCGACAACAATAATCAACAAAAAGAAAATCAATACTACCCAGAGCAGCCAGGAAAGATCGGGCTGGTTGGTGCTTTCTGACAACAGGTTTAATGCGAACATAAAACGCCTCCAAACATAGCGATGTCTTTTGATGGACCAACTATAAGAGAAAAAAGGGTAGCTGTCAATCAGACAGACATCACAGGGTGCCAGAACCTTGTTCCTGCGATTTGTTTTTCCAAGCTGTTCTTGCCAATCGAAGACGCGCCTGATAAAAAAATCGGCCAGCAGATGATCTGCTGGCCAAATATTATGAGCACCAATCCACGTTAGGCACGGTGCTTCAACGCGGCGTGCGCCGCGGCCAGGCGGGCGATCGGCACACGGAAAGGAGAACAGGATACGTAGTTAAGCCCGATCAGATGGCACCACTCAATCGAATCCGGGTCGCCGCCGTGCTCGCCACAGATGCCGCATTCCAGCTCGATGCGGGTTGCACGGCCCTTCTCAACAGTCAGTTTCATCAACTGTCCGACGCCAGGGCGGTCAATCGTCTGGAAGGGATTCTTTTCCAGGATGCCGTCTTCCACATACTTGACCAGGAAGTTGCGCTCGGCGTCGTCGCGGCTGTAGCCAAAGGTGAACTGCGTCAGGTCGTTGGTGCCGAAAGAGAAGAACTCCGCCGCCTCGGCGATCTGGTCGGCGGTCAGGCCGGCACGCGGGATTTCGATCATTGTGCCAAATTTATACTTGAACTCGACGCCTTTTTCATCCATCACCATTTTGGCAATCTTTTCGAGTTTGGGCTGAATGAAATGCAATTCATTGACGTGTCCGGTAAGCGGGATCATCACTTCGGGATGCGGATCGAAGCCGCGCAGTTTGACATCCGCAGCCGCTTCGAAGATCGCCCGCACCTGCATGCTGACGATTTCTGGCATCATCACGCTCAAGCGCACGCCGCGCAGTCCCATCATGGGGTTGCTTTCATGCAGCGCCTGAATGTCGGCCAGCAAAGCCTCTTTCTCTGCCGCCGCGACGCCCTTGATGCGCGCTTCGATGACTTCTTCGAGCAGGGCGTGTTCATCGGGCATGAACTCGTGCAACGGCGGGTCCAGCAGGCGAATGATGACGGGCAGACCGGTCATGGCCTCGAACAAACCGTCGAAATCACTGCGCTGGAAAGGCAGCAAGATGTCCAGGGCCGCCTGGCGCTCTTCAACGGTATTCGCAAGAATCATGCGCTGCACAATGGGCAGACGCTCCGGCTCGAAGAACATGTGCTCGGTGCGGCACAAGCCGATTCCCTGCGCCCCATAGGAGCGGGCGCGACGCGCGTCTTCGGGATAATCAGCGTTGGCCCAAACCTGCAAGCCCTTGGTCGGCCAGCCTTCAGGAGCCTGTCGAATGCCATCCTTGGCGGCGATCTCGTCAGCCCAACCCAACAGCGTCAGCAATTCGGTTTGTTCTTCCAGGTTGGGCGCGACTGTATCAATCCGTCCGGCAAAGACCTGGCCGGTTGTGCCGTCCACAGAGATCCAGTCGCCCTCTTTGACGGTGACATCGCCCGCAACCAGCAGGCGCTTTTCCATGTCTATGCGCACTGTAGAAGCGCCGACAATACAAGGGATGCCGAACTGACGGGCGACCACAGCAGCATGGGAGGTCGCGCCGCCCTCGCTGGTCAGGATCCCTTTCGCGGCCAGCATGCCATGCACATCATCCGGCTTGGTGAAGGGACGCACCATAATCACGTCCTGGCCCTCTTCTTTGGCCTTCCGCTCGGCGGTATCCGCGTCGAAATATGCGCGGCCAACAGCCGCGCCCGGAGAAGCGTTCACGCCGCTGGCAAACATCTTGCCCTCGGCTTCGGCAGCCTTTTTGGCGTCTTCGATGAACTGGGGGTGCAGGAGCGTATCCACCTGCTCGGAGGTGACGCGCAGGACAGCCTCTTCTTTCGAGATCAGGCCTTCGTCCGCCATGTCCACGGCAATCTTGACCGCCGCCTTGGCCGTGCGCTTGCCGTTGCGGGTTTGCAGCATCCACAACTTGCCGCGCTCGATGGTAAATTCCACATCCTGCATTTCGCGATAGTGCTTTTCGAGCTTCTTGCAAACTTCCATAAATTCGGCGTAGGCTTCGGGCAGCTCATCAGCCATCTTGTAAATATCTTCGGCGTTGCGAATACCAGCGACCACATCCTCGCCCTGGGCATTCATCAGGTACTCGCCCCAAACTTTGGCTTCGCCAGTGGACGGATTGCGGGTAAAGGCCACGCCCGTGCCGGATTGCTCCATATTGCCAAAGACCATCGTCACGATATTGACCGCTGTCCCCAAATCATGCGAGATGCCTGCCGCGTTGCGATAGTCAATGGCGCGTTTGCCATTCCAACTCTTAAAAACAGCCTCGGTCGCCAATTCCAACTGTTTGAAGGGGTCTTGCGGGAACTCAAAGCCCTTGTGCTCTTTCGTCACCGCCTTGAACGCCTCGGTCATCGCCTTCCAATCGTCGGCCGTCATGTCCGTATCGGCATTGTAGCCCTTCTTTTCCTTGTATTTTTCCAGCGGCTCCTCAAAAGCCGTATCCGGAATTTCAAGGACGACCGTGCCGAACATCTGGATCAGACGCCGGTACGCATCGAAGACGAAACGCGCGTCGCCGGTCAACGCGACCATGCCCTGCGCAGTCTCGTCGTTCAGGCCGACGTTCAGGACGGTATCCATCATGCCGGGCATGGAGAATTTCGCCCCGGAGCGCACCGACACCAAAAGCGGATTGGCCGGATCGCCAAACGTTTTGCCTGCCTGCTGCTCGACAACTTTCAGCGCGGCCAGGGTTTGGTCCCACATCCCTTCGGGAAACGCCTTTGCATCCTGATAGGCGATGCAGGCCTCGGTTGTTACGGTAAAACCGGGCGGGACCGGCACGCCAATGCGCGTCATTTCGGCCAGATTGGCGCCTTTGCCGCCCAGCAAACCGCGCACACCGTCCCAGGAACCGGCATATTTCTCCGCCTCCGCGACCTCGCCAAACAAGTAAACCCACTTCTTCATTTAGAGCCTCCTTAGAATATGATTGCGTAAATGGCCACAGGCCATTCAGCCGCAAGTTTACCATAAAGCCTTTTAGCAAAAACGAGTATCCGGCCGTGACAAATTTCCGCCAAAAACCATCCACTCCATGAATCTGTTAACCGTTTGAAAAGTCCAATGCCCGCCAAATAAAGCATAATTGGGCATGGAGATTTTTTTATGCCTATTCGTGTACTAGCCATTGATGACGACGCCGCGATGACCGAGTTGCTCACGCTGCTGCTGCAATCTCACGGTTTCGAAATCATGACAGCCAACAGCGGCCCGGACGGGATAGCACTCATCCGCAAGGAGTCGCCTGATATCGTCCTGCTCGACTTGATGATGCCCGGCATGGACGGCTGGGAAACCTGCAGAGCTATCCGCGCCTTCAACAACGTACCGATCGTCATCCTTTCCGCATTGGATAAACCTGGCATGGTTGCCAGCGCACTCGATGCAGGTGCGGATGACTACCTGATCAAACCGGTGCCGAGCAGCATTTTAGTCGCACACATCAACAATCTGGCCCGCCGCAGCACAGGCCAACTCAGACCATACACCCGCGGCGAAAAAAAGTGGATCACCAACCATAAGCCATTGCCGCCCTAATCCCAAGCCAACGTAGCAGCACGACAGCACGACTGCGCGTCATTTCATCCTCTCCTGGCGCGCAGTCGTGTTTCCCGTTGTTATCGACCTGATTTCAGCCGCCACGCTTCGCGGCTTGTTCGTCCAGCCATTCGCGTCCAAAAATCAGGGCATCTTTCCGCGCACTGACGATCCCTGTCGCCTGCGCTTCACGGATGGCCTCGAGCAATTGGCCGATCAGCGGACCGGGCGCCAGGTCAAAGGCCTGCATCACATCGCGTCCATTCAGCAATTGCGGCGGCGCGATCGTTTCGGCAGGCTTCTCCCACCAGTTCTCGAGCAGGACCCGGCTCACATCCAGCGCGGCGGCCCAGGTATCCTGTGGCAGGGTGTGCTCGTAAGTGGCGCGCAAATCGGCCAACGCAAGCAGGATCACGTCCACGCCCGCCTCGCGGGTATCACGGAAGAAGCGGTAAACCGCGCGGCGTGAAGGCGGCTTGCCCTCGCCATCCATTCGGCTGGTGTGAAAATGAACACGCATGTGATTGCGAATGATCCGGCGCAGATGGTCTATCTCGTCATTGCTCAGATGCAGCGACTGGGCGCGTCGGGCAGCCATCTCCGCGCCCTCGAGGTCGTGGCCCCAAAAACGAAGGCGGCCGTTTTCGTCGGTCGTGCGCGCCAACGGTTTGGCAACGTCGTGATAGAGCGCAGCCAGGAAGAGCAGCCCGCGCAGCGAGCGATCGGTGTTGAGCGAGACGGCAAAATGTTCGGCAAACTTTTCGCGATAGCGCCCCAAACGCAGCACCAACAGGCCGTTCACCAAATCGGAGGCTGTGTTGGGGTCATATTTGGGCGACAACGCGGCCAATATGGATTCGAGATGTCCCAGCACGCTCAACGTGTGCGCCCAGACATCGTTCACGTGCGGCTTCGGCTGCTCGACGCCTTTCAAGGAAGACAGCTCCGGGAGAAGCACGGGCAACACGCCCAGCATATCCAGCGCACGCAGGGATGCGGCCGGTCGCGGGCCTTCCAGGATGCGGAAGAGTTCATCCCGTTGGCGCTCCGGCGAGACCCTGGACAAGCCGGGCACAGCGTCTTTCATGGCCTGGCGCGTTCCAGGAACAATATGAAGGTCAAAGGCCGCCGCCATCCGAACCGCGCGCAGGATGCGGACGGGGTCGTCCGTGAAGGCCGTCGGCGAGCAAGCGCGCAGGCGTTTGGCGCGCAGATCGGCCGCGCCGCCCAACGGATCAAACAACGCCTGCGCATGCACATCCAACGCCAGGGCGTTGAGCGTAAAATCGCGGTTGCGCAGGTCCGTTTCGAGATCCGGGCCGCGAAAGGCGGCGAAATCCAGCACATCGCGCGTGCCATCGTCGTGGATCAGCACCAGCCGGGCCGTGCCGCGTTCATCGTCCAGCGGGAAGAAGGCCGCGCCGATCCTGTCCGCCACACGACGCGCGACGCGCAGCGCGTCGCCGGGCAGGGCGAAATCCAGGTCATGGCCGACGCGCCCCATCAGCGCATCGCGCACCGCCCCACCGACCAGATAAAGCGGCTGTTCGGGAGGCAATGCGCCCACGACGACGGATAGAAGCGGGGAGATGGAAAGCGGTTCGGATGCAGGCATATAGACTATTTCGGGGACTTCCTTGTGACGAGATTTTTTCGCCGCGCGGCGGGCCTGCTCAGGCGTGCCGCCATGAGCGATGATCCGGCCGCGCAGGCGCGCTACCCATCGTCCGGCATACGGGGATGGGCGCGAGGGTGGTTTGTCGCCAGGTGAATGCGTCTCGTCCGGCATCAGGCCCAAGGGGAGAACGATCCGGGGATTTTAATCCGGAGGGGTATATTTGTCCAAATCCACAACGCCGATAAAAGGCAGGTTGCGATAATACTCGTCGAGGTCGAGTCCGTAGCCGAAGACGAATTTGTCCGCAATATCAAAGCCGCGATAGTGGATCGGGACAGTGACTTCGCGGCGTTCGGCCTTGTCGAGCAGCGTGCAGACGCGCAAGGACTTCGGCTGGCGCGTTTCCAACATTTCCAGCACCGAAGCGATGGTGTTGCCGCTGTCAATGATATCTTCAACGAGCAGGACGTTACGGTCGCGGATATTGGTCTGCAGGTCGAGCGTCAGGCGGACATTGCCGCTCGATTGGCGCGCGCCCGCCCCATAGGAGGAAATGGCCATGAAGTCCAGGGCGTGCGGGATCGTAATGCGGCGCATCAAATCCACCAGGAAGACGACGCCGCCGCGCAAAATGCAGATCAGCAGCAGTTCTTCGCCCTCGTAATCCCTGCTGATCTCCGCCCCCAGTTCGGCAATGCGCGCCTGCAAGACGTCTTCAGGGATCAGGATTTTGGCCAAATAATCGTGATAGTTTTCCATCATATCTCTCTACTCTGACAATGCTGTGCGTCCATTGGGGACAACATGGTGCGCGCGGCAGCGCGCCTCGTATAATTCAGAAGCGCCGACGATCACCACCGGGTCATCATAGCGGGCCGGTTCGCCGTTGACCAGACGCTGGGTGCGGCTGGCCTGGCCGCCACAAACCATGCAAATGGCTCGCACCTTGTCAACGCGTTCAGCCTGGGCCATGAGCGCTGGCATGGGCCCGAAAGGCTCGCCACGGAAGTCCATATCCAGCCCGGCGACGATGACGCGCACGCCCTGTTCGGCCAACTGACGCGCCACGTCGATCACATCATCGTCGAAGAATTGAGCTTCGTCGATCGCAACGACGGTCACGTCCTCCGCCAGTTTCCCCAAAATTTCACGGCTGTTCTCGACGGGCAGCGCATCAAACTCGGCTCCCGCGTGCGAGGCGACCTTTTCTTCGGCATAGCGCACGTCGATGGCAGGTTTGAACACTTGCACCTTCTGCCGAGCGATGGTCGCCCGGCGCAGACGACGGATCAACTCGTCCGTCTTGCCGCTGAACATAGAGCCTGTGATTACTTCGATAGAACCGGTGGTATGTTTCATTGCTCCCTCAAGATAATGGTATAACGAACGGGTAGATGCTCACACATCTACCCGTTAAGTTTACCTGAGTTTGCCAGCGGCGCAAGTCTCACACAACGATTGCATCGGGAAGTTCGTACCCCAGCGAGCGCAGCTTCTTCTTGATGTCAATCAGCGACTTGCGGCCAAAACCTGAGATGGCCAAAACTTCCTTTTCGCCCCGGGAGAGCTTCTCAAGGAATTGGCCCACGGTGGTAATGCCAGCCTTGGCGAGCGCCTCAGTAGAACGGCTGCCCAGTTCCAGTTCGGCAATCGGGCGCTCCGGTGAAACACGCGCCTCTGCACGGGATTCTTTCGCTTTCACATAATCCTGGCGGGCCTGCAGCCGCTTGTAGAAGCGGTCGACCTGACCTTCAATGTCGACGATGCGCTGCATGTCGCCAGTGAAGAAGGGGTGACACTTGGAGCAGATTTCCGTATGTATCTCTTCTTTCGTAGAACCGGTTGTCCAGGTGTTGCCGCAAGCGCAGACCACCTTGGCATTCGGGTAATAAGTCGGATGAATATCGGGCTTCATAAGATTCTTTCCTTTCGCCAGACGAGGCTTATTTCTCGACTGGGACGACGTTCACGCGCTTTCGTCCGCGGACGACATCGAACTTGACAAGCCCGTCTGCCGTGGCAAACAACGTATAATCTTTGCCGACGCCCACGTTCAGGCCCGGCTTGATGCGCGTGCCGCGCTGACGCACCAGGATATTGCCAGAAATCACAACCTGACCAGCGTAACGCTTCACGCCCAAACGCTTGGAGTTGCTGTCACGACCGTTGCGGCTTGAACCGCCGCCTTTTTTGTGTGCCATAATTACCTCACAAACTCACTATTTCTTGGTAGACTTCTTGGTCTTCGAAGTCGTAGAAGTCTTCTTGGTCGAGGCCTTTGACGATTTGGCCGCCGTAGTGGATTTTGTGCTCTTCGTTGACTTCTTCGCCGCTGCCGTCTTGGTTGTCTTCTTCTTGGCCGCCGCGGGTTTCGTCGATTTTGCTCTGGCAGGCTTCTTGGCCGCCGTCGACTTGGCCGGCTTTGCAGTTTCCGCGGTCTTCTTGGCCGCCGGTTTCTTGGCTTTCGCAGGCGCACTGGCCTTTGCAGCCTTGGCGACCTTTTCGGCCTTGGTCTCCGCATCGACCTTCTTCGGCGTCTCGGCTTTTGCAGCCTTGGCCGCCTTTTTGGCAGCCGCCTTGCCAATTTGCTCGATCAGCAAGCGGGTATATTGCTGGCGGTGACCACCCTTGACGCGATAGCGTTTCTTGGGATGGTATTTGAAGATGATGATCTTGGGGCCTTTGAAGTGCGCCAATACACTGGCCTTGACCTGTACCCCGTCCACGGTCGGCGTCCCGACAGTGAAGTTGTCACCGTCTGCGACCAGCAGGACACGCTCAAGATCGATCTTTGCGCCGGCTTCAACCGGCAGGCGGTCCACTTCAATCGTCCCGCCTTCGACAGCTTTATACTGCTTGCCGCCGCTTTCAACAATCGCATATTTCATTTTTCTCTCCAAGTCTTCACTTCACCGTGAACCCTGCGGGCTTCGAAGCCCCTGCGACTACATCCCAGGGCAACCTGCGCCGAGACACGAGAAAGTTGGATTACCTACACACAACCGCCCCAGCCGTCTTACTGCCGGGGCAAGAGCGAAGGGTATTATACCTTTTGGGGATAACTATGTCAACAAAAAACGCTGGCGGATTCAAACATCGTTGCAGCAAGCTGCACAGCCAAACCAAAAGGCAAGTCACTGATTTACGGGGAATGTTCGGCGGGCTGATCCCGATCACAGTGGATATACGTCCGGTCTTCATATTTAACATAACAGACCGGGCGCTGCGGGTTGGATGCTGTCACTATTTCTTCCCACAAAAAAGTGCTCGGCAAAATCAGCGAGGGGTATTGCAATCGTATCCCTTCCTGATACCAGTCATAGTGCAATAAATCTGTAGCTATAACAGCGAGATCCGGGCGCTCTTTCAAGGCAAAACGAAAATACCACAACGCAAACACCGCCTGATCCCCTTCAGCAAAGACAATCGCATCCGCAGGCGCCTTCTCCATGACCTCTTTCCCGAAATTCTCGGCACGATAGTCCCTTGAGGCATCCACAACCTGATAATTGGCCAGGGACAAACCCAGCACGTACAATAAAAAGGCAAAAGCAGCCACCATCACCACGTTGTGAAGACGATTTTTGCTCATCTCAAGCAAACCGCCGACCCCCAAACCAATCCAAATCGACACAGAAATAAACGCGGGGATCAAGTAAAGGTAAGAATCAGCGGTACGGTATCCAAAAGCAAAGATGGAAAAGCTAAAAAAACACCACAGGGTGACGATATAGAGTCGGGAAGCCTGAAAAAAAACGACCGCCCCAATAACGCCAACCAAAAGTCCCAACAGGCCAATTTGCTCCAGCAAAAGGGCTGCCAGCGCTTGAATACGCTCTCCAAAAACCGCAGAGGACGTCTGCAGATAATGAGCCTGGTATAACTGCCCTGATACCAATCGCCAAAAATTCCTTGCATTAACGGGATTTTCCCAATTAACGGCAGGAGACGATGCCGCGCGCAAAGGAAGAATAATATATACCGACATCCCCGCCAGCATCCAGGCTGTCTGACGCCATAAAGATGTCCAGCGTACGGACTTCATCCAAGCCCACTGCGTACCGCCCGATAGTCCCGCACCATCTTTCTCCAAAGAACCCGCCCACAGCGCAACAGGCAAAAGAAGAATGCTTGTAATATGATTCCCCATCGCCAAGCCTAAAACAACCCCTCGCAGGCGATCCAAACACGGTCGCTCGACTGCAAAAACGCCGACAACCAAAAATAAAAGCAGCGCCATAAAAAAAGCGTGCAGTGTATAGACTTCCGTAATTACCGCTTGAGACCACACAAGGGGTGCAAGCCCGAAAGAATACCCAGCAATTATGCCAGGCAGCCAATATTGGCCTATTCTTTTGCCTAACAAAGACTTTGCCACCACACCATAAACGAGGACGGCTGCGCACACCGCAAACACAGCAGACATGATATTTGTGCGATAGGCGAGCGACTCGATTGGCAAAAATTGAAATAGGCGCGCCAAAAGCAAATAAACCGGATACCCTGTTGGGTGAGCAACTCCCCCAACAACTGCAGCAGTGATCAAATCTCCCCCGTCAGCTCCCTGATTGGCCCAACTCAGGCCTGGAGCCATCGTATGCAGGTAGACTACAAATAATGAACTTGCCAAAAAAACAGGGGGCAAGTATCTCGGCAAGGGATTGGAATTATTCATGGAATTCTCGCAGCGGAAACCACGAGCTTTGGCGGGCGGCAGTTAACCCGGGAATCAATAGCGGGGTAGAGAAGCAACCTCTATCCCGCCACAAAAAGGTAAACGACGCGTCCCGCTTAATACCCTACAAGGGCATAGGCTCCTGATGCAAGCGCAGTTGTACAAACAATCCCATTTTCATTCGTTGTCACAGTAGAGACCCAGGCAGGCTGTCCCGTCCTGTGAAAAAAGCGCGGCCCGTAAAAATCATAGAAATAGATCTGCCCTTCCTTGTCCGGGGGCAAGGCAAAGCACACGGAAACATCGCCGACGCCTGTGGAGACCTTATCCACCAAATTCCCATACAGATAAATGCGCACAAAGACGATCTCCGAGAGAAAACCTCCCGCACCATCTGGAAGCCGCCCCGGGGCAAACCTATGGTTCCACAAAATCGTCCCGACACAATACCCCTGTGAAAATTCGTCCAAATGCAGTGTGGCCACGCCGCCAACTGAATATACCCCGGGAATATCATACGGGGAACAAACCGTAAACGTAGCCGGAGGCGGGACGACACTGCCTTTCTGCGCATCTGCCTGCGACAACGCTGGTCGTCCCTGGCCAAGAACAAGCCCGGGCAAGTCCGCCTCGGCCGTATCGGCCCAAGCAACATGGTTCCCGGCAAGGGCGACAACGCCCAGCACTAAGGCAACAGCAATCAGTAAGCGAGTTATCTTCTTCATGGAGTTTTTCTCCTTATGGCTACTTTATAAAATATTAGCACGGTTCTGCAATTGCCGCCTTCGGATTTGGTTCGGTTTTCCTGCCTTGTGAAAGACAGTCTTGCGGTACTGAAGCGTGCTACCGAAAAACAACCACAATATCAACATCTGTATTAAGATCTGTATTGATCAACAGATCATTGTTTTCGACAACAGCATCTACTGAGACAGATTCGACAAGAGCCTGATATGGCAAGTGGATGCGAATCGTTACGGGCGTAGTTAACGTTCCCGGCTGTTTTTTTACTTTCAGGCGATAAATCAAATTGTCCGTAACCGGATCGTCCATGATCACACTCAACGGCAGCTCAAAATCGAAACTGGTACTCACAGATTCCCCCCCCGGAACCACCAACAAGGTACCGACCGCCTGTATGCCGTCAAGTTCTTCATCAAGCAAATCGACCCGCGCGGGGACGTTGCGCTCAAGGATCATCCATTCACCAGGGATTTCGTGCGGGGTAGCTGCCAGCAGGTTCGTCCCATCTTTGACATAAACACGGAGGTAATTCCAATAGCAGCGATCTATCGGATATGACCGTTCATCAACAATTTTTCTGTCTCCATCCCAATGTACGCAAGGTATACCAGCCGTGCTCTCGTTTTTATATATCACAAGCAGAGAGCTTTTAGGGGCCGACAAATCTGTGAGATCAACGTCGTAAACGATACTGCGGGAAACCACCGCATTTGTCTTGTTGAATCCGACGTTCGAATCGACGACCATGAGGAAGTCCCCTTCGTCCACCCGAAGCGCCCCGTCCCAACCATATTCGGCAAGGATCTTTGTCATCGTTTCATCGTCAAATTGCAACAGCAAGTGACGCTCGTCCAGAACGCGGATAAAAACGCGCCCCAAAGATTCCCAATCAGAAACGCCGTCATCAAGCATCTTCCCCAATACCGCGTTGGCAATTTTGGCAATGAATTCTTTACGGTCTTCGCCGGGTTGTCGAAAGCCTTCCGGGGGCGGCACTTTGGCCGCGCGCATATAGGCGATCACATTACCTGCCGTAACCGGTCCGGGAGCCCCGTCTACGTCCACCGGGCCAAGATAATCAAGCAGCATAACAAGCATCTGTTGGTCAAAGGCGATCACGCCATCCACAGAATGAGCGTGTGTATAGCTGTATAAATACTCGGCATACAATGCTGCCGTGGGGAAATTGGTAAACCAGTTCGAATCGCGCAAAATCAGCACCCGGCTATTCATGTATTCCTGCAGTTGCCAGGGCGCAGAGGGATACGGTTTGGTCCAGTCTTCCTGTATCCCAGAGTCTTCGAAAGACAAACTGACGATTTGGCCGTCCTGCACGACCAAGTTGCCAACGGCGGTAATAAAACCACCGGTAGGCCGCAATTCATCCTCGTTCTCCACCAGCAGCAAATAGGTTTTGGGACCTTCATTGCTGGCGCCGAGGACACGCGGCAATGCCAGCGCCAGGGATAAGCCGTCATCCATCAGCCCAAGCAGCGGATCAAACTTGCCCACAAGCAAGTCACGCACTTCAGGGGAAAGTTGCTGTGGGTCAATGTCAGCACGCACCGCAAAAACCTGATCCAGGGAGGCCTGCACACTGGAAAGTTCGGGCTGCACGTCCATTAACAAAGAGGTAATTTCGGGCAAAGTCAACCGCGCTTTTTCATCTTCGAACAATTGCAGCATCGGGCTCATCGCAGAATACGTTTTTTCCGCTGCCCGAACCGTCAGCGCGGCCAATTCCATCAAATCCCGCGCTGACGCCAGATCGCCGCCATAAACGGGCACCCAGCCAAGCCGGTCGGTCAACCAAAATACAGGCTCGACCTCCTTTTGAAGCGCATCCAGGTCATCGCCGAACCCAACCATCAAAGGAGCGGCGGCGGTCACAGAATCAAGGACGGAAGAATCTCCCAACAAGACCTGTGCATCAACAACATCCTGGCGAAGTTTTTCGGCCAACAAGTAGACCCGGCGCGCCTTGATCCCCCCCCAAATCACCGCGAAAAGTACGCCCGCGGCGACAACTGTCCACAACAAGCGGAACGGATTCCGCCTTCGAGATTTCCCGGCCTTTTTGCTTTCCCGGTCGCCCTGGTTGCCGCCAGGCACACTTCGCTTCGTCGACTCATCGGGGGGATGCAAGAGAACGGATTTTGCTGCCATGACCGACTCCAAATACCGTTCGTGCGCCAGGATGATATCCAGCAGTCTCTGGATACCCTTGCGATGCCAGTCACTCATCGTACTCGCCGGGCCATCCTCCAGTTCTCCACTGACCAGGCTGTAGCGGGCAATTTGCTCTTCAGTTGGAGGCACACCCGCTTTGCTTTGCACAAAAAGAAGAATGGATTCGTCAATTCGTCCCCAAGTATCGCGCATCGTTGTCGGGAAGGGTATGCCAAAACCAAGCGGCGCAAAATACTTCGCCGCAAGCAAACCAAACTCTCCCCAACGAGGATCAAGGCGCTTGCCTCGCCTGGGAGGCATGCTGGGCATCATCTGCAGAAACAACCTGGAAACAGCCGCGACCAACTGCCTTCCCGGGCTTTCCCGGGCCAATGCAGGCATGCCGGCCACGGTTTCCCGAACAAATAGACTCTCAGTCCAGGGATGAGAGTCTATTTGTCCAGGCTGATGCGCATTTTCCAGAATATTTTTCAGCGCCAGAAAATCATCTTGCTTATTTTTCATAAATGGGGTACTTGGATCAACCGCGTCACGGTACTTGAGCGTGGAGTCTTGCGCGAGGGTCGAACAAACCGCGGAGATCAGCAGTCAAAAATCAGACCGCGCCCAAGTACCGTCCTGCCGGATCAACCTTTGCTCATTTCATCTGCCAACATACAAATCTCTGAATATCCGCGTTGAATGAGGTTGTACAATTCGTCGACGATCTCATCCGTATCCTCCACAACCTTTGCAGGATCAGGAATGTCATAGGCAATACGATCAACGATTTCCGAAAGCAAAAAAATACGACGGCACACCTCGGGGAATTCCGTACAAAGGGCCTCCTTATGGCCGATTTCCATCACCACAATCAGGTCATACCCGGTGAGCATCTCGCGGCTGACCTCAACGCTGCGGTGTTCCCCCAAGTCGAGACCAAATTCCCGGGCCTTATCGAACGCGTGCGGCGTGACAGGCAGACCTGGCTGCGTCCACGTTCCAGCACTGCCTATACGCCATTGTCCCGCCTTTCCATCATCAGCTACCCGCTTTTGAAACACAGCAGCCGCAAAAGGAGAGCGATAACAGTTGGCAGTGCAAACAAATAAAACCGATTTCGTCCTGTCAGGCATAGGGAACTATCTTTCCTCGATTTCCTTGCCGCACACTCATGTTGGAAGACAATGAACAAGGCACGGATAAGACAGATTTGACCCGCTCAGCCTGCGCGAATCCGCATCCTGTTTCTTCCGGCGTACGGTAAAGGACCTTCAATTGGGACTAAGGACTGTTTTTTTCTGCCGGGATCAACATCCAACCATAAAAAGACCGACAGGACGGATCCAGTTGATTGAATTCCATCAACTCGGATGAAGAAACGGAAAAATTTTGCGCCAGTTCCTCGAGCGAAATATCATCTTCCTCAATAAGAACCGGCCTCAAAGACGGCAAACCATCGACGTCAGTTATGGACAGAGGAATCACGATCACCAGTTCGGACCACAATGGCGAAGGCAAAAAATAATTAACCGCCCCAATAGCCTTCTCTGTCGTTTCATAATCTTCGGCCAGCATTGCCATACTTTCCCCGGCGGTTACCCGATGCAAGAGAAATTGCCTGTTGGTTCCAATTGGAGTTTCCAGTGGATGGGCACAATTACCTGTCGACGCTGGTTCTGTTTGGGTTGCCGATGCGGCATCTCCCGTTGGAGCAGTTGGGGTATCCGGGGTCGTATTCCCCCTGGGGGTGTCCGTCTCAACGACCGGCGTCGTTGTGCCTATCGCGGGTTCCTCCAGCGTAGCGCTGCTCATCCACCCAGGAACAGGCAACTTCCCCATCGGGGGGGGAATCCAATATCCGGAAAAAATCAAGCCGCTGGCAATCAAAAAAAAGGCAATGACCCCCGCTGCAGCCCAACGCCAGATCGTCCTGCCCGACATACCCGGGTCGGGAACACGCAAGTCCTTTGGCAAGGACCCCCTCTTTTCGGCACAAAAGACGGGGCAAGCGGTATGCCTGGCTGTCAGGCAGGCATTTCGCTGATGCTCCAGATCAGGTATGGCTACCGGCTTTGCGTTATGGCAGTAATTCCAGTTGGAAGGAAAACCAAGCGCGGTCTCCGGGTCATCACGCATTCCCAAATAAGGACAGCGTTTATTCGGATTGGCGGGGGAAGGAGGAGTAATTCCCAATACCGTCATCGCATTTTCCCAATGGGAAAATGCCGTCCGGCGCCTGGAGCCAAAAAATCCACAGGCCAGATCAGCGTTGAACCCTTATGCTGTTTTTTCATCGGAATAGTAAACATACCCTTTGTAGTAGGATGAGTAGTGACGATATCCCCCGTAATAATCAGCCCGGTTCCGCGGGATACGGTTGAGCACCACGCCCAGTACCCTGGCCCCCGCTCGCTGCAACAACTCGAGGGAAGCCTTGGCGCTGGCGATATCGGTATTCCCCGGCTGCAAAACCAAAATAACGCCGTCCACCTTTGCAGACAAAATTACTGCATCAGAGACCAGGGATGGAGGGCTGTCTATAATGACCATTTCCGCAGACGAAGCAACCTCGTCCAGGATCTGATCCATGCGCGCCGATCCCAAAAGTTCGGCCGGGTTTGGCGGCAGGTTTCCGCTCGTGATCACTTGCATTTTTTCATTCCCGTCAAAGGCCCGCTTGACCGATTGAAGCTTGAGAGTGCCCCGGAACAGATCGCTCAAGCCCACCTGGTTCGACAAGGAAAGAAAACGATGCACGTGCGGGCGGCGCAAATCCGCATCCAGCAGGATGACATCCCGGTCCCCCTGGGCAATGATCGCCGCGAGGTTGGTCGCCGTCGTGGTCTTCCCTTCGCTGGGGCCGGGGCTGGTCACCAGCAGGGTATGCAACGGCTGGTTGATGCCGGCAAACTCCAGGTTGGTGCGCAAGGCGCGAAAGGCCTCCGTAACGGGAGACCGGGGCTGCTTGGCAACATACAAAGCTTCCGCACTCTTGCCGGAAACCTTCATCTCGGCAATATAGCCAATCACGGGCAGACCCAGATGACGCTGGACATCGTCCGGCGTCTTCAGCGTATCGTCGAGATATTCGATCAGGAAGACGATCCCCGCGGCCAGCATAAGCCCAACCGCCCCGCCAAGCATCGTATTGGTAAGAGGACGCGGGCGAATGGGTTCGCCCGGATAAAAAGCCGCCTCGATCTGGACGACGCTGGGGGTGTTCTGCAAACGCGCCAGGCGGATGGATTCCATACTATTGAGCAAATTCACATAAATTTGTTGGTACAGGGCCAAAGTCGTTTGCGACTGGGTCAGGGTGGGATTGCCGCTCCCTCCCGACTCGCCGGGAGCGCCCAAAACAACGAGATTGGAATAGATCTGCTGGTACAGGTCCAAAAGGGGCTGGATCTGCGCCAACTGCGCTTCCAGTTCGGCAATGCGCGCCTTCCGCGATTGCGTGTACGCGGGAGACAGCGTTGCAATTTCCTGTTGGATGGCGGAGGCTTCTTCCTGCAAAGGCACCATCTGCGCTTCCACGTCCTTCAATTGATCCTGAACGCTCTGTGTCGAGATCCGCTCAACCTGGGTTTGCAAGCTGGCAATCTGGTTTTCCATCTGTGTGATTTGTGCCTGCAGACTCTCCTCCATCGCGGTATAGCGCCCCGCCTGCAGCTTCTCACTTTCCTCCAGCAAAATATCCACCAGGGTGTTGGCAATGTCCACCGCGCGTTGAGGGTCCGGGTCTTCCACCGTGATCACAACGATCTGGGTGTTTTGAGATTGCTGCACTTTGATCTGTTTTGCACGCACCTCGTACCCCAAACGCGCCGAGGTGCCCTCAAGGATGGGGGCTGTCGTAAGCAGCTGCATGTAAGTCTGGGTCAATTGTTGATCGTTCAAATACGTCAGATCAGAGGAGCTCTGCTGGGGCGCGGACATCACCAGAATACGCGTGGACGTCTGGTAAATGGCTGTTTGATATAAACTGCCTCCATAGCCGCCGGCTGCGCCCAGCACCAGACCGAGAATAAGCAGCCATGCCCAGCGTTTCAGAATAGAAATATAGTATTTGAGTTCCACAAAAAATCTCCTGATAAGGGTAAGATTCCGCGCAACAATTCGGACAAGGAGTTCACTGCCCTTGAAGGGAGTCTCGAGCCGAACGCACGACCAACTCGATATCGCCGGCAGACATCGCCGGATACAGCGGCAGCGTCAGCTCCCGAGCAGCGACCGCTTCAGTCGCCGGCAGGGAAACCGTTTGCTGTCCGTTGGCGCGATAGGCTTGAAAACGATGAACGGGCGGATAATGAATGCTGGTTTGAATGCCCTGCCGCTTCATGCTTTCCATAAATTTCCTTCGATCAACCCCTGGCGGCAACAGGACGGGCAGCAGATGACAGGCGGATATCCCCGGATGGTCCCGAAAAGGGATTTCGATCGCGGGAGCCAACTCTTGCAGCCACTCACGGTACAAAACCGTCAGCTCCCGACGATGGCTGTTGTAAGAATCCAGCTTGGACAACTGCACCCGCCCGAGGGCGGCGCGAATTTCATCCAGGCGGTAATTATAGCCCAGATCAACCACATCATAACTCCAGGCATGACCCTGGTGGCGATCCCAGGTAAGGGAGGTCATGCCGTGTGAACGCAGCCTGCGCAAACGCCCGGCCAAATCGTCATCGTCCGTGACGATCATGCCCCCTTCCCCGGTGGTCATATTCTTGTTGGAAAAGAAGCTGAAACAACCGGTTCGTCCCCACGTCCCCAACATGCGTTTTTCCAGAGACGAGCCGACCGCGTGAGCCGCATCTTCGATCACGACCAGATCGTGCCTGTCGGCAATCTCCATGATGGCCGGCATGTCACAGGCATACCCGCCATAATGGACAACCATGATGGCGCGGGTGCGCTCGCCGATATTCGCTTCGATGGACGCGGGGGAGATGTTCAGCGATCCCTCGCCCTCGATATCGGCAAAGACCGGCGTCGCGCCCGTATAGCGCACCGCATTGGCCGTGGCGACAAAGGTCAGCGAGGGCAGGATGACCTCGTCCCCCGGGCCGACGCCCGCCGTCAGGCAGGACAAATGCAATCCGGCTGTGGCGTTGGTCACCGCAACGGCGTGCCTGGCTCCCGTATAAGCCGCGAACTCTTCTTCGAACTGCTGCGTGACCGCGCCCATCGTCAGCCAGCCGCTTTCAATGACCCGCAAAACGGCGTCGGATTCTTCGGCGGTGAAATCAATATCCGAGAGGGGTATTTTCCAGACCATCAATCAATCCTCCGGCAGGAATTGGGCGCGCATCTGCTTGAAATCCCGGGCGGCCTGCTCGTAATCATCTGCATAGCCCAAGTCTTTCCAGTACCCGTCGAAGGGGTAGGCAACCACCTTGTCGCCGGCAGCGATCAGCTTGAGCACCAGATCGGGAAAATCCAGGTACTCGTTATAGGGGATATATTGGAGAACACGGGGTTCGAAAACGTAAATGCCCATGCTGACCGTGTAATCGTACGTCGGCTTCTCGATATAACCGGCGATGATATTGCCGCCATCCAGCTGCACCACCCCCAGGTTGATCTTCACCTGGCGTTCATGAACAGCGATGGTTGCCGCCCCGCCCTGCGCCTTGTGAAAGGCGAGCAATTCACCCAAATCCAGGGTGGTCATCACGTCGCCATTGGTCACCAAAAAGGTCTCGTCCAGTCCGTCGATCAGCGAAAGCGGCCCGGCGGTCCCGAGGGGATCGTCTTCGTAGCTGTAGGAAATATGCACGCCCCACTTCTCGCCGTTCTTGAAAAATGTACGCAGCAGTTCGGCCAAGTGCCCGACCGTCAGAACGATATCATCCACCCCTGCGCGCTGCATCTGCCACAGGAGCAACTCCATGATCGGCATATCCCCAATCGGCATGAGCGGCTTGGGGAGGATATGCGTATAAGGGGCCAAGCGTGTACCTTTGCCCCCAGCCAAAATGACCGCCTTCATTGTTTGCTCCTAAACTTGATAAATATCACTTTGATAAAGCCCCTGATGTTCCCTGATCCAGTCAATGGTCTTCCGCAAGCCTGTATCCAGATCGACCTGCGGCTGCCAGCCCAGTTTCTCGCGGGCCAGGGAATTGTCCGAAAGCAGTTGGAAGACTTCGGATTTCTCCGGCCTCATCCTTTTTGCATCGACAACTATTTTGACGGGCCGGCCAACTTCCCTGATGATCCGCTTCGCCAAATCCCCGATGCGTATCTCCGAGCCCGTCCCCAGGTTGTACGTCCCCCCTGCCGCCCCTTTCGCCCGAGCGCCCTTCAAAAATCCGGAAACCGTATCGTCCACAAAAGTGAAGTCGCGGCTCGCATCCAGGTTCCCCAACCTGATCGTATTCTGCCCGAGGGCCTGCGTAATAATGGTCGGAATGACCGCACGGGCCGACTGGCGGGGGCCATAGGTGTTGAACGGGCGGATGGTCACGGCGGGCAGCCCATAGGAGCGGTAGAAGCTTTCGACCAGCTTGTCCGCCCCGATCTTGCTCGCCGAGTACGGCGACTGCCCCTGCAGGGGATGCCCTTCATCGATCGGCGTGCGCAGGGCCGTGCCATAAACCTCGCTGGTCGACGTATGGATCAACCTCTCCACGTCCAGGTCCCGGCAAGCCATCAGGACGTTCAACGTCCCCATGAAATTGGTTTCGGCCACTTCCGCCGGATGGAGATAGGAATACGGGATCGCGATCAGCGCGCCCAGGTGAAAGACCACCCCGCATCCCTTGACTGCCTGCCGGATGGCGTCGCCATCGCGCAAATCGCCGGCGACGATCTCAACCTGTCCGTTCAGTTCGGGCTGCAAATCGCGCAAAAAGCCCGCGTCCGCACGGGAGTTGTAGCGCACAAAGGCGCGCACGCTGGCCCCCTGTCTCCCCAAGGCCTCCACCAGGTGACTGCCGATGAACCCGCCCGCGCCGGTGACCAGGACGCGCCTGTGCGACCAGAATGAACTCATACGACCGCCTCGTCAGACCTGGGGATGAAATGGGACTGGATGAAGTCCAGCAAGTCGGGGATGATCACCAGGCGGGCCGCTGTCTGCCGGCAAAGTTCCAGGATACGTTCCTTTTCCTCCGCCTGAATGTTGGAAATCGCATACAGGATCAGGCCGATGTTCTTCTCCCTGACGACGTCCGGCAGATCATGGGTGGTGCCCAGTACCGGATAGCCGTCCACAAGGGTGCCCTGCTTGAACAAATTGTCGTCCACCATGCCGGCGATCGAAAAGGCGGAGGCGAACTTGCTCTTCTCCAGGAACCAGACCGCCACTTCGCTCGCTTCCCCGGCGCCGACGATCAGCACCGGCTCGCCCAGCCCCCCCGCTCGACGACGGTGCCACAGCCAGCGTGAAGCGAGGCCTGTTATCAACCGATCGCGATAGCGCACCGTCAGGCAGCCCAAAAAAGCGAGCAGGCCCGTCACGAAAAGCATCCCTTGCGGCAGGAAACGGCCTGCGGGCCAAAAATAATTGATTCCCACCAGGACCAGGGTGGCAACCGCGCTGGAAAAGGCGAGGTCGAGGGCAAAGGACGGTTTTGCCTGCCGCCAAGCGATCCGGTTGAGGCCCAGGCAGGAGTTCACAAACCCGAAGAGCAGGGCGATCGCCAGGGCAACGCCGACGGAAACCTGCCAGCCCAGGTCGAGCGGCCCGGCCGAACGCCAGAGCAGGCCTGCCGCGCCGACAGCCAGGAGCACCGTGAGCACGTCAACGACAAACCAGGAAATATACCCGCGGGTGATCCGGTAGAGGGGCCCGGCATACAAGCGCTTCTCGGGAACGGGCACACGCTTCAGGGCCGGCAGGAGGGTGACGAACGTCCACAGGATAATATCCAGATCCGAGAGAAAGGTATGATTCAACACATACAGTTGATCCAGGCGGAGTTTGTCCGGGAGGATGTCGCGCAAATAATCGTCCATGACCCGCCCGGCGCTCAGCCTGCTTTCCTCGTCCCTGTACAGGATCGAGGCCGGGCTGGTGACGCCGGGGCGGACGGATAAAATCACCTTGCGCGCGTGCTCGGGCCAGGCCGCCACAATGTCGATATCCTCCGGACGCGGCCCGACCAAACTCATTTCCCCTTTCAATACGTTGATCAACTGAGGCAGCTCGTTCAGTTTGGTGTCCCGCAGCCATTTTCCGATCGGCGCAATGCGCGGGTCGCCGTTCCCCGTGACCCGCGGACCCCGATAGCTCTCCGGACGCTCATACATCGTACGGAACTTCA
>JAADGN010000042.1:0-2507 GCA_013152325.1 Chloroflexota bacterium
TTCTTCGCAAGGTATTAAAAAACAAAAAATCACTAGAAAATCAAAAAGAATTAGATAGTTGGTTAGAAATGCATGGGGTACATAAGCAAGTTCGAAATTTGTATGGGCAATTGTTGTTTGGTCCATATACTACTCTACAAAATGATGTAGCTAAACATGGAGACGAGGAACTTTTGCCAGACGAAGTAGAGTATCTGATTTATCTGACAGGAACTTTTTTACGCTTTATCATTCAATTGAGTAGGAGCGAAGCATGAAAGAAAATGCACAGATTGAAATCAAACCTACCAAAAGTCATGAGTTGCTAAATGGATTGGCAAGAAGCCCTTGTGCAGACTGGAACAGTTGGAGATCGTGCAAGAAATGACGAAACATCAGCGCAATCGTCTGTATTATGCGCCGATGATTTTTAGTCTTTAGTGTTATAGAATAATCGTAACTACTCAGCCTGTTCGGGCTAAAGCCCTAACTGTTAGAGATAAGGCAAAAAACATCAAAACCTTTTTCCCAAAACATCGAAATGTTTTCTTGAAAACATCGAGAAGTTTTAAAACAGACCTCGGAGGTCTCATAGACCTCCGAGGTCTTGTAAAAACGGGCTGCCTATTGCTTTTGGAATTCGATCATCTTCAGCACGTTCTTGAACTCCTTGCCGGGGTTGAAGCGCGGCAGCACGGTCTTGAACTGGCTTGGGCTCACCTCCTCGGGCGTTTCCGCGCCGTTGGCGGTGGAGCGCAGCCAGAAGTTGCCGAAATCGCCCAACTCGACGATGTTGCCATCGCTCAATTCCTGCGGGATGACGCTTAGCAGGGCTTCCAGCACGGCCATGGTGTCGGTGCTGCTGACGGTCGAGATCTCGGCGATGCGCCTGACCAACTGGCGCAGCGTCACCCGTCCGCTGGACTGGATAGACGGGTAATACTTCTTCGGGGCGGTCGGATCGCCGGGTTTACCGCGTTCCACAACGTTATATCTGACGGACATGATATTCCTCCTCTTGTGGGGTTGTGAAAATTTGGCGGGGGCGCTGGGTGTCCCCCTGACGACAAACCCATTATGGAAGAAAAAAAGGGGAAATGCAAGGGGGTAAGATGGGGGATGGGCGGTCAGACCTCCGAGGTCTAAGTCTGGTCTAGCTGGTCCTATCCTGTCACCCGCGCCGCGACCAGCGCCCGCTGGCGGGACATGTCTCCCCGGATGGTGCGCAGCAGCGCCAGGCAGACCACGATGCCCAGGGCGAACATCACCGTCACCGCGCCGCCGAAGGCCAGCCGCAGCTCCGCCGCGTCGCTGACCACGCCGATCAGGAAGGTCAACCCGGCGATGACCAGGTTGAGGATCACGTTGCTGACCGAGATGGTGGTGGCCTTGGTCTCCGGCGGCACCACGCTGAACATCAGGATGTTCACGGCGGGCATCACCATGTAGGCCACCACGCCCAGGAAGAAGGCCGCCAGCATCAGGCTGGCCAGCTCGAACAGGTTGAAGACAAACAGCGCGGCCAGCAGCCCGCCGGACATGGCCGTCAGCGCCACCCAGGCCGCGGCCCGTTCCGTGCGCGGGCGCAGACGGTCGATCAGCCAGCCGCCCAGCACCGCGCCCAGCACGAAGCCCAGGATGGCGGGCAGCAGGGCCAGGGCGGCTGTCTCCGAGTCGGGGGCGATCCCGTAGCGGGTCAGGTAGGAGGGCGCCCAGAAGGCGAAACTCCAGTTGACCGAGGCCTGGCAGGTGTCCAGGGCGAAGATCAGCAGCAGGCTGGGGGTGGTCATCAACACCTGGCGGAACTCTTTCAGCGAGAATTTCCCCGTGTAGACCCCCTCGGCGGCCTCCACGGCCTCCTCGGTGGCGCCGCGTCGGGGTTCACGCACCAGCCACAGGACGAGGATCCCCAGCAGGACGCCGATCACGCCGAAGCCCAGGAAGGGCTGCCGCCAGCGGTGCGTCCCCACCAGGCTGGCGACCACCAGCGCCGAGGCGGTGCCGACCGGGTAGGTCAGGCTGAGCAGCCCCAGCACCAGCCCGTGATGACGCTTGGGCACCGAGTCGGTGATCAGGGCGTAGGCCGAGGGGTTGAAGCAGCCCTCGGCGAAGCTCATCCCGGCGCGGGCGGTCAGCAGTCCCATGAACGAGCCGACGAAAGCCGTCACCCAGGTGACCGCGCTCCACAGCACCGTCCCGATGACGATGATGTACTTGCGCACCCAGCGGTCGGAGAGCGGCCCCCAGAAGAGCTGCCCCAGCAGCGCGGTCAGGAAGACCGCCGAGCGCACCGCGCCCAGTTGGGTGTCGTTCATGCCCAGGTCGGCGCGTACGGCGTCCGCCACCGGAGCCAGCAGTTCCTTGTCCGCCACGTTGATGATGGAGACCAGCATCAGCAGGGCGACCAGGAGGACGAGGTAGCGTTTGGTGTATGCGGTGTGGGTCATGAAACAAGTATAGCATTACTTGCGAAAATGGCGAACTTGCGCCATACTTGAGCAGGCGAACCGCGAAGCGATCAAAAGAAC
>JAADGN010000042.1:2515-9958 GCA_013152325.1 Chloroflexota bacterium
GTGTCCGTTGTGTTTGGCCAAACCCGCCTCTGTGGCGGGTCGACTCAAAGGAGATCAACCCATGTCTTCCCCTCTTTCCCTGCAAGCAGACGTGATCGTGGTCGGCTCCGGCCCCGGCGGAGCGACCGTGGCGCGCGGCCTGGCGCGCGGCGGCAAAAAGACGCTCCTGCTGGAACGCGGCGTGGACCAGCGCCCGCGTCCATACTACGGCACCTATCTGGGCGCGCTGATCTACTCCGACCGGAGCAGCCTGCTCTTCACCCAGGAGGGCCTGAACATCGTCCGCCCGCTGATGGTGGGCGGCGCGACCAGCATGTTCGCCGGCTGCGCCGCGCCCCCGCCGGACTGGCTGAAGGACAAATACGGCGTGGACATTGGGCAGGAAGTGGCCGAGACGATGGAAGAACTGGAGATCGCCCCCCTTCCCCCGGAACTGCGCGGCGAGGCCTCCACCCGCATTGCCCAGGCGGGCCAGGCGCTGGGCTACGACTGGGAGCCCCAACTCAAGTTCATGCGCCCGGCCCGCGCCCGGAAATTCGACTGCGGGGCGAAGTGCATGTTGGGCTGCCGCTGCGGGGCCAAGTGGAACGCGGCCGAGTACGTGGACGAGGCGGTAGCCGCGGGCGTCGATCTGCGCACCCGCGCCCGGGTCGAGCGCGTCCTGACGGAGGACGGGCGCGTGGTCGGCGTGGCGGGCAGGCTGGCGGGTCGTCCCTTCACCGCCCGCGCCGGGACGGTCGTCCTGTCTGCGGGGGGCATCGGCACGCCGCGCATCCTGCAGGCCTCCGGCGTCCGCCAGGCGGGGGTGGGCATGGGCATGGACACCACCGTCATCGTCTACGGCTTCAGCAAGAAGCGCGGCAACGGGAACGAGCCGCCCATGACCTGGTCGTGGGAAGACCTGGATGCCGGGTACATGCTCAGCACCCTGACCGATCCCTGGCTGCTTTTCCCGCTCATCAACGGACTGAAGAGTCCCCGTTACGCGCTGCAATGGCCCAAATGGAACAACGCCCTGGGCGTGATGATCAAACTCAGGGACGAGATCTCTGGCGGCGTCTTCCCGGACGGGAAGATCAGCAAACCGCTGACCGACAACGACCGCCCGCGCATGGAGAGGGCCGAGGAGATCTGCCGCAAGATTCTGGTCGAGGCCGGCGCGGACCCGGAGACCATCTTCGCCAGCCCCCTGCGGGGCACCCACCCCAGCGGGACAGTGCGCATCGGGACGCTGGTGGACACGAACCTGCAAACCGAGACCCTCGGCCTGTACGTCTGCGACGCCAGCGTCTTCCCCGAAGCGCTGGGGCGACCGACGGTGTTGACCATCACCGGCCTGGGCAAACGCCTGGTGAAGCGGCTGCTGCAATGAACGCTGCGGAACTGACCGAACGACTGGACGCCTACCCGCGCCTGCCCCTGGCGGAGTATCCCACCCCGCTCGAACCGCTCCCCCGCCTGAGCCGGGAACTGGGGCGGGAGGTGTACATCAAGCGTGACGACGACCTGGGCCCCGGCCTGGGCGGCAACAAGACCCGCAAGCTGGAGTACCTGCTGGCCGAGGCGAAGCAGCGCCGGGCGAGGAAGGTGGTCACGTATGGCGGGCTGCAATCCAACCACGCCCGCATCACTGCCGCCGCGGCCTGCAGGCTCGGCCTGGAGCCGCACCTGTTCTACTTCGAGCATCGTCCGGCGCGGGCGGCGGGCAACCTGCTGCTCAACCGGCTGACCGGCGCGCGGATGCATTTCATCCCCTTCGGGGGCGGCGGCGACGGGAGCATGACGCTGGAAACCACCAACCGCCTGGTGCGCCTGGTCGCCCTGGCCCTCGTCGGCAGGCACTACTTCATCCCCGTCGGCGGGCACTCGTGGCGCGGCTGCCTGGGATACGTGCGCGCCGCGCTGGAGATCGATGCCCAGGCCCGCGGGATGGGCATCGAGGACGCCTGGATCGTGACCGCCGCCGGGACGGGCGGCACGCTGGCCGGGCTGCTGGCCGGGCTGACGCTGCTCGGCTCGCGGCTGCGCCCGCTGGGGATCGACGTCGGCAAACTGTGGAAGGGTTTCCCCGTCTCGCTGGCCCGCCTGACGGGGGAGATCTGCGCCCGCCTGGGCGAGCCGCGGGCGTTCGCGCCGGGCGATATCCCCCTGATCGAGGGCGTCTACGTCGGCGAGCGGTACGGCGCGCCCTCGCCCGCCTGTCTCGATGCGTTGCAGCGGCTGGCGCGGCTGGAGGGCGTGCTGCTCGACCCGGTCTACACCGGCAAGGCCTTCGCCGGGCTGCTGGATTTGGCCGCTCGCGGCCAACTGGGGACGGACGAGCCGATCATCTTCCTGCACACGGGCGGCCTGCCGGCGTTGTTCGCCTTCGAGGAGCGGCTGCTGGAGGGGCAGGTCTCTCGCTGAACAGGGACGAGGCGTAATATCGAGATGTTCCAGGGGCTCCGTTCCGACGCGGAGCGCCGGAACGAGGCAATGACACCTTTGTTGACCATGACCGACTACCACGAACTCATGCGCATCCTCTCGCGGCCGCGGCCCAACGGCAGCCCCGCCGAGCGCGAAACCCGCGACGCGCTGACGCGCTGGCTGGAAGCGCGCCGCATCCCCTACCGCCTGCACGCCTTCCGGCTGTACCCCTACTTCTTCGAGTGCGTGGGCGTGTGGCTGGTGCTCTCGCGTACGCTGCTGGCCGCGGCGGTCTGGCTGCGCTGGGGCTGGGTGACGCTGCCTATCGCTCTCCTCGGCCTGCTGGGCGGCGCGCTGGACACTGCTCTGCACCTGCCGCTGGTCACCTGGCCGGGGGCGCGCCGCGGCGAGAACCTGCTGCTCGAATTCGGCCCGCCGGAGCCGCGCCGGGAAGTCGTCCTCTGCGCCCACTACGACAGCAAGACCGAACTGCTGGACCACCGTCAGCGCGCCTTTTTCCTCAAGCACATCCCCGCCGGCATTGCCCTGAGCCTCGCCCTGGGATTGCTCGGCCCGCTGGATGCCTGGCTGCACGCCCTCGGCTCCCCCTGGGCCGACCTGAGCTTCCGGCTGGGCGCGGCGCTGAGCGTCCCGCTGCTGTTCCTGGCCTGGGGCTTCGGACTGCATCTCAGCCTGGGGCGCTGGCTGGAACCCAGCCAGGGCGCGGTGGACAACGGCGCGGCCTGCGCCATCCTGCTGGGGCTGGCGCAGCGCCTGGCCGCGGGGGAAATCCCCCTGCAAAAGACCAGGGTGACGCTGGCGCTGTTCACTGGCGAGGAGGTCAACATGCAAGGCTCGCGCGCCTACGTCAAGAGCCGGGAATGGCCTCTGCCCGCCGCCGTGGTCAACCTGGAGATTATGGCCCAGGACGGGGACTACGTGCTCTGGGAGCAGGACGGGGACGCCTTCCGGCTGCTGCCCACCGCGCCGCGTCTCAACGAGTTGCTGAGCGGGGCTGTGCAGGCGGCGACCGGCATCGCGCCGCGCCGTGTCGGGCCGGTCAACAGCGACGCGGCCTCCTTCCTGTTCGCGGGCCTGCCGGCGACGACGCTGGGCGCCTATGACGCCCGCCTGGCCGACACCGGCCTCCACCGTCCCAGCGACAACCTGGCGCGCGTCGTTATGTCCCGCCTGCCGGAGGGGGTGCGGATTCTGGAGCACTTCCTGGAGGAATATGTGAAGTGACCGGCACTTCCAAAGTGCCGGTCACTTGTGGCTCAGACCTCGGAGGTCTCATAGACCTCCGAGGTCTGGATGTCAGGTCAGCAAATCCGCGGCAGCAATTCCCCCGCGGGCAGATCGACCACCCGCGAGCCGCCGATGCCTGTCCTGGCGACGACCAGGCCGGGATGGGCCTCCGTCACCGCGCCGATGATGGCTGCGTCGCGGCCATATTCATGGGCGCGCATGGCGGCCAGCACGGCCTCGGCCCGGGCCTCCGGCAGGATGGCGACCAGTTTGCCCTCGTTGGCGATGTAGAGCGGGTCCAGGCCGAGCATCTCGCAGGCCGCGTTGACCGCCGGGGTGACGGGCACTTTCGTCTCTTCGAATTCGATGCCCACCTTCGAAGCATCCGCCAATTCATTCAGCACCGCCGAAAGTCCGCCGCGCGTCGCGTCGCGCAGGCAGTGGATCTCCTTGGTGACAGCCAGCATGGATCCGATCAGTCCATGCAGCGGGGCGGTGTCGCTGACGATCTCACTCTCGAATTGCAGCCCCTCGCGTTTGGACATGATCGCCATGCCGTGGTCGCCCATCGTCCCGCTGACGAGGATCACGTCGCCGGGCCTGGCGTTTTGCGGGGCGATATTTACCCCTTCCGGAATGATCCCGATGCCCGACGTGTTGATGTAGACGCCGTCGCCGTGTCCCTTGTTGACGACTTTGGTGTCGCCGGTCACCAGCTGCACCCCGGCGCGCTGACAGGCCGCTGCCATCGAGTCGACGACGCGGCCCAATGTGTCCATCGGGAGTCCTTCCTCGAGGATGAACCCGGCCGAAAGGTAGCGCGGACGCGCCCCGCTCATCGCCAGGTCGTTGACCGTCCCGTTGACGGCCAGCTCGCCGATGTCGCCGCCGGGGAAGAACAACGGGCTGACGACGAACGAGTCGGTCGAAAACGCCAACCGCCGGGCGCTGCCTGACGGCAGCTCCAATGTGGTCGAATCGCCGAGTTGATCCAGCAGGTCGTTGGCGAACGCCGGCGCGAACAGGTACTTGATCAGGTCGTTCATCATCTTGCCGCCGGAGCCGTGTCCCATCACGATGGTGGGATAGTTCTTCAGCGGGATGGGGCAGGTCCAGCCTTCAAAGGAGGGGAGACTCATACGGTTACCTCGCGGGAGTTTGGTTTATTGTACTACGGGATGCTTTTCCCTCGGCCGCGGCAAACCGCGGGGCTATTGCTTTTCCTCCCGGAAACCTATAAGATATATAAAAAAAGGGAAGGCTCGCATGAAACCCTGGCCGGGGCATCTTTCAACGAAATATGTTAAATCTTTCGTATTACTGCTCTTGAGCGCGCTGCTTTTTTCCTGTCTGCCGCTGCCTGCGGACTCTCCCGCCCCCCTCCGGCCGCCGACGGCCGTCCCTCCAGCTTCATCTTCCCCCCTGCCTCCCGCGGTTTCGCCTCCGGCGCAATTGGACAAGTGGTCTTTGTGGACGGGCGGCACGCAGCTGCGCGGCGCCAACATCTATCAGCGCCGCGTTTTTGTGGAACTGGACGGGACGGAATTCCTGGGCCCGGGGCCGCTCGGCCCGCCGTATACGCAGGCGGATTTCGACGCCCTGGCCGCGCAGGGGGCCAATTACGTCAACATTTCCGGGCCGGGACTTTTCACCGTCTCGCCGCCCTACGAACCTGACCCACAGGTGGTCGCCAACCTCGACCGCCTGCTGGAGATGGCCGCCAATGCAGACCTGTTCGTGGTCATCTCGGCGCGCACGGGGCCGGGACGCAGCGAGTTCTCCATTTTGCGGGATGGCGTCGGCGAGTGGTTTGACGAAAAATATCTCATCGAATCGGTTTGGGAAGATGCTGAAGCGCGATCAGCCTGGGCGGAGATGTGGCGCTACACGGCCGAGCGCTACCGCGAGGACCCCATCGTCGTCGGCTACGATCTGATGGTCGAGCCGAACGCCAACGACATCGTGGACATCTGGGAACCGGATGCGTTCTACGCCCGATACGGCGGCACGGGCTACGACTGGAACGCCTGGTATCCCGCCATTGTGGACGCCATCCGGGAGGTGGACGCCGGGACGCCCGTCCTGGTCGGCGGGATGGGCTACAGCGCCCTGAACTGGCTCCCTGCGACCCGGCCGACCGGCGCCGGGCGGATCGTCTACACCTTCCATCAATACGATCCCTTCGTGTATACCCACCAGGGCGCGGACGAGGTGGTCAACACCTATCCCGGCCGTTTCGACGCGGATTGGGACGACGAGCCGGACGAAGTGGACCGCACCTGGCTGGACGATCATTTCTCCAGCGTGGATGATTTTCGCGCCCAATACGGCGCGCCGGCGGCCGTCAATGAGTGCGGCGTCATCCGCTGGGAGCCGGGCGCGGCGGCGTTCATGCGCGACCAACTGGATTTGTTCGAGCAGCGCGGGCTGAATTACGCCGTCTGGATGTGGTATCCCGCATGGCCGCCGCTGGCGGAAGGCGATCACGATTTCAACTTCCGCTTTGGGCCGCGGCCGGGCAACCTGGGCGATGTGCCCAATGACCTGTTTGCGACCTATGCGGATTTTTGGGCGCGCAGTACGGTCAGGCCTTCCAATTTCCAGGCATCGCAGACCGGCGCGGCGGATCGTTTTTCTTTGCGCCATCCCGAAAGGAGCAGCAATGAACGCCCTCCGTCGTTTCTTCCGTTTGCTCAATAAATATTTCATGGTCCCCGTTTTTCGCCTGGGGCTTGGCCCTTTCATGGGCAATCCCTTTTCGGGCTATATCATGGTCCTGAAAACGACAGGGCGCAAGACGGGGAGGGAGCGATACGCGCCGGTCAACTACGCCATTTTGGATGGGAAGATTTACTGCCTGTCCGGATTCGGGAAGAACGCGCACTGGTACAGGAATTTGTCCGCTCACCCGCAGATCGAAACCATCCTGCCCGCCGCGACGCTCTCAGGGACGGCTGCCACCGTTACCGATGCGGACGAGTGGCTGCGGGCGGCGCGCCGGATCCTGAAGAACAGCGGGTTTGCCGGTTTCCTGTCAGGGTACAACGCCTTTACCGTCTCCGATGAAGAACTGCGCGCCAGGGGCGACGAGATGATCGTCGTCCGCATCACGCCGAACGGAGTCCGCAGCGGCGCGGCCGATCCCGGCGGCTGGCTGTGGCTCTGGATATGGGCGGCAACGATTGCGTTGATAGCGGTTTTTTTGGTCGACTGAGCGCCCTTTGGGATTTCGCATGAGCGGACAGATGAATCCACGAAGGCCGTGAATGCCGAAGGGTATGCCGCGTAAAAATCCGTGGTTGAGGAATGTGCCTCGAAATGTGTTCAGGAAGAAACACGACCAAACTCGCGATTGGCGTTCTTTGTCTTGCGCGGGGATGCTTGTCCTGCCGTGTGGCCTGGCGGGATGGCCCCCGTGGAGGCGCAAACGCGTATGAAGGGAAGATATCGGATCGAAGACGTTGATGATTGGAAGGGAGACGAGATCATGAAGAGAACACGCTGGCTGACCAGGCTGTCTTGCGGCCTGGTGGGACTTTCTCTGGCGCTGGGCTTGAGTTCCTGCGCCGAGGAGCCCGCTGCATACTACCCTCAGGCTTGGATCGATTACCCCTCCGGGGAGACCCCCATCCAACTGGGGACGGAGGTCGCCGTGATCTCGCACGGCTTCGCACATGAGGGGGTCGCCGAGGTGGTGCTTTCGGTCAACGGCGAGCCTTATCGGCGTGACGCGCCCCCGGAGGCGGGGACGGATTTTGTTTCCCTCCGGCAGGTCTGGATTCCGAC
>JAADGN010000073.1 GCA_013152325.1 Chloroflexota bacterium
AAAATATTCCCAGTAGCCACTTAATGTCTTCTGGTTGCAACATAAATGAAACCTCAATGCAATAGGATAATGTCAAAAACCCCTAGATTTGCTTCCGCTTTCCCATCCAATAATAACATTACTATACAACAATTTTTGCCAAAATACAATGCGGTCGTATCAGATGGGTACACTAAAAAAGTCCACCATGGCCGGTGGGCTTTTGTTCTTTCGAGACGGGCAGCGCGCTTCACGCCTCCAGGTACAGCGAATCGACGATCCCCACAATGACCGAGATGATGCAGCCGTCCGGCAGGTTGAGTGTGGCCCGCGCGCCGTTGCCCTCGCGGTTGACGAGCACGGTATCGCCGATGCCGGCGTGGGTGTTGTCCACGGCGATGAAATCGCCCTCGGCAGGCTCGCCGGGCAGCGTCAACGGCTGGACGACGAGCAAACGGCGGTTGTCGTAGTGCGGATGGCTGATCGTCGTAACGACGGTGCCGGTTACTTTACCCAGGATCATCTTGTTCCATCTCTGTTCGAGGAGATTGCTTCACCCTGCTTCGCAGGGTGCGCAATGACGTTCAATTCAGGTATACTGCGTCCAGCCCTTTTTCAGGGTGAAATCGAATTCGCCGTCCGGGCGGACGGACAGCTCGTCCACGACGCCGACCAACGCCAGGTCGACGGGCACGAATTTGTGCTCCTGCATCGCCAGCGCGGCCTCGCGCGAGCGCACCATCACGCACAGGTCGCCGGGACCGGCATGGACCACGTCCGCGGCCACCTGCATGGGGCCGGCTTCGTTGAGATGCCTGTCGAGCGGCTGCACGACGAGCAGCTTCATGCCCTCGAGGTCGGGATATTTGATGGTGCAAACCGCGGTGCCGCGCACACGTCCGAACAGCATAAAAGGATCCTAGTTGGTGTCGATGCTTTTGAGCACGCGCCTGATGATCGTATCCAGGAGTTTGGGGTCAACGGAATCGCCCAGGCGGGCAACCACCGCGTCGTAGACGCGCTTGCGCAGGTCGCTGCTGCGAGGCGGAACCGCGCCCGTCGTCCCCGCGCGGACCGCCGGGGCCGCCGCCGCTGGCGATGCGCCCGCAATGTATGGACGTTCCGGGGCCGCAGGCGGCTTGTCGTTCTTGTTGACCAGCTCCAGCCCCAGTTGGCGCGCCTTCTCGTATGCCAGGTCGGTCAAGACGGCATTGTCGTCCACCACCAGAGAGCGGACGCCCTGCCGCGCCAGGTCCTCGATATCGCGTTCGGTATAAAAGGTCTTCGGCATATCAGACTCCTGAGACTAACCGCTCACGCCTTCCAGGCTTTCCAGCGCACGGATGGCGGCATCGCGCGCGGTTTTGGCCTCGGATTCGGTGCCAGAGAGCCACATGCGGCCAAAGCGTCCCACCGAACTGACGTGCACAACATTGATGTTGGCCGTCTTCTCGGCTTCGTTGCAAGCGTAGTTGATGTAAGCCGCCGGGAAACACTCGACGACCAGCAGCGTCTGACTGGGAACCAGCATGGTGCCGCGCCGCCAACGGTTGAGCAATTGCGCCTGGTACGGGTCCACGTTCGTGATCAGTTGGACGGAAGCCACCTGCGGGCGGATGCGGTCTTCGACCTTCAGGCCCAAACGATCCAGCACGATGCGGCCCGATTCGAGCACGTCCGCCTGGCTGTGCGAATGGATCTCGAACATGCCAAACTCGCGCTCCACGATCTGCGCGCCGGGCTTGGCTTCGGTCGCCTTGACGGCAATATCCACGGTGCGGAAAACCTCGTTGCCGGGAGCCATCTCGATATAGAGGGAAGCCATGCCCTCGGTCGGCAGGTCGCCCTGGGTGACCGTGCCCACAAAGGCCGCGTATTGCGGCTGCATCCTGTCGAGGTAACAGTAACAACGTAATGAAAATTTATCAGCCATAGAAACTCCTAAATACCATCCGGGCTATCGTCGTACATCGCAAAACCCAGCGGCGTGACGAATAACGGGCGCTGCGGCACGTACGTGGGGACGCCGGTGTACGCTTCCACGACGGAGTCCATGCGGGGAAATCGACTCGTGCCGCCGACCAAGACCAATTGTTCCACCTGCTCGCCGCTCTGCTCCTGATATTGTGCGACGTGGCGGGCCACAATGCTGCCCACCTTTTCCATGACCGGGCGGATGACGGGGAAGAGCCGCGCCTGCTCGGCCGGATGGATCTTCATCGCCTCGGCCTGCTCGAAGGGGATGTCGCGCGCGCCGGCGATGACCAGCGAAAAATGCGTGCCGCCGGTGGCTTCGTCCGCCGTATAGACCACTTCCCCGTCGCGGATGATGGCGATGCCGGTCGTACCGCCGCCCACGTCCACGATAGCGCCATTTTGCAGACCCAAGACCGCATTGGCAGCCGTCGGCTCATCCACCAGGCCGGTGCAGCGCAATCCCGCCGCCTCGACCACGTTGGCCGTGGCGCGGCGTTCGGCCTGCGGCACGCCCGGCGGATAACCGCTGGAAGCATGGGTAAGTTCCCGGCCCAGCCTGCGCTCCACGCGCCGCTTCATTTCGGTCAGCCGGTCGACCGCGCCGATGAAGTCCACGACCAGACCGTCCCGCACGACCTGGGCGAACTGGTACTCGCCCACCACCGGCCGGTTGTGCTGATCGAGCACGACCAGCACCAGATAGGCGGTTCCCAGGTCCACGCCGACGTGCAGCGGGCCATCCGGCGGATCTGTCAGTGCGGGCGGCTCCCGGGAGCCGCCGTCCACCCGGCGGATGACTTGCTCGGCGCGTTCGAGGATCTGGATAAGGTCAGGACGGGAGAGAATTTGCGGGGCGGTTATTTCTTGGCACCGCTCGAGCGACCGCCGATAGCGCCTTTGCTGCTCTGCGGCAGGATCATCTCGACATTCTCATGCGGGCGCGGGATGACGTGCACCGAAACCAGTTCGGCGATCCGTTTTGCGGCAGCCGCGCCGGCGTCCGTCGCGGCCTTGACCGCGCCGACGTCGCCGCGCACCATTACGGTCACGTATCCGCCGCCGACGTATTCCGAGCCAATCAGTACCACGTTGGCCGCCTTGACCATCGCGTCGGCGGCCTCGATCGCGCCGACCAGGCCGCGGGTCTCGACCATTCCTAAAGCAATCAATTTCGGGTCTTGAGCCATACCATACTCCTATCAAAAGTTTTGTGCGTCAGTTTGTTTGGTGAACGTGCCAATCTGAACTTCACCACAGAGGCCACAGATTCTGTGCGCTCTGTGCTGAATTCCAAATCCCGTGCACCCAGCCGGTCACTTCCCTAATATCTCCCTGACCACTTCTTCGACGATCTCGGCCAGTTGCTGAGGGTCGGGTGCGTTGACCGCGCCCGTCGGCGCCCTGCCCGGACGTAAAGCCGCGGCCGGCGGCGGTGTGATCTCGAAGGCCATGCGCTTGACGTTGAACAGGTGGTAGACGGTCACGTTGTCGCCGGTGATCGAGCCGCCGATGCCGCCCGACCCCAGCGTCAGCGAGGGCATGACGCCGGTCGTCAGGCCGATCGCGCCCAGCGTGCCCATCGTGTTCACGCCGATGCGGAAGACCGGTTTCTCCAGGCCAAAGGCCATGATGACCTTCTCGTCCCGCGCGTGGATCATCAGGCTGTGCCCGCGCCCCCCGAAGCGGATCAGTTCGATGCAGCGCTCGCAGCCCGCCTCCCAGCCTTCGGCTTCGTACCAGCCCAAAACGGTGGTCAGCTTCTCGCGCGAGAGCGGCTCGTCCCGTCCAACCTCGTTCAGCCGCGCCACGAGAATACGCGCCTGCCGCGGGATCCGGATCCCGGCCATGGCGGCCAGGTATTGCGGCGATTTGCCCGTCGCGGCGGCGTTGATGGCGCCGTTCGGGTGGAAGAGAACCTGACGCAGCGCGTCGGCCTGCCGCCCGTCCACAAAATACGCGCCTTCGGCCTCCATTAAATGCGCCAGCCGGTCCGCGATGGGACGATCCGCCACCACCGCCTGCTCGGTCGCACAGATCACGGAATGGTCGAAGGCCTTGCTGGAGACGATATACTTGGCGGCCTTCTCCAGGTCGGCGCTGCGGTCAACGTAAACGGGCACGTTGCCGGGGCCAACGCCATAGGCCGGTTTGCCCATCGAGTGGGCGACGCGCACCATGTCGCCGCCGCCGGTCGCCAGGATGACGGCCACACGCTTGTGCCCCATCAGTTCCTGCGTGCCGGGCAGGGTGATATTGGTCAACACGTTGATCAAGCCTTCCGGCGCGCCGGCCTCGACGGCGGCTGCGGCCATCAGATTGGCCGTTGCAATACTGCACTGCGAGGCAAAGGGATGCGGGGCCAACACGATCGCGTCACGCGCCTTGACCGAGATCAAGATCTTGTTCATGACCGTGGAGGTCGGGTTGGTGCTGGGAACCAGCGCCGCCACCACTCCCATCGGCCAGGCGATCTCGTAGATTTTCTTTTGGGTGTCGTGGTTGATAATGCCGACCGTCTTGATATTTTTTATGCTCTCCCAGACGTGCCGGGAAGCGAACTCATTCTTGAGTCTCTTGTGCTCCGGAACCCCAAAGCCGGTCTCCTCAGCCGCCATGCGCCCCAGGCGTTCGGCGGCGTTATAGGCCGCATCCGCCATGGCGGCACACACGCGGTCCACTTGCTCCTGCGTGGCGTTGGCCCAGATTTGCTGGGCCTCATACGCCTGCAAAGCCTTCTGACGGGCTTCTTGAATGGAGAGCAGGTCTTTGTCGGTCACGGTCATTCTCAATCCTTCGTCGCAAGAACCTCCCGCGGGAGATTTCTCGATATTTAACGTTTATTCCTTGCAGTACACTACTTCGCCGTTGACTTGCAAATGGTCGATCACGGCCATAATGACCGCATCCACCGGGCTGTTCTTCGTCAGGGCAGTCTGCCGCCCGCCGGAGCCGTGCGCCGTCAGTACCAGGTCGCCGACCCCGGCATCCAGGGTGTCCACAGCCACATAAGGCTTGCCGAACGGCGCGCCGGTCTCATCCGTCTGACGCAGGATAAGCAATTTGCGGCCAGTGAGTTTTTCGTCTTTGATCGTCGAAACGGTCGTTCCGACAACTTTGGCAATCAACATGCAGTCTTACTCCTTGCGAAACACCACGACGTCGTCAACGACCAGATGGTCGACCACAGCCATCACGACCGCATCCACCGGGCAATCCTTTGTCAGGTGCGTCTGCCGGGCGCTGGAACCGTGGCCGGTCAGCACCAAATCGCCGACCCCGGCATCCACCAAATCAACGGCGACAAAAGGTTTGCCGATCAGGTTGCCGCCCTGATCGGTCTGCTTCAGGACGAGCAATTTGCGTCCCTTGACCTTCTCGTCCTTGATGGTTGAAATGGCCGAACCTACGACTCTGGCAATACGCATCTTTTCTTCTCTCAATAGGCCTTCGCGGCGACCGGTTTGGCCGGAGCCTGCTGCGGTTGTCCCTGTTCGCCTTGAACGATTTTGACGCCCGCGCTGGCGCCGATACGCGTCGCGCCCGCAGCGACCATGTTTTTCACGTCTTCGAATGACCGCACGCCGCCGGAGGCTTTAACGCCCATCTCCGGACCGACCACGCGGCGCATCAAGGCCACGTCTTCCACCGTCGCGCCGCCGCCCGCAAACCCGGTCGAGGTCTTGACATAGTCCGCCCCGGCCTCCTTGGCCAGCAGACAGGCGGCCACTTTTTCCTCATCGGTCAACAAGGCCGTTTCAATGATGACCTTGACAATCGCCCCGGCCGCATGAGCGACCTGTACCACGCCCTGAATATCACGCGCCACCAGGGTATGGTCGCCGCCCTTGAGCGCGCCGATATTGATGACCATATCGATTTCGGTCGCGCCATCCCGCAGGGCTGTTTTGGCTTCGTATGCTTTTACTTCCGGAGCCGTGGCACCCAGCGGAAAACCGATCACCGTGCAGACTTTGACCGGCGTACCGCGCAACAGGTCGGCGCACAGCGGGACGTGCGCCGGATTGATGCACACCGAGGCAAAACCATATTTGCGCGCCTCGTAGCACAGTTGGGCGATCTGATCGGGCGTGGCGTCCGGCTTGAGCAGCGTATGGTCAATCATCGAGGCGATATTCAGATCCTTGGGGATGCCGCCCAGCGTGGAGGTGATACGTTCCGCTCCCGCGCTGATAACGTGACCGATATCGTCAAAGCAGGTCGTAACGCAAATGCCATCCCCGCATTCCTTTTTGCAATACGCGCCATGCGACGCGTCTGCGGACTGCTCCTGCTCCGCCAGCGCATGCAAAACCTCGCGCGTGACGATTTCCACTATTTTCTCTACTTGTTTCGTGTCAATAGTCATACTAATTTCCAGATTTCAAAAACTTCTTTTCGATGGACATGATCTTGTCCACACGCCGGGCGTGGCGGCCGCCGCCAAATGGGGTTGAGAGCCAGGTATCCACGATCTGACGCGCCAGGTTGTCGCCAATCAGGCCAGCGCCCAAGGTGAGCACGTTGGCGTTGTTGTGTTCACGGCTGTTGAAGGCCGTGGCATGGTCGTAGCACATGGCCGCACGCACACCGGGGACTTTGTTGGCCGCCATACAACTGCCGATGCCGGCCCCGTCCACAATGATGCCGCGCCAGGCTTTGCCCTGCCCCACCAACTCGGCCACCGCAAACGCGAAATCGGGATAATCCACGGACTCGGCGCTGTTCGTGCCGCGATCGATCACCCGGTAACCGGCTTCCGTCAAATGGGCTTTCAGCATCTCCTTCATGCGGTATCCGCCATGATCCGCGCCCAGCGCGACGGTCTTCGCCTCGCCGTGCGCATCAGGCGGCTGAACCGTTACCTGCGGCAGAGTCTCCGTGCGCGCGCCGTCTCCATGCATGGTGCGCTGGACAACTCTTTCGACAATGGCTTTCAGTTCAGCATCTGGGATCATGTTTTTTCTAGGTCTGCGTCACGTGGACGGGCAAGCGGCGAAAGGAAAATTCGTCCGGTGCAGATTGCAACCGCAGGTTGGTGTAAAAGCGGAAACGGTCTGCACGCAATTCGGAGTCCACATATTCTATCACTTCACCTGTTTCCAGACGAGTTTCGCGGTGAAAAACCAACACAACCGCCGGCGGCGTCAGATTAAGGAGCCGCGCCACTTCGGATGTCGCCAGGCTGGCTTCAATCTCCTGCTCCGCATGACTTGGACGCCTGTTATAGGTTCTCGAGAGCGTTTCGTAAAGGGACTGCTTCGAAAAATCAAATTTCAGGATGCCCGGGCAAAGCGCATGCGGCAAATAGGAGCGTTCAATCGCCACCGGTTCGCCGTCCATCTCACGGACGCGGTAGAGAAAAACGACCTCCGCGCCCAACTGCACTTGCAGCCGCCGCGTCAGGTAAGGGTCTGCGCTGATGATCTTCGCTTCCAAAACCCGGCTGGTGATCGCCCGATGGTGCAACTGCATTTCCTGCGTCATGCCGTACAGGTATTCGGCAGTCTTCGTCAGGCGGCTGTCGGTGACGAATGTGCCCAGCCCGGGGACGGTTTTCAGCACGCCATCCCGCACCAGTTCACCGAGCGCCCGCCGAACCGTGTTGCGTCCGACCGAAAAGAGTTCACACAACTCATTCTCGGATGGAAGGCGGTCGTGCGGCTTCAGTTCGCCGGAATCGATCCGATCCAAAATCGATTCTGAGACGACTTGATAGAGTGGTTTGTCTGGCTGTGTTCGGCTCATCGCTTCATTGCTTCGCAAACAGGCTTGTGAATATACTCACATATACCAACCTGTACCAACAGGTGCGCAACCATTATAGCATTTTTAGAGGATCAATTCAAGGACGAAAACCCCAAGCTGGCCCTGCAAAACCCGCTGAAGCGGGGCAACTCCACGCGTCACTTCCTCGTCACCGTCCGATACAAGGCATACAAAAACGGCTTATAGACCCGGTCCGCAGCCTGCGCCGCCCGCCTGATTTCCCCGCCAAAGCCGCGCTTGAAACGGTAAACGCCCCACAAGCCGTCATGACGGCTCATAAAATGCGCTTCGAGGGTTTCTTCGTCCGCGTCGGGGACGCCCCACAAATCATACGCCGTGCAGCCTTTGGCGCGCGCCCAGCGCATGGCCTCCCACTGCAGGAGATAAGTCGGCATACGATTGCGCTCTTCATTGGTCGAAGCGCCATACATGTACCAGGCACGTTTCCCGCGCGCGAAGACCATCAGCGCCGCCAACGGTTTTCCTTCGTACTCGGCCACCAGCAATTCGGCCATACCCGTCGGCTGGAATAACTCATACGCCCGGCGGTAATACTCCAGCGAATGGACGCCGAAGCCGTCCCGCCCGCCGGTGACCTGCACCATCGCATGGAAGCCTGCAACGTCGTCCCAGGCGCGGACCGTGACGCCCTTGCGCGCCGCCAAACGGATGTTGTAGCGCGTCTTCTGCTTCATGCGGGCGAGAATGGCATCTTCTTCGCCGCGCAAGTCCACCACAATGGTGCGCGGGGGCTGGATGAAAGCAGACCGCCGCCAGTCGTCAGCCGCCGGCCGCAGGTCGTCATCGTCCCAGGCATCAGGCTCGACTTTCAAGAAAACGGCGCGGCGGCTCCTGCAAACACGATCGATCTCGGCGACCAATGACTGCTGACCGATGACTTGTGACAAAGGTTTTGGAATGTAGGCTATCGTCAACCCCAACGGCAATTTGCGAAAAAGTATCTGCACGCCACTGTCGCCGGAAACAACGTGCGCCGCATCCCAGCCAAAGGCGGACTTGAGTTCACCCCACGCGCCGCACTGCAGGATGTGGGCATTGGGGTGCCCGGCAAGGAATTGATTCCAATCGGAGAGGGAGAGTTCGGACATAAGCAACCGCGTTACGCGATGGAAGTCACATCCGGCGGCGGCGTGACGAGGATGGAAGCGCCCGGTACCGTCTCGTCGAGGGCGTTGACAATCGCATCCGCGTCGCCAACGCGCGACAGCTCGTCCAGACGGCTTAAAAACTGACGCAGGCGTGCGTTGCCGAGCTCCGCATCCCCGTCCAGCCGAAAGATATCGGGGTGCGCCGTTTCATCATAAGCCGTGCCAGCCTCCCAAAGTTCCTCGCTCATTTTTTCGCCGGGACGGATGCCCGTAAAGACAATTTCAACGTCGCGCCCCGGGTCCAGCCCGGAGAGACGGATCAGGTCTTCGGCCAAATCGAGAATGCGCACCGGTTCGCCCATATTGAGCACAAAGGTCTCGCCGCCGTCACCCATCGCCGAAGCCTGCAAAACCAGATGGACGGCTTCCGGGATGGTCATAAAGAATCGCTGCATATCCGGGTGTGTGACCGTGACCGGCCCACCGCGCGCGATCTGACGTTTGAAGCGCGGGATGATGCTGCCGCGGCTGCCCAACACGTTCCCAAAGCGGACGACGGTAAACGCCCGCCCGGATCGCCGCGCCGCGTCGAGCACGATCATCTCAGCCAGGCGTTTGGTCGCTCCGTAGACGCTGGAAGGCTGGACAGCCTTGTCGGTAGAGATCAACACCAGACGGCCCACGCCGCTCTCGACGGCAACATCGACCAGCCGCTGGGTGCCCAGGACGTTGTTCGTCACAGCTTCCTCGACGTTGGCGCTGGCTTCCATCAAAGGGACGTGTTTGTGCGCCGCGGCGTGAAAGACCACCTGCGGACGATGTTCGTCAAAGATGCGCGCAAGGCGCGCCTTGTGGCGCACATCGGCAATGACGGGAAAGATCGCCAGCGCGGGGTAATCCTCGTGCAATTCGAGCAGGGCCTCGAAAATGCTGTTCTCGCCGTGCCCCAGCAAAACCAATTCGGCAGGCTCCCAACGCGCAATCTGACGGCAGAGTTCGCTGCCGATCGAGCCGCCCGCGCCGGTGACCAGAACGCGTTTGCCCGTCAGGGTTGCGCCGAGCAGCGCTTCGTTAATACGCACGGGTTGACGGCGCAGCAAGTCGGCGATATCCACTTCGCGCAGACGGCTGACGCTGACCTTGCCGCCGAGCAGTTCATGGATGCCGGGCATGGTGCGGAAAGGCACATTGTTCCCGCGGCAAATATCCGTTACCAGACGCACCAATTTGCCGGGCGCGCTGGGAATGGCGAAGATCACCTCGTCCACGTGCTGGCTTTCCAGCACACGCGCCAGATCGGGCAGTGTGCCAATCACCGAAACGCCGTAGATCTCCTGCTTCTGTTTGGTCGGATCGTCGTCCAGAAAACCGACCGGGGAAAAATTCAACTGGTTGTTGCGCTGCATCTCGCGCACGACCAGCGCGCCGGCATCGCCCGCGCCGACGATCAGCACCTTGCGCGTCTTGCCGTTGCGCTGCGAGACGGACAACTCGGCCAGCACACGCATGGCAAAACGTGAACCGCCGATCAACACCAGCGAGAGCAGCCAGTCGATGCCCAGGGCGGTGCGCGGCATGCCCGGCAGCACCATCCCGGCGCTGATAAGCCCCAGCATCACGCCGGACGTCAGAACCGAGGCGGTTGTCACCGCGGTCGCGATCAACTTCAATTCGTTAACGCTGGCGTAGATCCACAGGCGGCGATACAGGCCGAAGAAATAATAGACCGGCATCTTCACCGCCAGCGCCACACCCGACATGATCAAGATCGCGGGGAAATAAAAAGGCAATGCCGCCACGTCCAGGCGCAGGGCGAAACTCCCCATCACCGAAACCAGGATCAGCACCAGGTCGCCGATCAAAACGAACCGGTTGCGAACGTGGGGGCGTATCCGGTTTTTCAACGGCTCATCCATGCAGCGGTTTCCTTCATGCCGGTATCCAGCGAAGTTTGGGCGCGAAAGCCCAACACACGCGCCGCCCGCTCCGGACTGCCCACCGAGCGGTAGATATCACCGGCGCGCGGCGCGTCGAAAACGGGCTGCGGGGCATCCGGGAAAATACCAGCCAAGGCTTTCACCAAATCCAGAATGCGGGTCTCCCGTCCCGTGCACACGTTGAACACTTCCCCGGCCGCGCGCGGATGTTCCGCGGCCAACAAGTTCACCCGCACGACGTCACCCACGTAGATCAGATCGCGCGTCTGCCCGCCGTCGCCAAAAATGGTGATCGGCTTCCCGGCCAGCAGTTGTCGGATGAAGATCGGCACCGCGGCGGCGTACTCCGAATCCGGCGACTGCCGCGGCCCATAGACGTTGAAATAGCGCAGCGCGGCCACTTCCAGGCCCAGGGCATGCGTGTACAGCCGTGCATAAAGCTCATCCACCTGTTTGGACACCGCATACGGCGAAAGCGGACGCAGGGGCGTCGACTCGTCCAACGGCAGCGCGTCCGAATCCCCGTAGACCGCCGCGCTGGACGCCACCACCACTCTCCGGACGCCCGCCTCGCGCGACGCCTCGAGCAGGTTCGTCGTTCCCTGGACGTTGACGTCCAGACAGGCCCCCGGCTCCCGCATCGAAAGCGGAACGGAGACAAATGCCGCTTCGTGGAAGACCAACTCGACGTCCCGCAGCGCAGCGTGCACCGCATCCGCATCCCGCAGATCGCCCTCGATGATCTCCACGTCTTCGCGCAGGTCGTCCAGGTTCTCGCGTTTGCCAGTCGAAAAGTTATCCAGCACGCGCACGCGGTCCCCCCGCTCCAACAACGCGCGCACAAGATGCGAACCGATAAAACCGGCGCCGCCGGTGACCAGTGCCCTCGTCATGTTAGCGTCCCTTGAAACCAAACACCGTGCCAACCGTGCGCAACATGATGTTCACGTCCATCCAGAAAGTACGGTGCTTGATGTAGTACAGGTCGTATTCGAGTTTGACCCCCGTCTCGTACACGGTGGAGACATAGCCATAATTGATCTGCGCCCAGCCGCTGATGCCCGGTTTGACCAGCAAGCGCGCCCGATAGAACGGGATCTCTTTCTGGAACTGGGCCACCAGTTCAGGGCGCTCGGCGCGCGGCCCGACCAAACTCATCTCGCCGCGCAAGACATTGAGAAACTGCGGAAACTCATCCAGCCGTGTTTTGCGTAAAATCTTGCCAACCCGCGTAATGCGCGGGTCATCTTCCGCGGCCAGGCGCGCCTGGCCGTCCTCTTCAGCATTCTGCACCATCGTGCGGAACTTAAAAAGCTTGAAGGGCTTTCCGCCCTTGCCCAAACGATTTTGAGCATAGAAGATGGGCAGGCCGCTGTCAATCGCGATCGCCAGCGCGGCAAAAGGCAAGACGGCCACAAGAATGCCGAAACCGACCAATCCGCCCAAGATATCCGAAACGCGTTTGCCCAATTCGTAGAAACCGCTGACGCGCGCCTCGTCCACGAACGAACGGATCAGCCAATCTGATTCCAAATGGTGGATGGGAACGCGTCCGACCATCTCTTCGTACATGGTCGGCATACGCGTGATGACCACGCCGCTCTCCTGTGCATCCAGGATGGTCTGGAAAGTGCTGCCCATCATTGCGCCGGTAATTGCCACGACCAGGTCGGAGATGTTTTGCTGCTCGATGATCTGCAGCAGGCGGTCGTTGCTGCCAAATACGCGAAAACCCTCGACGCGGGAGCCGATCTTCTTCGGATCGTCGTCAACAAAGCCGATCAGGTAAAAAGGCGGCGGCCAGATGTTCTTGTACGCCTTCGCCAGAGTCTCGCCAGCCCGGCCTGCGCCGACAATGAGCACGCGGCGCGTCATGCCCTGGGCAGTATATAAACGGATATATAGCCGCCGCCAGCCCAACGTCAGGATGGAGGCGATCACCAGGAAAGCGCCAACGCCAATGCGGGGCAGGGAGTTCGGATCTTTTATCGTGATAAAGATCAGGGCATAGACGATCAACCCGATGAAAGCCGCGACGGCAACGCCGCGCAGCGTCCTGCGCCAGTTGGCGGCCGCTTGCGGCTCGTAAAGTTCGATCAACAGCAGCAGCCAACCAATCGGCAGCAGGTAAAACCAGAAGGGCACGACAATGCCGGAAAAGAACTTGGCGGCCTTTTCCGGCGAGATGCCCGTTGCCAGCAATCTATACCAGGAATATTCCCGCCAGGCATAAACCGAGCCCGCCAGAGAGGTCACCGCCGCCAGCAAATCCCCAAACAGCAAAACAGCGCGCTGTTCGCCCGGCCTGAGTCGAATAGTAGGTTTACGAGAATAGTTCTCAGCCATTTTTGCGTATCCCAAAAACGTCAGAGAGCAGGCTCCAGAGAAGCCCGCTCCCCCAAGAGAGGTGCATGGTCGCAATCGCCAACGGTAATCCGACAACCAAAAAAAACTTGCGGCGGTGCAATGCAATCACAAGCGCAGCCAAAAACAAAACCAAAGCGTAGATAAAGACCTCCACGGCCAACAAATAGCCAAAGAAAGACAGGAAAAAACTCAAAAAAAGGGTGGATAACAAACCGAGCACAAATAACGGCGGCAACGCCTGCCGCCAACGCAGCGTCTTCGGGTAGCGGCGCAACATGCGCCACTTCCAGTAGCCGTAGCGCCAGTATTGACGGGCCAACGCCGGCAGGCTGGTGCGGGCAAAATAAACGGAACGAATGGCCGGGTCCAGCCAGATGCGTCCGCCGGATTGGCGCACACGAGCGTTGAACTCGTAATCCTCGTTCGAAAGCAAAGTCTCATCAAACATGCCGACCCGCTCCACCAGCGAGCGGCGGAAGGCCCCGAACGGGACCGTGTCCACCAGCGCCGGCTGCGTGGCGTGACGATAGAGCGCGTCGCCAACGCCGAGCGGATGCGCCGCCGCGACGGCGATGGACTGCGCCAGCCAACCATCCCCGCCGGGGCGAATATCCCACACCCCGCCGACGTTCTCCCCTTTCCCCTCCTGCAGCGCAGCAACACAGCCCGCCACGTAATCCGGGTAGGGCGCGGAGTGGGCGTCCAGGCGGACGATGATCTCGCCGCGAGCAGTCTCAATAGCCCGATTCAGTCCCGCCGGAATGATGCGCGCCGGGTTGTCTATCACTTGCAAAGACAGGTCAGGGTGCTCCCGCTGGAAGGCCGCAATTTCGTCCCGCGTGCCATCACCGGAGAGACCATCCGCGATGATCACTTCCAGGTCGGCGCGCGGATAGCTCTGCGCGTAGACCGCATCCAACAGCAGGCGAATGGTCGTTCGCTCATTGTAACATGGGACAATAATTGAGACAGTCGGCATCTTTTCACAGTTCACCGCCGAGAACGTGAAGAACACGGAGGTTTTTTCTGTGTTCCCAGCGAACTCCGCGGTGAGAAATTCTAGCGGTCTTGACGCGAGAGAATGGTTGTTGCATCCGGCCGTGCGACAGGCAAATGCACGACAAACGTGCTCCCCTGCCCCGCCTGGCTGCGAACCGTAATTCTACCACCATGTGCGCTCACGATTTCCCGCACGATGGCCAGCCCCAGCCCGCTGCTGTGTTCCCCCCCGCTGCTGCGAGACTTGTCGACCTGATAAAAACGCTCGAAGATGTGCGGCAGCGCCTCGGCTGGAATGCCCGCGCCGGTATCGATGACCAAAATTTTTACCTCGCCATCCTGCCGGACAGCGCGCAGAATGACCTGCCCGCCGGAGGGCGTGTGTTTAAGGGCGTTATCCACCAGGTTGGTAAAAACCTGCGCCAGCCGGTCGCCGTCGCCAATCACCACCGGCAAATCCGCCACTTCCACGTGCAGGCCGACCCCGGCCCCGCGCGCCTGGGGCGTGAACTTCCTGGCCACGTTCCTGAGCAGCGCGGTCAAATCCACGGGCGATCTTTCCATCTCGGCGATGCCTGCATCGAGACGGGCCAGGTCGAGCAGGTCGAGCACCATGCGGTGCATCCGTCCGGCCTCGGCATAGATCACTTCCGCCGCCTGGCGCTGGCTTTCCGGCGTGTCAGTCGTACCGTCCAGGATGGCCTGGGCGAAGCCCTGAATGGACGTCAGCGGCGTCTTGAGCTCATGCGAGACGTTGGCGACGAAATCCCGCTGGGCCTGCTGGGTATCCTGCACACGCGCCACCATTTCGTTGAAAGCCTGCGTCAGTTCCTGGACCTCGTGCGGGCCGCGCACAGGGACAGGGATGGACTGCTCCGCAGGCATTTCGCGGGCCGCCGTCAACATCCGTTGCAGCGGGTCGGCGATCCAGCGCGCCATGCCAAAGGCCAGCAGGAGGGAGAGCAGCAAAGCGATCGCCCCGGCCCCCCAGAAAGGCGGCATCAACTCGTCGCGCAGGATGGCCAGCAAATGGACGTTGGGGCGCGGCGTCGCGACCAGCAGCCGGGTGCCATCCGACAGATCCGAAAGCGTATACAACCAAACCTTGCCAGCATCGTCGCGCAGCGTCGGGGTCGAACGAAAAAAATGCTCGGACGGCATAGCGATGGGCGTCTCGTCCGCCCGCGTATCGAAAAGTACTCGTTCATCCGCGTCGAACAGGATCAGGCGCACGTCAAAGGTGCTGTCGGTGCGCTTCAGGGCCGTCTTCAAGCTTTGGGACGGCAACGCAGCCAGTTCCCTCTGGCGCGCAGCGATCAACGTTTCAACCGCGTTCAATTTGCTGAGCGTCTGGCGGTAGAGCAGCGGGTTGCGCAGCAGATAAAGCAGCAAGACGAACATCACCACGCCCAGCGCGGTGACGATCAACCAGGCATAACTCAACCAGAGACGCGAACGAAGGGAAGAAAACATGGGGGATGGTCGGCAGTCGCTAGTCGGTCACGACCAGTTTGTAGCCCACGCCGGTCACGGTCTCGATGCGCGCCGTGCTCCCGGCAATCTTCTTGCGCAGATGGGCCACGTGGACGTCCACAGTGCGCGTCTGCCCGTAAAAATCAAAGCCCCAGGCCATTTGCAGCAATTGTTCGCGGCTGAGGACCATGCCGCGATGCTCGGCCAGGGTCAGGAGCAGGTCGAATTCCTGGGTGCGCAACTCGAGGCGCTGCCCGCCGATGTGCACTTCGCGGCTGGCGGGGTCGATCGTCAGGTCGCCGACGTGAACGGGAGCCGCGCCGGGATGCAGCGTCCGTTCGCCGCGCCGCAGGATGGCCTTGACGCGCGCCACCAATTCGCGCGGGTTGAACGGCTTGGTCAGGTAATCGTCTGCGCCCAGCTCCAGGCCGACGATCTTGTCGATATCCTCGTCACGGGCTGTCAACATCAAAATGGCGACCGGATCGTCCTGATTGCGCAAGCGACGGCAGACTTCGAACCCGTCCAGTTTGGGAAGCATCACGTCCAGCACGATCAGAACCGGACGCAGGCCTGCCGCGGCCTCGAGGGCCGCCTCCCCGTCCCCGACGGATTCGACGCGGAACCCTTCGCGCTCCAGGTACATGCGCGCCAATTGCACGATGGAGGGTTCGTCGTCGACAAGGAGGATCAGTTCGGATGACATGCTTTGACAATCAGCTTTCAGCTATCAGCGCGATGGCTTCGATCTCCACCCGCACGTCTTTTGGCAACGTCTTGACCGCCACCGTCGAACGGGCGGGCGGATCTTCGGTGAAGAATTCGGCATAGACCGCATTAAGTTTCGGGAAATCAGCCATGTCCGCCAGGAAAACCGTCGTTTTGACGACGTGCTCCAGGCTCGAACCGGCGGCCTCCAGCACGTGTTTCAGGTTCGTCAGCACCTGTCGGGTCTCGGCCTCGATCCCGCCGCCGACCAGTTCGCCCGTGGCGGGGTCAATCGCAATTTGCCCGGCGGTGAAGACCAGCGAGTCAATCCGAACGGCGGCTGAATACGGCCCGATAGCGCGCGGGGCTTTATCGGTTTTTACAACTTTTTTTCCTTTTACTGGGGACATTTTTTCTCCTGTTATGAAAGTCTAACCACCGGACAGTTTGCCGGTAGATGTCCGGGCTTGTGGTTTTTCAAGACCACCGTGCGGGCTAAAAGCCCTTCCTCAGCACCTGAAAGCCACCTGCGCCCCAAACGGGGTGTGCGGGCTGACCAGGGAGTCGGCTGAAGCCGACTTTTATGCACTGAGGCCAGACTTTAGTCCGCCGAATGGCTGGCGATGTCCGACAGTTGAACTGTCGGACACCACAGAGGCTTGTCGCCCAAAAGTGTCCGGGGGCTAGATGAAAGTAGCATCCAAAACCTGCCTGGATTGTAAGGCATCTCCTTTAAATGGTCAAAACGAAACGGTCAACCCGCCGCGTTTGTAACGACCAGGCCAAACACAAGGAAAAGGATACACATACATATCGAGAGCACACTGAAAAGCAGCAGCATCCCCGGCATCAGCCGCTGCGACATCGTCGAATCGATTTCCGCCTGCCGCGGGTCGTCAGGATCGTACAAAACCATCACCGCCTGCCCCACCTTGTATCTTGACAGCCTGGAGCCGAAGTTTGACTCAAAACGTATCGTCTCACCCGACGGGGGTTTGAATTCAACCACCGGGTAATAGGAGCCGGGGCTGTCCCCCATGGCCAAAACATGCAAGTCAAGGTCTACAATTTTTCCTTCTGCCAGCAGGTAACCGGCGAATTTCCTGCGCCGGGCCTTGTAGGCAATCGCCGCGACCACCAGAAACCCTGCAAAAGTGAGTCCCGTAACCAACCCCACGACAACAAAAGCTGTTGAAGACAAGGCAACCTCCCAAAAGTGGTGCTCCACTCTCACCAGTATACAATAAACTCCTTAAAACCGCACAGAGACACGGCGGGAGAGGCCGTGTCTCTGCAGGGGAGGATATACCCTGTCTGCCTGCTAGTTCGATGGGGCAAAAGAGGGCGCGGTCCCTTTGGGCTGATCCTGGCGGCCGGGACGGCCCTCGGGGAAATTGGCCTCGCGGAAAGCCTTGATGGCTTCACGCAGAGCCTTGCCGCTCGGAGCGGTGATGTCCCGGATCTCGCGCAGCGTATCACCCATTGACATGACCGTCTCCGCCGCGACCTCGATATCTGTCACGGCGCCATCCGCACTGAAGCCCTGGTGGGAGTCGATGATCCCCTGGGCGCTCTCGTAAACCGGTCGAGCCTCCTGGATGGCCGCGACGAAGGCGTCCAGCGCGGCCTGTACCGCCGAGGTGTCGTAGCCTTTTTCGTTGGCCTTGTCGATCAGCGTTTGGATCCTCCCGGTCAGCGTATCGGTGCGCTCGAGGAGTCTGCCCATCTTTCCATAGATGGCCTGCTCCCGCCGCCATATTTTCTCCAGACGTTCAGCCGTCATTTCCGGCGGCGCGGACTCGTCGTTCAGCCCGGCCGCGTAAACGGTCGTGGCGGGTAATGCCGCCACACTCAGCGCGGCGACCAGCGCGATCAAGACAAACTTCCTGAACAGTGATGTTGCTTTGAACATGGTGAACCTCCTTGGTTATTACCCTGCCATTGTACAAAGGGGGCGTTACCGCAGTATGGCAGCCTTGTAAAATCCGTGTAAATTGAAAAACAATTTCACGGTATAATTACGATTAATTCCTGCACAAAGGACAAGGACAGCTCAATGCCCAAATCTTCCGCACTAAGAGTTCGAGATGCATCCGGCTGGACAATGTTCATCTTCGGGGTATTGGCTTTCCTGTTGGGGCTGTTGGGGTTGCTCAAGCCTGAACTGACGCTTTCCATGCTCGGGTTCCAAGTGATCGAACGCGCCCAACGTCCCGCCACGGATTACACGATCGTCTTTATCATGTCCGCTTCCATGGCCTCGTTCAACATGGGCATCTATTACGTCCTGGCCGCGCTGAACGACGTCAGGAAATTCTACAAGTGGACCGTTCCTTTTCGCGGGGTCACGTTCGTCGTTTTCACCACCATCGTCCTGCTGAATATTGCCCCGCCCCGCTTCATCGGCGTGGGGATTTGGGAATTGACCGGCGCTGTTGCCACTGGTCTGGCGCTCTATTTCGAGAGCCGCCGCGACAAGACGCAAGGAGTCTGACCATGCGCTCAAAATGGATCGAATACAACGGGAAAAAGATCTTCTACCAGGATTTCTCAGGCCATTTCTACAATTGGCAGGCCGTCAAAGAAGAACTGGACGCGGTGCAGGCCATTGTGATACAAAAGCCCAAAGACTCTGTGCTGGTACTGGCGGATTTCCGCGATACCGCCATCGCGGGCGACCTGATGTCCGCGCTGAACGCCAGCTCATCCCTGACGAAAGACCACGTCCATAAAACCGCCGTGCTGGGTGTGACCGGCATCAAAAGACGCCTGGGCGACATGCTGTCCATGCTCACCGGCCAGCCGCTCAAATATTTCGACGACGAGACGGCTGCCAAGAACTGGCTGGTGGCAGAAGAATAGGCGCGCACAAACTGACGATAAAAACCGAGAGGACGCACATCCTCTCGGTTTTGTTGCTTCTGAACACGGTTGCCCTGCGACTGCGCTTCCCCCTGTATTCGGTCGCGAGCGACCCCATAATGTAAAATAGCTGCCCAAATCGCGCAGACCTCGGTACAATAAACGGGATGAAAACGTAAAGGAGAAAAAATCTTCATGTCCACAAAAAAGCACTCGAAAAACGCCCGCAGGCGCGCCAGGAAAGCGGCCCGGCAGGCGGAAAAAGTCCGGCGCATCGCGCTCGGCATCATCGCCGCCGTCGTGGTCGCCGTCGTCTGGATAGTGGCCGCCGCCAACCAGCAGCCCAAAGCGGACGTGGCGCAAACCGCGCCGGAGGTGAACGCCAGGCAATATTCGTCCCCCCCGCCCATGACGATTGACGTGAACAAGGAATATTACGCCACGGTCAAAATGGCGAAGGGCGGAGAGTTCGTCATCCAGCTCTACCCGGACAAAGCGCCCATCACGGTCAACAACTTCGTCTTTTTGGCGCGCGAGGGCTATTTCGACGGGACAACCTTCCATCGCGTGCTGGATGGATTCATGGCCCAGGGCGGCGATCCGACCGGCACCGGCATGGGCGGACCAGGCTATCAATTCGTCAACGAGGACAGCGACCTGACCTTCAACAAACCCGGCGTGGTCGCCATGGCCAACGCCGGGCGCGACACGAACGGCAGCCAGTTCTTCATCACCTTTGGCCCGACGCCGCAACTGAACGGCGGCTACACCATCTTCGGGCAGGTCATCGAGGGCATGGACGTGGTCAACGGCATCACCCGCCGCGACCCGCAGACCAACCCCAATTTCGTGGGTGACGTGATCGAGAGCATCACCATCGAAGAGAAGTAAACAGCAACCGGGGAGCAGTACAAAAACGGCAGCGAGGCGAATCATGCCCGCTGCCGTTGCAATTCCGCAACCCGCGCCTTTCAACTTTCCAATCTTCCCGCCTGTTTTACGGCCAGTGGAACAAGCCCCCGTTCTCCCGCAACCATTTTCGCCGCGCCCTGTAGTCGGGCAAGATCGCTTCCACCTGCGTCCAAAACGCCTTTGAGTGATTGTGCTCCCTAAGATGGGACAACTCGTGCACGACCACATAATCCACGATCTCCGGCGGGGCCATGACCAGCCGCCAGGTGAAGTTGAGCGAGCCTTTCGGACTGCACGATCCCCAACGCGTGCGCGCCGAGGAGATGCGGACCCTGGCGTAGTCGAAACCATATTTCCCCGCGTAAAACCCGACCCGCCCGGTGAAGACCTGCCGCGCCTGCCGGCGATACCACCGTTCAAAGACCTGCTCGGCCCGCCCCAGCGCGGACCGGGCCAATTGAAAACTCCCGTTCAAATCCAGAACGGGGCTTTCCGCGTTTACGAGTTGGAGAGAATAGCTCTCGCCTAAAAAGGGGAATTTCTCCCCCGCGACAAATTGACGCGGCGCGAAAGCAGCCCGTGCGGCCAAGACTTGCGCCTGCTTCCTGGCGATCCAGTCGGCGTGCTGCGCCACCATCGCGGTGATCTGCTTGAGCGTAGCCCGCTGCGGCGCGCGCACGAGCAACTCGCCGTTCGGCTGGACGACGAGGGCGATGGTCTTGCGGCGGGAGCGGATGATTTTGGGCGTGAGGGGCATGAATGCCATTATAACGCCCCCAATCAGACCTCCGAGGTCTTTGAGACCTCGGAGGTCTGCGGTTGCATGAAATGAATGCACCCATCTTGACCCTGTTACGTCTCCAGCCCCTGCAAATAAATGCGGACATCATCAGGCAAGCGCCGGGAACGCAAATACGCCAACACAAAAGCCCTGTAGTTCGGCGAACTCCCAAACTGCCCGGTCACAAACTCCCTGTCCACCAACCTGCCATCCCGCGCCCCGATCCATTCCAGATAGTTGGAGAAAGGCCAGTCCGCCGGGTCTGCGACCAGCCCATCCTTGACGGGGTTGGCGTGGATATAGCGGCAAAGATTGAGCAGATATGACGTGCTCTTGACCGGCCTGGATTGAAAAGGTCCCTGGAACAAGGCCCCCACGCGGTCAAACCGTTTGTTGATCGCTTTCGTGTACGAGACGGCCAAGCGCATCATGGCTTTGGACACCTCGCCGCTGATGTCTGACGATTGCTGCCATGATGCATCGGGTTTAACCCGAACCAACAAATGATAGTGGGTCGGCATCAGGCAATACGCCAGGATTTCCACGACCGGCAGCAAGTATCGTCGTATCCCGGCAATAAAATAGAGGTAATTCTCATCTTCGAAGAAGATGCGCTGACGATTGTTGCCCCGATTATAAAGATGGTACGAAACGGAAGGTACAAAAGGAATCGTTCGACGCGCCATAATCCCACCATGCGAGAGCCAGCAGACCTCCGAGGTCTTAGAGACCTCGGAGGTCTGGGGTCTATCTCGTTTTCAACACTCACTAAACCCGCAGGCATAACACTTGCGGCAGCCCTCCTCGTTGACCACGGCCGCTTCGCCGCACTCCGGGCACAGGTCGCCGATCTTGAGCGGCGTTTGTACGTGCCCGCCGTTGCCGGCGGCTATCTCCAGCGCGGGCAGCCATTCGCCCGTGCCGTCCGTCTCGCGCAGGTACTCGGCCAGCACCTGCCCGACCCCGTCCGGCAGGGAACGGACGCGGTTGGCCCCAAAGCCAAGCGAACGTCCGCCGCCGATGCCGCCCAACTGACGCACGATCTCGGCCATGCGCTCACGCGGCGCGACCGGTGAAGCCAGCCGCAAAACGTACGAGATCAAACGCCCAATCGCCTCCGAGACGGCAGCCGTCTCGGAACCGGCCTTGGACGTATTGACGAAAACCTCGAAGGGCTGGCGGCCGCCGTTCTCATTGACGGTCACGAACGCCTTGCCGAGCGGCGTGTCCACCTTGTACGTCCAGCCGACCAGCGAGCGCGGGCGCGGTTTCTTGCGCTCGTGCCACATCGTGGCCGCCGGCTCCAGATCACCGCCCCGCTTGGAGACGGTCGCCTTGGTCTCCAGCACGACCTTCTCCCGCGAACCGGTCACATAGACCGTGATGCCCTTGCAGCCCAATTCCCAGGCCAGCAGATAGGCCCGCGCCACGTCATCCTCGCTGGCCGTCGCCGGGAAATTGACCGTCTTCGAGATCGAGTTGTCCACGAAGGCCTGCAAGGCGGCCTGCATGCGGACGTGTTCCTCCGCGGTCACATCCGCCGCCACGACGAACACGTCCCGGATCGTTTCGGGGACGTCCGGCACGTCCTGGCAGGAGCCATGCTCCATGACCTGTTCGAAAATTTCCCGCCGGGCTTCCCTCTCCAGACCGGCTTTGGCCAGGGCCGCCTCGAAACGCGGGCTGGCGTAGGTCAGTTGCAGATCCTTGCCGTTGTCGTTGACGTGGCGGACATACGCCAGCGCGAAAGTCGGTTCACAGCCGTAGCCTTCGCATCCGGCCACGGTGGCAATCGTCCCCGTCGGCGCGACCGTGGTCTGCGCGGCGTTGCGGATGCCGTGCTTCTTGACCGCGCTGACGACCGATTCCCAATCCACCGACGGACGTCCCCAATCACGCGTATACGGAACCACCGACGAGGGCGGGGTCCAGGTCATCTTTTGCGGGTCATAGATGCTGCCCTCGATGGCCGGGAACGCGCCGCGTTCCTGCGCCAACTGGATGCTGGTCTGCATGGCATGGTAGCGCACGAACTCCATCACCTGCGCGCCGAACTCCTGCCCGGCCTGCGATCCGTAGCGCACGCCGACGTGATACATCAGGTCGGCCAGCCCCATGATGCCCAGCCCGATGCGGCGGGCGCTCTGGGCGGCTTCTTTCAATTGCGGCACGGCAGGCACATAGGCGTTGATGTCCACCACGTCGTCCAGGAAGCGGGTCGCCAGCACAACGCTTTTGCGGATGGCCTCCCAGTCCACCTTCCCGTCCGGGGCGCAGTGCTCGGCCAGATTGACCGACCCCAAACAGCAAGACTCATACGGCCCAAGCCACTGTTCACCGCAATTATGCACAACCAGACCATTAGCGACAAAAGAATGCGTGTCCGGTTGCTGCAAATCATAGACCATTTCCCGCCCATCCGGCTCCAGCGCAAGCACCGTCGCCATGAACGTCTCCCGGTAAGGGCCGCGCACCATGCGCTCAAGATAATCGGCCAATTTATCCTGCTTGGCCCGCATTAAGAAACCGACCTCGTTGGCAAAGGTAATCAAATTGTTCTTGCTGATCACAAGGTCGTGCTGCGCCAGGCAATAATATTCTTTCGAACCGCCCCGGCCATCGGGCATGGCGCGATAACCTGCCGGGCGTCTTTCTTCATAGATTTTGCTCGCAATGCCAAAATTGAGCAATAATCTTTGGACATCCTTGAGCAGCGCCAAATGACTGGAGCTCAGACGTACAGAGCATCCCTTGTCACCGCCATCGTTAACCTGCCCGTCGGCGGTAAACAGGGCTTGCAAGAACCCTCGTTGAATTTCCTCGCTCCCCGCGAAAACGGCTTCGGGAACGATGAATTTATTCCCTGCCAGCCCGTATTGTTCCGCCCATGTTTTCAAACGGTCGGAGGCAACGCGCGCCTCGTCCCGCCCGGCAACGTCAACGACGCCCACCGGATAAGAGCGGCTCCGCTCCGGCGCATCCACCAGGTTCGTGACCATATCTGCGAAAGCAGGCGCGAGTTCCCGTTTTTCATCGCCGAAGAACGACAAAACGGCGCGCACGACATTAAGCGTGCCGTCGCCAACCAGCCAACCCAGAACGCGACCGGCCTCCAGCGTTCCCTCTTTTCCAAAACCGCCTTTGCGATTGAGGATATGCACCTTGTCGCCGGGCGTCAAATCCCGCGCCGCCACCCAACCGCGGCTCGTCATCACCTGATGGTCTCCCGTTAGTCTTAGCTCATAGCCCTCGCGCAATATCAAACGATACACATCCTTGACGCCGGTCGCAAAAACGGGCGTTGACGGCATCAGCGTTTCCGTCCCGAAACGGCCATCGGTAGCCACCCGCAACGGATCGTCCTCTTGCGCCAGGTCAGCCGCTCTCCGCAAGCCATCTTCGGTATAGATCAGCGTTTCGCCCGTCACGCAGGGATTCGTAGACTCAAGCGCGTATAAATGCGGAACGGGATTATCACGATTGGCCGTATCCAGGAAAAGCATGCCCGGCTCGCCGTTGTGATGGGCCTGCGTAACGATCTTGTCGAACAGTTCGCGCGCCCGCACCTTCCGGTAGACGCGGATCGGGATGCCCTCCGCCTCGGCCTGCTCCAACGTCCCCCTGAAGCCGCGATACTTCGGCGAAACCACGTCCGGGAAACGCAGCTCCCATTCTTCGTCGTTCTTGACCGCCTCCATGAAAGCATCGGTAATGCCGACCGAAATATTGAAATTGGTGATCTGGTTCTCGTCCGTTTTACAGGTGCTGAATTCTTCGATATCCGGATGGTCGACGCGCAGAACGCCCATATTGGCGCCCCTCCTCGAACCTCCCTGCGCAATCTCCCCGAAGGCGTGATCGTAGACGCGCAGGAACCCGACCGGACCCGTGGCCTGCCCGGCGGACGAGTTGACCAGCGTGCCCTTTGGACGCAGCCGCGAGAACGAGAATCCGTTGCCGCCGCCGGTCTGCTGGATGAGCGCCGCATCCCGCAAAGACTGGAAGATGCCCGCGCCGTCGCGCCCCATATCGTCCGCGACGGGCAGCACGAAACAGGCCGCCAACTGTCCCAGCGGCGTACCCGCGCCGGTGAAGGTGGGCGAATTGGGGAAGAATTTCTTGCTGGTCAACAGGTGATAAAACTCGCGTGCGCGGGCAATCACGTCGCCATCCCATTTTTCTTCCGCTTTGGCAACGTGGTAAGCCACGCGCCAGAACATCTCGTCAACAGTCTCGATCGGCTGGCCATCCTCGCCGCGGCGGACGTAACGGCGCATGAGCACCTGCCGTGAGTTCTCGGTCAAGTCGACGGTCGGCAGATCCGCTGGCAATGGCGGGGTGGGCAGCAAATTCTGTTTTTTCGATGCGGCGGCTTTGGTTGCCATGATTCATTCTCCTCTAATCGCTAAATATCCATCCAAGAAAATCTGTAATGGCGACTTCAGTCACTCATACGACTGAAGCCGCTGCTACCGACGGGCCTTCGAACAGGTTCTAAGATTCCAGAAGTTGGTCTATTTCATCGCGCAGGGCGTGCAGATCATCCAGGCGCAGATAGACAATCGCATAGCGAATGTAAGCGATCTGGTCGAGTTCTTTCAGCCCGGCAATGACTTTATCCCCTATCACGCGCGAAGAGACCTCGGCCTTGCCCATCTTCTGCAGCCCGGATTCCACCTGTCCCACCAGACGCTCGATGTCCGCCGCAGAGACGGGTCGTTTGGCGCAAGAAATGCGGATGCCGCGCGCCAGTTTCTCGCGGTCGAACGCCTCGCGGGCGCCGTCCTGCTTGACGATCAACGGCGTCGCCAGGATCGGACGCTCGTAACTGCTGAAACGCTGGCCGCAGTGCAAGCACTCGCGCCGCCGCCGAATATTTCCGTGGCTGTCGTGCGAGGTGTCGATCACTTTGGAAGTTTCGTTCTGGCAATAGGGACACTGCATATCTGGGTCACTCCATTCTTAGAACATATGTTGCCGCCATATATGGTGGTTAGACAAAAACTCCCCCGCATATATGGTGGGGTGAAGGCGATTTTAACACATTTATAAGACGAGCACAAGAGATAAAAGGGGGCAGTTACCTTAAAAAATCCCAATCCCCCTTCCAGGTAGGTTCACCCCCGGCGACGATGCTCCGCGCCGTTACAATGCAGGGCTCCGGCGCCGATATCCGGCATCGACGAAGCCCGCTTACACGACCGACGCCAGGAAATCCAGCACCAGGCGGTTGAATTGCGCCACGTGGCACTGATGCGGAACGTGGCCGCAGGCCTCGATAGTCTCTCCGCGGGCGTTCGGGAGCATGTCCACCAATTTCGGGAAGGAGGGCGGGTAAAGGGTGCGATCGTGGAGCCCCCAGACGACCAGGGTCTGTTTGGTAAGGCGGGGCAGGTTCGGGGTCAGGTCGCGCAGCGTGCGCGGCAGGTTGAAAATGCCGGGGGCGGCGCGTTTGTAATCCAGCGCGGTCTGCACGCGCACGGTTTCCGACAAAAGATGCCCCCCTCCCCCATTGCCCAGGTTCAGGTTCAGGCTGCTCAAGTCGACCAAGGCGCGGAACATCCAATAGGGCGTACGCTCGATCAGGGTTGTATTCAGGAGCTGACGACGGGAGATGACCTGCATGGTGGGCGACAACTGTTCCAGCCGATAGAAGGGGTTGGTCAGGATCAACGCCCGGACACGCTCTTCGAAACGCAGGGCATACGCCAGCGCCAGATAGCCGCCCAGCGAATGACCGATGAGCACCGGCGCTTCATCCAACCCCAGGGAGTCGATCCAGGCCGCCATGTGCTCAAAGACCCGTTCCATGTTGTACTCTGCAAGGTCAGACGGTTTGTAGCTCTCGCCATGGCCAAGCAAATCGAGCGCACAGGATTCGTGGCCCGCGGCGGTCAGGTCGGGAATGAGAAAATCCCAGTCATGCAGCGAGGCGGCCAACCCGTGAACCAGGATGACCGGCGCGCCTTCGCCCTGACGGACGAAATTGACCATGGAGGGCATTGAAGCCACAGGGATTTTTCTGGTGTCCCTGCGCACGCTGTGATTCTTGTGATAAGTGTCAATCTGCAAATTGTTGTTCATACCGTTTTGTCAACTCACGCCGCAGTACTTTGCCAATGAAAGTACGCGGAAAATCATCCATAAAAATGACCAGCCTGGGCACGAGCGCGGGCGGCAGACGCCGCTTGCAATAGGCGATGACCGCCTCGGGCGCCGGACGTTCCCGGCCGGCGATCACAAAAGCGATCGGCTGCCCGGCGATGGCAACCACTGCGGCCTCTTTGACCTGCGGCACCTCGTAGAGCACTTCCTCCACGTCGCGCGGGAAGGCCGGTTTGCCCGGTCGAGCAGGATACCACATGTCCGCTTTGCGGGCAATAATACGGAAGTACCCATCGGCGTCCATCTGCGCCACGTCACCGGTCAACAACCAGCCATCGTCCATCAAGACTTTGTGCGTGGCCTGCTCGTCCTTCCAGTAGCCCATCATCACCTGCGGGCCGCGCACAGCCAGCTCGCCGATCTGTCCATCCGGCACTTCCTTGCGGCCGTGCACCAGGTCCACGACGGCAGCCTCCGTCGAGGGCAGCGGGATGCCAATACTGCCCACCTTGCGCATGCCGCCCAACGGGTTGGCATGCGTGACAGGCGAGGCTTCGGTCAACCCGTAGCCTTCCACCAGGCGGCCTTTGGTCAGCTTCTCGAAGGCTTCCTGCACTTCGACCGGCAGCGGCGCGGACCCGCTGATGCAGGCGTTGATCGACGAAACGCGATAACGCCGCACGCCGCGGAAACTGTTGATCGCCACATACATGCTCGGCACACCGGGGAAGATGGTCGGGCGATAACGTTTGATGGCTTTCAGGATTTCATCGATCTGGAATTGGGGCTGGAGAATCAACGTTGCGCCAAAGGCGATCGGCACGTTGAGCGCGGTCGTCAGGCCGTAACTGTGCGAGAACGGCAGCGCACACAGGAAACGCTCCTGCCCTTCTTTCGCTTCGGGCATCCACTGGCGCGTCTGCAAAGCGTTGGCGACCAGGTTGCGGTGCGAGAGCATCACGCCCTTGGAGCGCGCGGTCGTGCCGCCGGTGTACTGGACGACGGCCAGGTCATCCGGCAAGACCTCCACCGCGGGCGAACGCTGACTCTCTCCGGAGAGCCAACGCGGGAAATCGATCGCGCCCGGCACGCCCAGTCCGCGGTTGCGCCAGCGCGAGATCAGCCGCTTGGGGAGTGAAAGGTAATCCGCCGGGTCGGTCAGCACGACATAGGGCAGGTCGGTGCTCTCTTGCACCTGACGCGCCAGCCCGCACCAGGGCTTCAAGGTAACCAGCACGCTGGCCTCGACCTCGCGCACCTGCCGGACGAGCTCCTCCGGATCGGTCACCGGCGGGGTGAAGACCGCCACCGCCCCAGCCTTGAGCGTGCCGTAAAATCCAACCACCACCTGCGGGACGTTCGGCAGGAGCAGCACCACGCGCGCGCCTTTGCCAATGCCCAGGTTGAGCAGCGCATTCGCAAAACGGTTGACCTCGTGATTCAGCCGCCGGTAAGTCATGCGGCTGCCCCCGAAACGGATGGCGACATGTCGCGGGAAACGCCGCACAGCGGAACGCAGCAACTGGTGCAGCGGGACGCGCGGCAGCCCGATGGTATAGGGAACGCCCGGCTCGTAATTTTGCAGCCAGGGGCGCTCGCGGCGCAGCGCGTCGCGTTCGCTCTCGGACGTGCCCGGCGCATCCTCCCGCCACGAGAGCTGGCTCTCGCCGCCCAAAAAGCGCTCGATGGCCCGGTCCACCGCCTCGCGGCGTTCGAGCATGACCATGTGGCCGGAAACGCCGATATCGGCTTCCACCGCGCCGGGAATGCTCTGCGCGACTTTCTCGAAGGCCGGACGTTCGAAGATCAGGTCGCGGTGACCGCGAATGACCAGCGTCGGCACGTTCAGTTCGCGGAACTTGTCCCAGCCGCGCCATTTCGACAGGTTGTTCAAATAATAGGGTTTGAGGGCGTGCGGCGGCGCATGCAACCAGCGGCGGGTGAACAAATCCGCGATGCGCAGCATCCAGTCGGGCAGGTGCAGCGCCCCTCGGTACAGCGGATTCAATTTGAATTCACCGGCGGTCGCCATCAGGATCAGTCCCTCCACCCGTTCCGGGTGGTTGAGCGCGTAATCGGTCGCCACGGCCCCGCCATAGGAATGTCCTGCCAGGACGAACGATCCACTGACCCCCAGCACGTCCAGCGCGGCTTCCAAATCCGCCTGGATTTCGGGCATATCGTACGACGAACGCGGCTTGTCCGAGCGGCCGTGGCCGCGCAAGTCGAGCGCGATGACGCGGTTATCCCTCGAAAACTTGCGCAGTTGATAGACCCACTGCGTGGCCTTGCCCCCAAAGCCGTGGATAAAAACAAACGTCCGCTGAGGGCGATCCGGCGAGATGTCAATCGCCGAGAGTCGCACCAACGGGTCAGACGATACGCGTACTTCGCGCCGGTAGAGTTCCAAGTCAACGTTCATGAAAGAAGTTTACAGGATTTGAGCAGATAAGTCAATTTCGACAGCCCTGCCCAGCGACAAACCGCAGGGCAATCGGTATCCGACCTTTCGGACTCCGCCACATAATATCAAACGGGCTCCACGAAAACTCCGGGGGGGGCGAAGGCGGCTGTTCCCATCGTATTGGCAGGAAAAACAAGGCGCGGGTGCGTAAGTGCAAATATGTTGACTTTTGCACTTTTAAAATGTAAGATGTGGATTAACAAAGGGCTTTTCCGGGGAATTTGTTTTAGAGGTTGAACGAGGCGAAGCGCTCGCGCGGCTGTGCCCAGTCACTTTTTCCACAATTAAGGAGAACATGATGAGTAAAAACCGTCATCTCTCGCGCCGCGATTTTCTTAAGGCCAGCGCCTTGGCTGTTGGGGGAGCCATACTGGCCTGCGGCAAAGGGGAGCAATTTGTCGAATTGACCGCCACTGTCGTTCCCACTCCTGCCATCCCCCCTCCATCCGCGCTTGCTCCAGGCGAATTCGCCGACACCATCCTCGTCAACGGCAACCTGATTACAGTGGACAGCGCGCTGCCCTCCGCTCAGGCGTTAGCCATCAAAGGCGACCGCATCCTGCAGGTCGGCGCAGACGCGGCCATCCGCGCCCTGGCCGGGGAAACCACCCAGATAATCGACTTGGCGGGCAAGACCGTCACGCCCGGCCTGATCGACGCCCACAACCACCTGCAGGTGTGGGGCACGCTGCTCAACATGTTCGAGCCGCTGCTGCCGCCCGAGGTGCGCTCGCTGGACGACTTGCTGGCGAAACTGGCCGACGCGGTGGCAAAAGTCCCGGCTGGCGAGTGGGTGCAGGGGTATTTCTGGAACGTGACCCCGCTGCCCACCCGCTACGACCTGGACAAAATCGCCCCTGAGAACCCCATCTGGCTGATGCAGCAGGGCGGTCATTACGGCATCACCAACAGCCTGGGGCTGCAAATCGCCGGCATCACCGCCGAGACGGCGAACCCGGTCGGCGGCGTCATCCAGCGCGACGCAAACGGCGAACCGACCGGCGCGTTCTACAACCACCGCGCCATGGACCTGGTGCGCTCCCACGCCCCCCAGCCCGGCACCGAGACCACCATCCAAAACATCCAGTTCGCGGAAGGGCTGATGGCCGCCCTCGGCGTGACCACCTACCACGATTGCAACGCCCGCTTCAGCGCCATTCAGGGCTATTTGCAGGCTGGCCGCGACCAGTCGCTGCTGCTGCGCGGCGACGTCTTCTACACGCTGGAGTGGCCCGGCGACTTGCAGCGCGCCCTGGAGGAAATCCAATACGACCCGGATGCCTACATGCGCTTCGCCGGGTACAAGTTCCTGATTGACGGCCAAAACCCCACCTGGTACACCCATGAACCCCATGCGGGCATCAGTTGGAATATGCCCACCTGGGACCCCAAGAACTTCAAGAAGGCCATCCGCCAACTGCACGATACCGGCCTGCAAATCGCGGTCCACTGCGGCGGCGACGCGGCCTTCGACCTGACGCTGGACGCCTACGAGGAGGCCATGAACGCCAACCCGCGCCCCGACCCGCGCCACCGCATCGAACATGGCACACTCACCAAACCCGAATCCACCCAGCGCGCCGCCGACCTGGGCGTGCAGATCTCCACCCAGCCGCAATTCGTCGCCTTCGCCAACATGGACAAGGCCATCGAGATGTTCGGCGAGGAACGCGTGGGCCGCATGATGGTCACCCGCGAATGGCTGGATGCGGGCATCAACGTCGCGCTGGGATCCGATACACCCACCTCGCCCTGGCAGAAACCCCAGGTCACCTTGCTGGGCGCTGTCCGGCGGCGGGACAACCAGGGGCGTCCCTTCCACCCGGAGCAGGAACTCACCATCCAGGAGGCGCTCTACGCCCACACGATGGGTTCCGCCCACGCAGCCTTCGAAGAGGACGTCAAAGGCTCGCTCACGCCCGGCAAATACGCCGATCTGGTGGTGTGGAGCGGGGACTTCTACACCGTGGCCGACCCGATGGACATTGTGAATATCGAGGCCGAACTGACCATGATCGGCGGAAAAGTCGTGCATCAAATCTGAAAAACCACCACAGGAGTAATGCCATGAGAAGGATAAGAAGAAGGAGAGTCGTCCGCAGAGTGACCTGGGGAAGGTGGCACTGGGTCGGTACTGCCCTCGTATTGATTCTGATCTGCGGCGGAGCCTACGTATGCCGCTTCTCGGGTCTCTTACGCTGACCCGGTCAGGATAGAGACAGAAACCAACGCTCTTGCGGGGACAAGCCCCCGCAAGAGCACAGATGAATCCCGTCCCTCGTCCTGCCTGCGCGGGGACGTTTTCACTCCGGCGGCAAGACAATCTCCTCAAAAGCGAAAATGGCAGCGCCGCAAACGGGAGAAAGCGATCAAAGATCGTCAACTGCAATTCGACGTGATGATGGAAAAACGCCAGCGGTGAGTCAAAACCCCATTCGCAACGCGTGATGTGTGACGCCTGACAGGCGAATTATTCGCTTTGACAAATCCCCCTTCCCCTGCTATACTGAGCAGCGTTGGATACGACTTTTACTGTCAAATGGCAGTTTTTTGCACGCTGAGCACCTAGTGACCTGTAAGAAACCCCGGCAGAAAGACTCCGCAGGGGTATTTTTGTGTATATCTGACTCTATCCGCCATTGGCGGTTGAAATCATTTTTGTAAATTTAAAGAGGTAAAACAAAACATAATGAGTAAAACTAAAAAATTGAAGATCATTCCCTTGGGTGGTTTAGGGGAAGTAGGCAAGAACATGACCGCCTACGAGTACGGCGAGAATATTCTCGTCGTCGATACCGGCATCATGTTCCCCGAGAACGACATGCTGGGGATCGACTACATTATCCCCGACTTTGACTATCTGCGCGACAAAGCGCGTATTGTGCGCGGCATCGTCATCACTCACGGACACGAAGACCACATCGGCGCGATCCACCACGTCCTGCGCGACGTCCCGGCCCCGGTCTACGCCACGCCCCTGACGCGCGGCCTGATCGAGGTCAAACTGGCGCGCAACGGCATGGCAGGCCAAGCCGACCTGCGCACCGTGCAGGCCGGCGAGATGGTGCAGATCGGCCCCTTCCAGGTCGAATTCTTCCACGTCTGCCACTCCATCCCCGACACGGTGGGGTTGGGCATCACCACCCCCGGCGGGCTGATCGTCCACATGAGCGACTACAAGTTCGACCACACGCCGGTGGACGGCTGGCCGACCGACTACGCCAAACTGGCCGAATTCGCACAGCGCGGCGTGGAACTCCTGCTGGCCGATTCGACCAACGCCGAACGGCCCGGCTGGACGCCCTCCGAGATGGTCATCGGCCCGGCCCTGGACAAAGTCTTCCAAAACGCGGAAGGGCGCATCATCATCGCATCCTTCGCTTCGCTGATCTCGCGCATGCAGCAGGTCGCCGATACGGCCGTACGCTACAAGCGCAAACTGGCCTTCGTCGGCATGAGTATGGTCGACAACGCCAAAATGGCCCGCAAACTGGGCTATCTTTCCATCCCGGACGACACGCTGGTTCCCCTCGACCAAGCATTGAACATGAAATCAAAAGACATTGTGCTGATGTGCACCGGCTCCCAGGGCGAACCCTCATCCATCATCGGACGGCTCTCCACCGGCACCAACCGTCAATTCGATCTCAAGAGCGGGGATACGGTCGTGCTTTCCTCGCATCCCATTCCCGGGAACGAAGAGGCTGTCAGCAAGACCATCAACCGTCTCTTCCGCCGCGGCGCGGACGTGATCTACGACGCCATCGCGCCAATCCACGTCTCGGGGCACGCCAGCCAGGAGGAGCAAAAACTGCTGCTCAATCTGGTGCGGCCCAAGTATTTCGTCCCGGCGCATGGCGAACTGCACATGCTCAAACACCACGCCGTGCTGGCCCAGCAAGTCGGCATCCCGAAAGAGAATATCCGCGTCGTGGAGAACGGACAGGTATTGGAACTCTTCGACGGAAAGCTCGAATTGGGCGACCGCATCCCCGGCGGATACGTCTTCGTGGACGGCCGCAGCATCGGCGACGTGGACCACGGCGTGATGCGCGAGCGCGAGCGTCTCTCCCGCAACGGCATCTTCCTGATCGACCTGAACGTGGACAAATTCACCGGACGCCTGCTGCACGACCCGGAGATCATCACCCGCGGCTACGTCTCCCCCGAAGAGGCCGAGCGGCTGATCCCGATCGTCCAGAAGAAAGTGGTCGATATCGTCAACGGCGGCGGACTGGACAACGAAAAAACCATCATCAACGCCGTGCGTTCGTTTCTCTACAACGAGACCAAACGCCGCCCGATGGTCTTTGTGACCCTGAGCAAGACATAGGGCATCAATTCATCACCCAAACCCCCGTTCCTTTGTCCCCTCCAGGGATGCCCCGCAACAAGGAACGGGGGTTTCTGTTTGGCAGAGATGCGGCATTTTTCAACCCGCCTTTCGCACCCAACAAAGTGCGTCTGGGACAATATATTGTCCATTTTGTGTGATGGCACGAGAGAGTCGATTGCAAAAAGCCGCAGCCCCGAAGTTCAAGTGTGGAACAAATGCTTCAATCTAGATGAAAAGCTATTTTCCCCACCCATGCTCCCCGCGCAGCGGCACAAAAGCCACTGCTATGCTCGCCTCGTGCTCGAACGTATCCCCCCGTCGCTCCCAGACATCCAAACTCTGAAAGCCCCGTCCGCCCACGGGAATGACCAACCGCCCGCCATCGGCCAGTTGATCGAGCAGCGGAGGCGGCACATCCGGCGCGGCCGCGGCGACCAGGATCGCGTCATAGGGCGCGGCCTGCGGCCAGCCCAGCGAACCGTCCCCCACATGGCAGATCACATTGTCCAAAGCCAGCTCCCTGATCACCTTTTCCGCCCGCGCCGCCAACTCGGGCAGGAACTCCACCGTATGCACGACCGCGGCCAAGTGCGCCAAAATCGCGGCCTGATACCCCGACCCCGTCCCGACCTCCAACACCCGCTCGTCCCCCTTCAGGTGCAACAGATCCGTCATCAACGCCACGACATAAGGCTGCGAGATGGTCTGCCCAAAACCGATCGGCAACGGGTCATCCGCGTAAGCCCAGGGCCAATGTTCACGCGGCACGAACAAATGACGCGGCACACGTTCAAACGCCGCCAGCAAGCGCGGCTCACGCAAGCCGCGGCGGGCAATTTGTTCCACCATCCGTTGACGCGCAACACTGTATTCATCCATCGTGCAGCCCTCGCGCAATCTGCCGGTCTACCTTCCCCATGGGATAATCCTCCAGCGCATCAATGCCAACCCAACGCAAGGATCCGTTTTTGGATATCCGAACCGGTTCACAGCGAAAGGCATGTACCGTAACCCGAAAATGAGTATACGCATGACGCACGATCCCCAGCGGACCCATCACCCGGACCCTTAGCCCGTATCCCGTTTCCAGCGCCTGGCCCAGTCCCTGGGCCGGATCGCCGTCCACGCGCCCGTTGGGGAACTCCCACATCCCACCCAGCAATCCTTTCGACGGACGCCGCGCCAGCAGCACGCGTCCATCCCGGCGAACCACCGCCGCCGCCTGGACGTAATGCGGCACGGTCCGTTTCGCCTTCCGCACGGGACGCGCTTCCTGCACGCCGAGCGCGTACGCCTGACACAAATCGTTCAGCGGACAATGTCCGCAATCCGGATTGCGCGATGTGCAGACCGCAGCGCCCAAATCCATCAATGCCTGGTTGTAGTCCCCGGCCTGGCCAATCGGGAGATTCTCTGCGGCCAAATCCCACAACGTGCGTTCGGCGGCTGTCGTCCCAAGCGCCTCGCGCACATCGAAGAGACGGGCGAAAACGCGCCGAATATTGCCATCCAGGGTCGGCTCGTCCAGGCCAAAAGCCATCGACGCGATCGCGCCGGCCGTATAACGCCCAATGCCAGGCAGCCCGCGCAGGGATTTCACGTCACGCGGCAATTCGCATCCATACTTCTCGACCACGATTTGCGCGGCGCGGTGCAAATTGCGCGCCCGGCTGTAGTAGCCCAACCCTTCCCACAGATTCAACACATCCTGCTCCGCCGCCGCCGCCAGATCGGCCACATCTGGAAAACGCATCATCCAGCGCTCGAAATACGGGATGACCGTCTCGACGCGCGTCTGCTGGAGCATGATCTCCGAAACCCACACTGCGTACGGGTCCGGGTGTCCGCGCCAGGGTAGCGTGCGCCCGTTTTGACGGTACCAGGCCAAAAGTCGACGTGCGAGTTCGCTCATTTCAGGCAACCAGCGGATAGCGGCTCGCCCAGATAGGTGATGTCCGCATCCACAAAAGAAACCGTCCTCACTTCGAGGTAATCCCCATGCTGGCAACCAAGCACGATCACATCCGCGCCATTTGGGAACGCCGCCGGGGTTTCTCCCATCGGCAGGACGGCTTGCGTGACAGTCTGGTCGATGACGATAAAGCCCATGCGGGGAAAATCGCGCTGCGCATACGCGGCCCAGGGATGTGCCGAAAAAATACCGTCACCCCGGCGATAGAAACGCGGGTAGAGCAGGCGTCCCGCAAGGATGACTGCGTCAGGCTGCTCCGCAAAAGCCTGCAATCCGGGGAGCGTATTCCCGGCATCCTGCATGCTCGGCAAACTGGCAGCCCGGGCAATGAGCGCATCTTCGGGGAGACTCTCGAAATGGGGCGGGATGGCCGTTTCCATCATCCAGGGCAAAAAGCCAATCACCAGAAAACCGGCGGCAACAAGGCCCGCCTTCGCCCAGGGGATTTTCGACGGCGCGTATCCGGCGTCCTCCGATTGCCTCACCGAAATGGTGAACAAACGTCCCAGGTCGGCGCCAAACAGCAACGCGGCTCCGCCAAGCAGTTCGACGACTCCAATACCAAAGTAGAAATAGGCCACCCAGTCAACCGGCAAGTCGTAACGCCAGCCGGAGAAACGCGCCACGCCGTTGGCAAGCGCATACCCCAAATTGAAGGCCAACGGGATGAACCCGATCCAGCGCAGATGATGCCAGGCCGCGCCCAGTCCGACCGCGATCAGCGCCAGGTAGAAAACGATCAAAACAATGTTGTAGCCAGCCAGGCGACCATCCCAGGTCGTCCAGTAGAGATTGACCGGCGCCTGGAGGCCGTCAAACCGTTCGAACAATGGCAGCGCCAGCAAACCGTCGATTTCGGTCGCCATGAAATGGTTGGCGATAAACCCCGCCGCATAGCCGGGATTCTGGATCACGAATCCAAGCAGGTTGTTCGCAAGGCTCTCGGATTCGAAATCAAAAGCATCCAGATTCAGGTTTTCTGAGAAACTGTATTGACTGGAAAGCAAGGCCAATTGCTGCGGGTCATCGAAGGTCACCTTGCCGGTCACATGCCAGTTGTGGAGCAGCCACGGTCCCACGCTGACCGTCACGCCCAGCACAAACACCAGCGCCGCCACCACCCACTGCCTCCAGCGCGGCCAGAAGGCCAGCAGGGCAATAAAAAAGATGAAAGGCAAAATGAGCATCGATTGCGTGCGCAGCAACAGCAGCAGACCAAACACACCGCCCGCAACAAGCGGCAGCAGGCCCTGCCGCGCATCCTTCCGCGCCGATTGCAGCCAACGAAGGACAAGCAGCGCGCCCAGACTGAGCACCAGGGCCGTCGGGACGTCGGTCAGCATCATTTTTGAGTTTGACACCCGCGCGGCTGACGATATCCAGAGCCCCGTCAACTCCCGGAATATTGCCAGCAGGCCAATCGTCACGCCGGCCGCGCGGCTGTGCAACTTCTTGCCCAGAAAATACAAGACGACCGGGAACAAGGCCAACACGATCGTCTGCCCCATGATGATCCTGTCATAGCGAACGCCAAACAGGGCGTGCAGTCCAGCCAGAAAAACAACGTACAGCGGGCGCGGCGGAACGCGGACCATAAAACCATTGCCGAGCAACAAACCCTGCGAGAGATAATCGTAAAAACCGGCGTCCGAATAGGGCAGCGGCTGACCAAGGGGGTAGGCAATCGGGGAATAAAAACTGTTCTTCAATACGTCGAGGGGAACACTTAACCAACTGCCAACCGCGACGCCCCATAACGCCAAAGCCAGCAGGGCATCGGTCAAGGTCCCCGCTTTTGCGTCGCGATCAAAATGGACCCGCAAGCCGAGGACAAGGATGAACAAGCCCCCAAGAACGGCCAGGGCGACTTGCCAGCCTTGCAGGGCCACTCCCGGTTCCGCCCAATAGGCTGGATCCGGGATCAGGCCCAGACGAGTTCGTTTCACGACGACCATCACGAGCAGCAAAACAGCCAGCGCAATGCCCGCGGCGCGGTAGACATGTTTTCGCTTCAGGAACGTCCGCCAATGGAATCCATGGCGGAGCAGCAGCAACCAGATGGTCAACTGCAAACCAAGGACGAGAACATATAACAGCAGCGGACGAGAACGCAGAAAAACCTGCATCAGCCGCTCCGGGTCGAAATAGCGCAATAAAAACAGCCCCGCGCCGGCAGCCAGGGCTGCGACAGCAGAGATCACCGTCAGGCCAGTGTAGAACTTTGCAGAGCGGGCGGGGTCCAACCACCGCTCCCGCCAGTCGTCACTGCGCCACGAGAGCAGCCCAAAGAAAACGGAAGCGGCCATAACGGCAGTCAGGCCGCTTATCAGCACCAAACGGGTGGTGGAAAATCCCAGGAAAACGCTGTTCTTTGGGTCAGGCGGAATCAGGATCAGGGCGGTCAGCGCAATGCCCCCTTCCAGAAAGGCCATTAAAAAGAAAAGCGGCCAACGGGTTGAGAGCGGCTTGGAGGCTGTTTTTGATTTCATAAAATGACCTGACAACCAGACACGCACCTGACACTATTCGTGCATAGCCCCCATTGAGATCACTACAACCCGCTCGTCAAAACTGGAAACCCCTGCGTGCAGGGACAACTTTATACGAGAAATTGTCGATATAACCGAACAGTTTTTCACGCAGTTCGCCCCAGTCCGCAGAAGCCAGCATGCGCTGGGCGTTGACCGCATCCGGCGCGATCATTCCCACCTGAATTTGCGGGTACTCGCCGTAGAGCGTCGCCCAGGCGTCCACAGGTTGAAATCCGAGCCGCTGGATGCCGGGGATGAATTCACTGATCACGAACTCAAAGTATTCCTGTTCGTGATCAGGCGAGATATCCCAGGTCATCAAAACTTTGACAGCCAAAAAATGCTCCTATTTGCGCTGGTAATCCAGCACAACAACACGCGTTTCTCTCGGCAGTCCGCTGGTCGTTACTTTCAGCGAGGGCTGGGGTTCATCGGTGCCCAATCCCATCTCCTTGAGAAACTTGTCCAGCGGATCCAGAGACAGTTTCGTCGCCGGGGTGCCATAGTGCATCGGGACGATAATATTCGGTTCCAGCAAACTGACCACTTCAGCCGCTTTGGCCGCGTTCAACCCGCCGCCGTTGCCGACCGGAACAAGCGCCACATTGACCGTGCCCAACGCCTCAACCTGCGCCCGGCTCAGCACCTGATTCAGGTCGCCCAAATGTGCGACGGTTATGCCATTATAGTCAAACACATACAGTGTGTTGCGCGGCTGCTCTTCCTTCGCTTTTTTCCCGTAACCGTTGGTCTGTACACCGGTAATGAAAACGCCGCCTATCTCATATTCGCCCGGCCCGGTGATGACGTGCGAATAGCCCTTCACGGCCCTGACAAAATTGTGTCCCGGCGTATCGTGGCTGACCGTTACAATATTGGCTTTGAGTTTCAGGGCCTCATAGCCGACCACACCATGATCGAACGGATCAGTCACCACAGCCGCCAGGCCGCGTTCAGTCAAACGAAAACAGGAGTGCCCGTACCAAGTAATTTCCATATTCCAACCTCCAGGATTATTATACCCGCAACTCCGAGCAGACCGGTAGGGCAGGATGTGAATCCCGCCGTTTGGGATGGATTATAATGCGCCCATTCTCGCCAAAGGAACACCATGTCACAACGGAAAATCCTCCCTTATATTGAAGTCTTGTTTGCCGTGGTTGTATGGGGCGCATCGTTCATTGCCACAAAGGTCGCCCTGCGCGATGTCTCACCGGTCACAGTGATCTGGATGCGCTTCGCGATGGGCGTGGTCATCCTGGGCGCGGCGGTCGCCGCCCGCAAGGAATTCGCCTGGCCGGCGCGCAATGAATGGGCTTACTTTGCCCTGCTCGGCTTTTTGGGCATTACCTGGCATCAGTGGCTGCAATCAAACGGACTGGTCACCGCGCAGGCCTCGACCACGGCCTGGATCGTCGCCACGACGCCGGTCTTCATGGCGCTGCTCGGATGGCTGGTCTTGAAGGAACGCCTGGGCTGGATGCGCGTCGCAGGCATCGCGTTGGCCGCGTTGGGTGTGCTGCTGGTGGTCAGCAGAGGCGATTTGCAGGCCATCTCCCTCGGAAAATTCGGCACGCCGGGCGATTTTCTCATCCTGGTCAGCGCGCCAAACTGGGCCATCTTCTCGACGCTTTCGCGACGCGGCTTGCAAAAACATCCGGCAGCGCGTATGATGTTCTACGTAATGACGCTCGGCTGGCTGTTCACCTCGGCGCTTTTCTTCTCCGGGGCAGGCCCATCCGAAATCCCCCGCCTGACGCTCAACGGCTGGGTGGGCATCGGCTTCCTGGGAATTTTCTGCTCCGGCCTGGCCTATATTGCCTGGTACGATGCGCTGCAAGCGCTGGAAGCCTCGCAGGTAGGCGCCTTCCTGTACCTTGAACCCCTGATCGCCATGCTCGTGGCCGCGGTTGTGCTGGCCGAGGCAATCACCTGGGCCGCGCTCGCGGGCGGCACGGTCATTCTTTTGGGCGTGTACCTGGTCAATCGCCCGACAAAACCGGCATGAAACCGAATCTGCTTCCGCGCCACACATCCAACGCCAGCGTCGCAGGGACGTCCGGCGGCGCATGGCGTTTGACGATCCCCGGCGGACGGCGCGGCGCGTACCGTCTGGCGCAACTGGACGATTACACCGCCCTGCCCCGCAGCGGCTTCCGCTGGGATCCCCCCCTGACGTTGAGCCTGCGCGCGCGCGTCTCGGCGGAATCCATCCCCGGAACGTGGGGCTTCGGCTTGTGGAACGATCCGTTCAGCGTTTCGCTGGGCTTGGCCGGGACGGCACGCCGCCTGCCCGCGCTCCCCAACGCGGCCTGGTTCTTCCATGCCTCGGCAGAAAATCATCTCTCGTTTCGCGACGACCAGCCGGCGAGCGGTTTCCTGGCGGCCACATTCCGGTCGCCGCGCTGGCCGCCGCTCCTGCTCGCGCCCGCGCTGCCGGGACTGCCCTTGCTGGCAATCCGTCCGGCGGCGCGTTCTATCCGGCAGCTACTCAGCCGAATCGTTCGACAAGACGCGAGGTTGCTGCCGTTGACCGTAACGGACTGGCACACCTACGAGCTGTTCTGGCTGCGCGAGGAAGTACGCTTCGCCGTGGATGGGGAGCTTGTCCACAAAACCGCGGCCAGCCCCCTCGGTCCACTGGGAATCGTACTGTGGATCGACAACCAATACGCGGCGTTCACGCCGGAAGGAAAAGTCGCCTTCGGCGCGCTGGAAAACCCGTCCCCCGCCTGGTTGGAATTGGAAGAGATCACGATCAGCGCATAAGGGCGGTCCACTCTTAAAACCCATCCGTTCAAACAGAATCAAAAAAACAGGTCGTGTTCAATTCACTTGTCCACACGACCTGTTTCCTGAATTCCATGCCGGCGATCAATGACTGCTGCTCCCTTTACCGCTATTGGCGCTATTTCCATTGGCGCTGCTTCCTTTATCGCCGTTTTCCGGTTTCCCCGGGTCCGTTGGCTTGCGCGTTGGCTGGGGGCGAGGGGTGTTGGTGGGCTTGCGCGTCGGCGACACCCTGGGTGTGTGCGTGGGCTGATGCGTTGGAGGCCCATCGTTGGACAAGGTTTGTGTTGGCCCGGCCCGACGGGTTGGTGTTTGCGCCGGATAAGTATGCCCCGGTTGGCCAACCTGCATGGAGGCAATTTCGTCCGCCGAAAAGGCCAGCGCATCTTCGAACATTTCCCGCTGCCCGTTTGGCACTTTGGCGAGCAGTCGCTCGAGTTCCAACATATTCCTGTTCAGCGCGTTGTTCAGCATGGTCGCCAGCATACCTGCTTCAGGCGCGCCCTGATCTGCCAATGCGGTCACGATCTGATTGGCCTGGTGGATGTGCAACTTATAATTTTCCAGAGGAGCTTCCAGCTCATCAAACCGCTGCCCATCGACCAACCCTGCAACTTCGTCCAGGCGATTTTGCGCAAATTGAATGTGCAGCGCCATCCTTGTCCCGTCGTTGAACGAGAGCGCCAAGCGGACATTTTCCACAGCGATCTTCAGGGGATATGCCCATTCCCCGGGCGCTGCGGCAGCAACAAAGATGTTGCTGCAGAGAAGCGCAAAGATCACCACCACAGCCACAGCCAAGCGCATCAGCCGCCGGGACCACCCAAACAAACGCCGTTTCCGGGGTACTTGTTGACGGCTTTCGTCCTGGATCTGCGCCACCAAACGGCGCTTGGACGTCTCGACAAAACCCGGGCGGGGATCAAGCGTCTGTTTGCGGGTGTGAAGCCACAGCGCGGCTTCCAGTTCCGGGCGCAGTTCATCCGCCAGGCCTGGAAATTTCGCCAATGCAGATTCAATCGTTTCCTGCCCGTTCAGGACCGCGTCCAGGCAGGTCTGCAAAGCTTCCCTGATTTGCTCTTCGTTCATCATTTCTCTTCACCTGGCTTTTCAATCAACGCTTTCAGCGCTTTCAACGCCCGGTGCTGCATCACGCGGACCGAACCTTCGGAGCAGCCCATCACTTTGGCCGTCTCCGCTGGCGACAACTCACTCAAAAAACGTAAACTGAGCACAGTTTGGTAATTTTTCCGTAAACGGCCCAGAACCTGCAGCAATTCCTGCTGCTCCAAATTCCGGACAGCAACTTCTCCCGCAGACGTACTGTGATTCTGCAAAGCATTGACGTCCTGCCGGGACAGTGAACTCACCCGTCCAACGCGGCGATAATGGTCGACGAGCACGTTGTGTGCGATCCGCAGCAAAAAGGAAGAGAAACGAAACCCTCGCTCGCGATAGCGTGGCAGCGCCCTCCACGCGCGCAGGAAAACTTCCGACGTCAAATCCTCCGCGTCCAGGCGGCCGTCCAAACGAGCATACAGAAAACGAAAGACAACCCGAGCATAGCGCTCATATAGTTCGCCAAATGCATCTGCGCTGCCTGTCCGCGCTTGTTCTATCAGGGTGGCATCTTCCGGGAGTTGCGAATCAGGCATCTATCCTAACCTTTAAACGTAAAGATTGCAGTTTTGTTACATATTTCAGGCAGCGCCCCACATCTGTCTCTACCATAATACTGGAATACTGGCCCCATTCTTCAAAGCGAAGTGAGCTAGCGAGCCAAGGACATTCCATTTTATCGTATTTTCACACCCAGGATAATGTTAAGTTGCTATCAAAAACAGGGGGGAGGGAAAAAAGCCAAAACAAGCACACCAATGTAAAAAGTCGTTTTCAACTGTAACAAATAGCGTTCGGGTACGTTCCTAATATAGGAAATTCCCGTCGCCATATACCGGGTAATTTGCCTCATAAAACCAAACTTGGTTCCGTCCACGACCGAGATCTTAAGGAACGTAATGTGGTGAAATTTCGCATGAGAACACACTTGCCGCGAACAGACAATAAACTTTCAGGGCAAAGCATGGTGGAGTTTGCCATAGTCTTGCCGATCTTACTTTTAATCCTTTTTGGGATCATCGAATTCGGACACCTGCTGTTTGTTTACTCGAGTGTGGTAACTGCCAGTCGGGAAGCCGCACGATATGGTTCAGCCGCCGGAAGTGCCGACGGGTGGACGCCATATTATCTGGATTGTGACGGCATTCGGGAAACAGCCAGGCGGACAGGGATATTGGCCAATATCCAGGACGAGAACATTGCCATCATGTATGACGACGGCGTCAATACCTACTCCACAACGTGCCCTCCCTCTGATGACGTACACCTGGCGGATCGCATCGTGATC
>JAADGN010000074.1 GCA_013152325.1 Chloroflexota bacterium
TGCCTAAAGCTGCACTTAGGACTCGAATCCAGGTTTTTTCTCTACCACCCAGAAATGCGACAAACCGAATATTTTCAGCGGAGTCTTCTCCAGCGTCTGCATCAACCCGCGCAATATCTTGCCAACCACCCCCAAACGGGCGATGATGTTGTCGTACGCGCCGAAGACGACCCTCCGCCTGACGAATTCGACGGGCAGGCCATCGAAGAGCGCGGCCACGTCCCGTCGTGAGTAGACGCGCACGTGCGGGGCAAGTCTGTCGCGCCATACGCGCGGCAAGTAATTGACCAGCGGGATGTTGCCAAAACGATATTCCCCGCGCCAGTAGACCCCGTGCGTCTCGAAGGGATAGCCGCGATTGGGACAGAACAACACCAACCGCCCGCCGGGACGCAGGGCGCGCACCATCTCGCGGACGGCCCGGGCGTCGTCCTGGACGTGCTCGATGACCTCGTGGCTGAGGATCAGGTCGAAGGATTCGGCGGGGAAAGGCAGCTGCTCCCCGGCCGCGTTGACGATGCGTTCCGAGCGTTGACCGGCCTGTGCGGCGCGCTCGAAGTCGTATTCCAGGCCGACAATTGTCCCGCCGAACTCGGCCAGGTGTTCGACATACATGCCCACGCCGCAGCCGTTTTCGAGAATGCGCCCGCGGATGCGATCCTCGGCCGCTTGGCAGATCATTCCCAGGCGGCGCTGCTGTCCCGCCCGCCAGACGTAGGATGGTTCACCGCGCAGGGCGGCTTTTTCCATGTCACGCGGGGCTGTCGATTTGCCGACCCGCTGGTTTGCCTGCTGGCTCACTTCACTCCCCAGTGAATGGCGACCGTGCCAAACATCTTGACGCGGAAGCTGACCTTCTTGAATCCTGCCGCGGCCATGCGGGCCACCAACTCCTCGGCGCGCAGGAAGCCCTCGGTCGATTCGGGCAGGTAGGTGTACGCTTCACGTTGACCGGTGAGCAGCGCGCCCAGCAACGGGATGACGAAATGCAGGTGCAGCCAGATAAATGGCGAGAGCAGGTTGGGGCGCGGGCGGGTGGTATCCAGGATGACGATGCGTCCGCCGGGCTTCAGGACGCGGTACTGCTCGTCGAGGGCGCGTTGGACGTCGGTCACGTTGCGCATCAGGAAGCCGGAGACGACCGCGTTGAAAGCCGCGTCCGGGAAGGGCAGGCGCAGCGCGTCGGCGGCAGACCAATCGAGCGGGCCATGGTTTTGTCCGGCGCGCATCATCTCGAGGGTGAAGTCGGCTGCGATGGGACGGGAAGCGGGCTGCTGCCGAAGGGCCTCCCGCGCCAGGTCGCCGGTGCCAGCCCCCAGGTCCAGGAGCGAATCGCCGGGTTCCAGTTGGGCGCGCTGGATGACTTCTCGCCGCCAGCGGACGTCCTGCCCGGCGGTCATGATCCGATTCATCAAATCGTACCGACGGGCAATTTGGGTGAACATAGACTGAACGCGGCGGGCGCGCTCACTGCCAGAGTAGTCGAGGGGAGTAGACATGGGCGTTATTATAACGTTTAATCTTGCGCCTTTCATTTTTGTGTGTTAAAATTTTGCTGACCAACTCAATACCGGAAGCAACGAAAAGTGGGCGACCCCCACTTTTCTGCTTGTAAGGATATTTTCTGGGGAGCAAGTTCAAGCATGAAAAACGAATTTAGCCTGGCTTTCAACGAAGTACTGGAAGAAAAACAACTGCCGAAAGAGGTCGTGTTGGCGGCGATTGAGTCTGCCATGGTCTCGGCTTACCGGCGCTCTGTCAACGCGTCGAGCGCGCAGCAAGTGGAGGCCAAGGTGGACCCTGAGACCGGCGCGGTGACCATCTTCGCGGAGAAGGAAGTTGTGGATGACGTGCAGGACGAACGCACGGAGGTCACGCTGGAGAAGGCGCGCGAGGTCAACCCTGAAGCCGAACTGGGCGATATGGTGCTCGTCGAGACCACGCCCAGCGACTTTGGCCGGGTCGCCGCACAGACGGCGCGACAGGTCATTCAGCAGCGCATCCGTGAAGCGGAGCGCGGCGTACAGTTGGAGTATTTCCAGCGTCAGGTTGGCGAGATCGTCAGCGGCGTGGTGCAGGCGGCGGGGGGGCGGCAAGGTGTGACCATTGGCCTGGACATGAAAGCCGAAGGCGTGATGCCGAACAACCAGAAAATTCCCGGCGAACGCTTCCGCGTGCACGACCGCATTCGGGCGGTTGTTTTGGAAGTCAAGGACAGCCCGCGCGGCCCGCAGATCATTCTCTCGCGCGCACATCGCAGTTTCCTGCGCCGTTTGCTGGAAAATGAAGTGCCGGAGATTTACCACGGCGTGGTCGAGATCCGCGCCATTGCCCGCGAGCCGGGACGCCGCGCCAAGGTGGCTGTCTCTGCAACGCAGCCGGGCATCGATCCGGTCGGCGCGTGTGTGGGGATCAGAGGCGTGCGTATTCAGACCATCGTCCGCGAATTGCACGACGAGAAAATTGACATCATCGAGTGGAATCCTGACCAGGTGGTCTATATCTCGAAGGCGATCAGTCCGGCGCGCGTCAATGGGGTTTATCTCTCGCAAAAGCCGAACGCCGCCAAGACAGCCACCGTGGTCGTCATGGAAGACCAGTTGAGCCTGGCGATTGGCCGCGACGGGCAGAACGCCCGTTTGGCAGCCAAGCTGACCGGCTGGCGGATCGACATCAAGAGCCTGGTCGAGGCCACGGGGGATGCGCTGCACAAACTCCAGAGCGACCCCGAACTGGCCGAGCTGATCCCGTCGGCGGTGGAAGAAGCGCCCAAGATCGAGCTTATCCTGGCCAAGAAGAGCGAAGGCCGTCCGCTGACGCCGGAAGAATATCAGGCCATGGCCAAGTTCATGGACCGCGTCGAGCGCCGCACGCTCGAAGTGCAGGAGGAAGCCCAGAAGGCCGAGCAGGAGCGCATGGATGCTGCCCGCGCCGACATCCCGGCGGCGGCTTTCGAGACGCCGCTTGAAGAAGCCGGTATAAAAGAGCACGTCTACACCATCCTGACCGAAGCGGAGTATGAGACGGTCGGCGACCTGATGCTGGCGATGAAGGTAGACTCGGACAAGGTGCTGGGGCTGCACGGCATTGGCCCGAAGGCGATCGAGAACATCGAAACCGTTCTCGCCGAAGTGACGTTCCCGGAACCCGAGCCGGAACCTGAGCCGGAACCCGAGTCGGTTGAGGCCGAAGCGGCGGAGGAGGTTGCTGAGGCTGCGGCTGGAGAGACGGTCGCGGCTGAAGCAGGAGCGGTGATGGAAACCGAAGCTGTGGCCGAGGAAACTGCCGCCGAGGCCGAGCAGGTCGAGGAGGAAGGCGCAGAGGACGTCGCGGAGGCGCAGCCGGAATCCCTCGAAGAGATATTCGCGGTACAGCCGGATATGTTGACCCCCGGGGATAAAGAACCGGAGGCGGAGGAAGATGAGGCTGACGCGGCCATGTCGAAGAAGAAAAAGAAGAAGAAGAAATACGTCAAGTACGAATATGATCCCGAACTTGGCGAGGTATTGGCGCACAAGAAACACAAGCGCGGCGGCGATGATTGGGATGACGAGGACTGGTAACCTTGGTAGTTTGGCTGGCTAGTTGGCCGCGTTGGTCGATTGGCCTGGACAGACCGAAAAAACCTTGAAAAAGAAATCCGCCAAACGTGTAAAGCATGTTCCCCAGCGTACCTGTGTGGGCTGTCGTAAAGTGATGCCCAAACGGGCGCTGATCCGTTTGGTGCGCACACCCGAAGCCGTGCAGATCGACCTGACCGGCAAAATAGCCGGACGCGGCGCCTACCTGCATGACCGCCGTTCCTGTTGGGAAAATGGGCTGAAAGGCGCATTGGCGCATGCGTTGAAAATTGAATTAACACCTGAAGATCGGGAACGATTGGAAGCCTTTATGGAGACGCTTCCTGCTGAGTCTGAAGAGACTCCTGTGAGCGAGTAGTGGCCATGTGAACGACGTCTGCTTATCGCTCACACGATCGTGACCGGACTTCCGGATGATGGAAGCACAATTATAAAAAGAGGTGGCCTATGAGCGATAACGGGCAAAAGCAAATTGAAATCCCCGCTGGTATTACAGTGCGTGACCTTGCGGAGCGTATGGAAACCAGCCCCATCGATGTGATCAAAAAATTGATGTCCAATGGGGTCATGGCAAATATTAACCAGCAGATCGACTTCGATTCGGCGGCGATTGTGGCCGCAGACATGGGGTTTGAAGCGGTACTCGAGTCTCAGCAGGCTGTGGAGGAAGAAAGCGCAGGCGACGTACCGTTTTGGCGGCAGATAATTGCCGACGAAGACGAATCCCTGCTGAAAGACCGCCCGCCAGTAGTGACCATTCTGGGACATGTCGATCATGGCAAGACTACGCTGCTGGATGCCATCCGTCACACCGATGTGCAGGCTGGCGAGGCAGGTGGCATTACCCAGCATATCGGCGCGTACCAGATTGTGCACCAGGGAAAAACGATCACTTTCCTGGATACCCCCGGACACGCGGCTTTTACAGCCATGCGCGCCCGCGGCGCGCAAGGCGCGGATATCGTTGTGCTGGTTGTCGCCGCGGATGACGGCGTTATGCCGCAGACCAAAGAGGCGATTGCACACGCCAAAGCGGCGCGCGTGCCGATCATCGTCGCGTTGAATAAAATTGACAAGGCGAATGCCAATCCTGAATTGGTGAAGAAGCAGCTGGCCGAGAATGACCTGATCCCGGACGAATGGGAAGGTGATACGATCGTCGTGCCGGTTTCAGCCAAAAACAATCAGGGCATCGACGATTTGCTCGAAGCCATCCTGCTGGTGGCCGACAATATTGACATCTTTGCGAACCCGGATGGCCGCGTGCTTGGTACGGTCATCGAGGCCGAACTGGATAAAGCCAGGGGCGTCGTGGCGACACTGCTTGTGCAAAACGGGACGTTGAAAACAAGTGACATAGTGGTCGCCGGCGCGACGTACGGCCGTTTGAAGGCGATGTTTGACCATCACGGTAAACCGGTCAAGGAAGCTGGCCCATCCATGCCGGTGGCCGTCATGGGACTCCATGATGTTCCTGCCGCGGGCGAGCTGTTCCAGGTAGCCAAGGCCGAAAAAGTGGCCCGCCACATGGTGAAAGAGTACCTTGAATCCCGGAAACAAAAGGCACAGACGAAGAAAGCGGTTTCCCTCGAAGACTTGTTTGCCAGTTATCAGGCCGGCGAGACCAAGGAACTTCGCCTGATCATCAAGGCTGACGTACAAGGTTCGCTGGAGCCGATCATTGGCGAGGTTGAGAAACTGGGCAGCGGCGAGATCGGCGTCCACATCTTGTATGCTGAGACCGGCAATATCGGCGAGAATGACATCATGCTTGCTTCGGCCTCCACGGCTATCGTGATTGGCTTCAACGTGCAGGCAGATGTATCTGCCCGCCGCCTGGCTGAACGCGAGGGTGTCTCGATCCGTTTGTACGACATCATTTACCGCTTGGCTGAAGATATCGAGAAAGCCCTCAAGGGCATGCTCGAACCGACCTTTGCCGAGAAGGTCATTGGCACGGCCGAGGTCTTGGTTGTCTTCCCGATCTCGAAGGTCGGCAAGATTGCCGGCTGCCGCGTACGCGAAGGAGTGCTGCGCCGTAACGCCAAGGTGCGCCTGTATCGCGGCGACGACATGCTCTTTGAAGGGGAGGTTTCCTCCCTCAAACATGAGAAAGAAAACGTGCGCGAGATCCGTGAGGGTTTCGAGTGCGGCATTGGCCTGAAGAATTTTCACGACATTGAAGTCGGCGATACCATCCAGTGTTTCGTGCTCGAAAAAGAAACCGTTGAATAACAGGTTGCATTATGCCATCCAAAGTACGCTTACAACGCATTGCTGACCGCATTCGCCAGGAATTCTCGGAGATGCTGATCTACGAGATCAGCGATCCGCGGTTGCACCAAATTTTCGTTACCGACGTAAATGTAGACAGGGAACTGGCGTACGCGAATATTTACGTCTCGGCGGTCGAAGGCGTATCCCGTTCCAAGGAAGTGCTTGCCGGGCTGGAGAGCGCCAGCGGATTCATTCGCCGGACTTTGGCGCGCCGCGTGGACCTGCGCGTGTTCCCCCGCTTGCGCTTTTACTGGGACCCCACGCCCGAGCGGGCCGACCATATTGAAGAAGTGCTGGCTTCCATCCGCCAGGAAGATGACAAAGACACGGAGAATTCTCAGAAGTAATGGTTGCAGGGTTGGATATATCTGTGAAACAGCGCCTGGACGAGGCTCGAAATATCCTGATCACGTCCCACGTCCGGCCGGACGGCGACGCGGTGGGTTCCCTGCTTGCGTTGGGGCTGGCGCTGCAAGACGCGGGCAAGAACGTCCAGATGGTAGTGGCGGAGGGTATCCCGCCCACGTTTCGCCATCTCGAGGGAAGCGGGCAGGTGCGCAAGTCGCCTGACGGGACATTCGATACATTCATCGTCGTGGATTGTGCGGACTTCAAACGGGTTGATAAAACCTTGCATATTTATGGCGCTCCGGATTTAAATATTGACCACCACATCACCAACGAGCAATATGCGAAGATCAACCTTGTCGAGCCCGAATCTGTGGCGACGGCTTCCATCTTGACCGCACGTCTTCCGCTTTGGGGACTTGAGATCACTCAACCGATTGCAGCCGCGCTGCTGACTGGCCTGATCACGGATACGCTCGGTTTTCGCACGTCGAACATGAACCCCCAGGCTTTGCGTCAGGCTGCGGCGCTGATGGAAATTGGCGTTGACCTGCCTGAACTTTACAATCACGCGCTGGTAAGCCGTTCTTTCCAGGCCGCACGGTATTGGGGGGCGGGTCTCTCCAGGCTGGAGCGTTCCGACGGCATGGTCTGGAGCACGCTTACGCTGGCTGATCGCAAGGTTGCAGATTATCATGGCAACGATGACGCCGACCTGATCAACGTCGTATCGGCGATTGACAAGAGCGCCGTCGCGCTGGTCTTTGTGGAGCAGCATAATGGCCAGGTCAAAATCTCCTGGCGGGCGCGGGATAAGGACATTGATGTTTCCAAAGTGGCGGCACATTTTGGCGGCGGTGGTCACCGGGCAGCGGCTGGGGCCATGATTCCCGGCCAATTGAACGAGATACAACCTCGGGTCTTGCGTACGACCCGTGAAATGCTGGGGTTGTAAAACGAAATGTGTAACAATTCAGCCTGGCGAAGGTTTAACATTGGAAAAGGCAGGGTCTGAGCTAAGAACCTGTCCGAAAAATGCGTAGTAGCGACTTTTAGTCGCTGCTTGACGGCTGAAGCCGTTACTACAAAAGAATTTTCGGATAGATA
>JAADGN010000143.1 GCA_013152325.1 Chloroflexota bacterium
CGTCCGTATGCTCGTCCAGTGTGGCGAAGAAATCCGCGCGGGTGGCGCGGCGGTGGGCATAGGTCGCGGCGTAATCCTTCAAGAAGGCAAAAAAGGCCTTATCCCCAATACGGACGCGCAGCTCTTCCAGGAACAGCGCGCCGCGCAAATAGACCGCGTTCGTGTAAGGCCGGAAGCCGCCGCCATCGTAGATGGTGGTATCCACCCAGCCGGAGGGCGAGAACCAATTGACGCGGAAGCGCCACCACCAGTCCACCGGGTAGGGCTGGGTAGATTCGTAATAAATGCGCTCGCTGTACAAGGCCAGCGCCTCGTCCAGCCAGGGTTCCAGCGCCTGGTCGTTGCCGACCAACCCGAACCACCACTGGTGCGCGACCTCGTGCACACCAATGGATATCAAATTGTTCTTGATCGTGCCGTTGTACTCGTCGTAAAACTCGCTGCCCATAAAGATCAGGCCATCGTATTCCATGCCATCGGGGAGTTGGGTCTCGACAATGCCCAAGCTGGCGTAGGGATAAGGGCCAAAACGCTTGCCGTAAATTGAAATGGCTTTCGCGGCCGCCTGCAAGATGGCATTCCCCGCGCCCTCGTAGTCCGGAAAATAGTAACTCGTCACCGTGACCGAGTCGACGGTCTGCGTGGCGACGAGAAATTTCGTGCTGGCCGAAAAGACGAACGTCCGCGCCGCATCGAGACGATAGTTCGTCCACTTGCCGTCTTTTTCGCCGGGCGCGCTGGCCGCGATGACGGGGGCGGCATCTTTGTCCTTCACACGGATATTGACGTCGAAGTCCGCGGCGTCATAGACCAGGTGCTCGCCAAGCCCGCTCGGCTCGTGCAGGATCCAGCCCTCGTCCGCATCATACGGCACGACAAAGGGATACCAGTCCACCAGGTTGACCTGGTAACCGACGTAGCCGAAGACATCATCATAGGTTTTCGGAGGCAGATCCAGGTCGTAGCGCAGGGAGATGGTCAGCGTCCCGCCCGGAGACAATTCCTGCGGCAGCGTGATCTTCAGGCGGTGGCCTTCCAGGCTGTATTTCGGCTGCACATCATCCACGGTCAGTTCCCCCAAATGGAAACAATCCGTCCAGTGATTGGGTTCCACAGCCAGGATCAGCTTTTTCAGCGCTGCGCCGGTTCGGTTGGGGTAGGAAATGGTCTCCTCCACCGACAGGCTGCGACCGGCATAGTCCAGCACGGCGGTGAGGGTGTATTGAGGCCGCGCAGGGATCTCCGGAGCGGGCGTTGTCCCGGTCGGCGTGGGGGGCGGGGAAGTCGCGGCAGGCGTGAGGGTGAACGTCGGTGTGGCGGAGGGAGAGCCGTCCGCAGTCGGAGTCCACGTCGAGGGAAGAGGACGGAACGGCGTCGGGGAGGCAGTTAGGGCCGGGGGCGCGGTCGCCAGGACAAGGTCCGGGGACGATGCGGGAGGCGGTGCGAGGGCGACGCATCCGGTCAGGAGAAACACGCCACAAAGAACAGAGAGTACACGGAGAAAACTCCTTTTTCTCCGTGCTCCCTGCGCGCTGCCCCTGCGGGCACACGTCCGTGGTGAATTCGAATGCTGCATCTGTCAATGGGGCGTCTGGAAATACGTTCCAACGATGTCGGAGAAATCCGCGTCGGTATGCTGGCGCAGGATACGGAAAAAATCGTCCGGTGTGGCAATTCGTCCGCTTTCCCGGGAGAGATAATCCTGCAAAAAGGCGAAGAAAGCCTCATCGCCGATGCGCTGACGCAGGTCTTCCAAAAAGTGTGCGCCGCGCAGATAGACCGCGTCCGTGTAGGGGCGGAAGCCGCCGCCCTCGTAGACCGGGATGTCCACCCAGCCTTCGGGCTGGTAGAAATCCACACGGTAGGCCCACCACCAGGGGATCAGCGCCGGGTCGAGCTCCTCGTAAAAGATGTGCTCGCTGTAGGTCGCCAGCGACTCGTCCAGCCAGGGTTCGAGCGCCTGGTCGTTGGCAACCTGTTCGAACCACCACTGGTGGGACGTCTCGTGCACAGCGACGAAGGTCAGGTAATTTTGGGGCGTGCCGTCGTACAGATTGTAAAAATCACGCGGCAGGAAGTAAAAGGCCGAGTATTCCATGCCATCGTTGAAGTCGCCCTGCACCGCGCTGAGCGTTTTGTGAGGGTAGGCCCCAAAAGCCCGTTCATACGCCTGCACCGCCCGGATGCTGGCCTGCAGCACGGCCCGGGCAGGTTTTTCGTTTAGAGGCAGATAATAACTGAAGACGGTCACCTCGCCGACCGTCCCGCTGACGACCTGGAACTCCGGGCTGGCCGAAAGAGCAAAGGTGCGCCCTTTTTCGAGGGTGTAGCGCGTCCATTCGCCGCTGGATTCGACGAATCCGCTTGCCGCGACGACCGGCGCCGAATCAGGGTCGGCAAAGCGCAGGTTGACCTCGTAATCCGCGGCCTCGTAGACCAGGTGCTCGCCGTAATACCAGGGATCGTGCAATATCCAGCCCGCCCCCGCTTCATACGGGACGATGAACGGATACCAATTCGTCAGGTTGATCTGGCGAGTGCTGTATCCAAAGATGCGCGGCCGCTGGAGGTTGGGGTCGGTGGGCGCGATCTCAGGCAGGGACAGGCTGTATTTCAGCGCGAGGGTCAGCGTCGCACCGGCCGGGAGCGGTTGGGGCAAGTCGACCGTCAGCCGCTGGCTGTCCAGCGTGTACGCGCCGACGGGCGTATCATCGATTTCCAGTTCAGACAGCGAGAAACAATTTACCCACAGGTTCGGCTCGACCGCCAGAACAAGGTCATTCAGCGCCTCGCCGCTGTGGTTGGGATAGCGAATGGTCTGCTCCACATCCACGAATTTGCGGGCATAGTCAAGGGTCACGGTGAGGGTATATTGGGCGCGCTCCAGAGGGACGAGGGTGGGAGAAGGAGCCGGAACGGGCGTTGCAGTCCGAGCGGGGATGCCATCACCCCCGGCACTGCCTTCCGTAGGAGAAGGAAGGTCCGGCGCAGGAGTTGGCGTCTCACCGGGCGCTGGAGACGAACAACCAGACAAAAGCGTCAACAACAGGATGGCAAAAACGATGATACGCTTCATACGCTGAATTTTACCCGCAAAAACAATCTCCCGCATGTTTGGAACCTGCGGGAGGCCGGGGTCATTGTCTCACACGCTGCCGCAGCATCTTTCCTCCCCACACCAGCCCAAAGACCGCCGTGGCAATCAGCACGATGGCGGCGCCGGAGGCAATGCCCAGATAGTACGAGAGATACAACCCCACCACGCCCGAAAAAGACGCGATCGACGCGGCCAACGCCATCATGATCGGCAGACGTTTGGTCAACAGGTAGGCCGTCGCAGCCGGCGTGACCAGCATGGCGACCATCAGCGCCACGCCAACCGTCTGCATCGAGACCGCGATCGTGATCGCGATCAGCACCAGCAGCAGGTAGTGCAGCAGGTTTCCGGGCAGGCGCAGCGTGGAGGCCAGGATCGGGTCGAAGGAGAGCACCAGGAATTCCTTGTAAAAGGTCAAAATGGTGAGCAGCACCAGCGCGGTGAAGATGCCGGTCAGCCACAGGTCGCTGGTCGAGACGCCCAGCACGTCCCCAAAGAGGAAGTGCGTCAGGTCCACCGAGTAACTGCGTACAGTCGAGATCAAGGCGATGCCCAGCGCAAACATCCCGGCAAAAACAATGCCAATGGCCGTATCTTCCTTGACCTTGCCGCTCTTGCCGATGGCCCCAATGCCCAACGAGGCCAGGATGGCCGTCCCCAGGCTCCACCAGAAAAGATCGCCGCGCGCCGCACCGCCCCCCACCAGATAGCCCAGCGCCACACCCGGCAGGACGGCATGCGCCAGCGCATCGCCAAAAAAAGCCATGCCGCGCAGCACGATATACGTCCCAACCGTGGCGCAGACAATGCCAACCAGCAAAGCCGCGATCAGGCCGCGCACCATGAAGGCGTACGAAAGCGGCTGCAAAAGAAAATCTGCCAGGCTACTCATCGGCGCCATCTCCTTCGCCACAACAGGTATCCCCCACGGCAATGATGCCCTGTTCCCCCTCGACAAAATGCAGATGGCTGCCATACGCGTGCATCAGAATCTCCGGCTCGAAAACCTGCTCCGGCGCGCCGAAGCCGAGCAAGCGCCGGTTGAGCAGCATGACGCGGTCAAAATGCTCGGCGGCCTGACCCAGGTCATGCGTGGCGACCATCACCGTCACCCGCTCCTGGCGCAAATCATCCAGGATGCGAAAAATATCCTTCTGCGAAGGGACATCCAGGCCGGTCAGCGGTTCGTCCATCAGCACGAGATGAGCCTCTTGGGCCAGCGCACGGGCGATGAACATGCGCTGTTGTTGGCCGCCGGAGAGTTCACTGATCTGCCGCTGCGACAGGTCGGCCATGCCGACCACCTCCAGGCTCCGCCGGACGATATTCCAGTCTTGCGCCTTGGGCCAGCGCAGCGGCCCCAGCTTGCCAACACGCCCCATCATGACCACGTCGGCTACACTGACCGGGAAAGACCAGTCCACCTGGCTGCGCTGGGGCACGTAGGCGATACAGATATGTCCGCTGGGCCGGTCGCCCGCGATGTTCACCTGTCCGCTCAACGGCACCAGGATACCCGCAATGACCTTGAACAGGGTGCTCTTCCCGGCCCCATTCGGTCCAATCACGGCCACCCGCTCGCCCGTGTGCAGGTGGAACGTCACGTCGTCCAACGCCAGGTGGCCATCATAGCCCGCGCTCAAATGGGAAACGTCCAGTACCGGAGCGCCCTCGGCGTGAACCGCACTCCCGTAAGTGCTGTGTTTGGATGAAGATGAACTCATTGTTCGTTCTTTCGCTGCACAAATCCCTATTTCAACGCCTCGACAATCGCCGAAACATTGTAGTCCATAAAGTTCAGGTACGTGTCCGCCGGGCCGTCCGCCGCGCTCAGTGAGCCGGTATAGATCGGCACCAGTTTCACGCCCGTATCCTCGGCCACCCGCTCCGCCAGCGCAGGATTAACCGTCTTGCCCGTCAGCACAGCCCTGACGCCGTATTCCCGGATGGCATCCTCGATGGCGGCCAGTTCCTGCGCGGAGGGCGTCGAGCCGGTGCTGAAGCCGGGGATGATCGCGCCGACCTGCTCAAACCCGTACCGCTCGGCGAAGTAGCCAAAGACCATGTGATCGGTGACCAGTTTGCGATTCTCGGCAGGGATTTGCGCCACCTGTTCTCGAATCCAGGAGTCCAGTTCCTGCAATTGGGACTCATACGCGGCCGCGTTGGCCGCATACTGCCCGGCGTGGGCGGGATCCGCCGCGCTCAACGCCTGGGCGACGTTCTCCGTCCAGACGAGGACGTTGTTCGGGTCCATCCAGACATGCGGGTCGGCTCCCGTTTCATGGGCCTGCCCTTCGCCCCCGGCCATTCCCGTCAATCCCCGCGCCGTGACCCCATCCGAAACCCGGACAACGAGCGCCTGGCTGCCGGCATTATCCAGCAGCGGCTCCAGAAACTCCTCCAGACCCAGACCGCTGGCAAAGATGACTTGCGCATCCGCCACGGCAGCCACATCCTGCGGACGGGGGTCAAAGGTATGCGGGTCCGTGCCAACAGGCAGCAGCACTGTCAGGTCCACAAGATCGCCTGCCACCTGACGCACCACGTCGCCGACGATGGTCGTCGTTGCGACCACGCGCAGCCTGCCATCGTCGGTCTCCGCGGACGAGGGAGCACAACCCGTCAAAGCCGTCATCAAGAGCGGGATCAAAAATAAAACTGTTGCATACCTACGAAACGTCACGATTCACCTCTGGTTGACACTTGGCGCATAGGCCGAACAATTGCAGCCAATGTTCCCGAACGACAAAACCATGTTCGTCGCCAACCCGCGCAAAGAGCGCGGTCAGGTCGTCGCCGTCAAAATAGACCGCCCGTCCACAGCGCTGACAAATGAGCAGGTGCTGATGTCCCTGCGCATGGGGAAGATAGGCATTGCAGCCCTGCTCCTGATGGACGCGCTGGATCAAGCCGAGTTCCTCCAGTTTTTCGAGCGTGCGGTAGACGGTAACCAATCCCAAGGCAGGATAGGCCGTCCGCGCCGCGTCATAGACTTCGACCGGCGTCAGGGCGCGCGCACTGGAGGCAACGACCTGCACCACAGCACGCCGCGCGCCGGTCAGCCGGTACCCGTGGGCTTTGAGTTGGGTGAGCCAATCTTGACTCTCAGCCATATCTCACCTCGGTAAACGATAATGAAAATCGTTTTCAATTATAAGCAAAAAGGGAGAAACGTCAAGGGATTCCAAAAGTGTCACTGCGAAGCGCGTTTTCCGCGGCGAAGCAGTCCCCAAGGCAGCCCGGGAGATTGCTTCGCACATTCGGGCTCGCAGCGACACTTTTCGTTTTTATTCACAACTCAGGCTGCGTTACTTTTTTCCTTTGGCAAAACGTACCAGCCCCGGTCCCATCCTGGTCACGCTCCCTGTGAGATGCAGGCCGGCGGCGGTAAAGAGTGCGCGCAAATCATCCTCGCTCCAGCGATGATGACGTTCAGCACGCGCCGCATAGTTGAGCAGTGTTTCGCGCGCCAAGCCCGTCAGACCGCGCGCCTCGGCCAGGGCAGCCGCGGCGGATACGCTCATCCGCTCGGATGGGTTGAGGACGGCCACCTCCCCGCCCTCACGCAGCAAACGCGTCATCCCGGTCAGCGCGGCAGGGGGATCGGGGAGCAGGAAAAGCAGGTTGGAGGCGGTTATCAGGTCGAAAGTTGAAGGTCGAAAGGGCAAAGACAACGCGTCGGCGAGGACCAAATTTCGATGAAGGGCATCGCGGAACATCCCGGGGGCGGCGTCCACGCCCAGGGCGCGGCAGCCAACGCGGGTCAGGAGCGCGGGGAGCAGCCCTGGGCCGGTGCCCACGTCCAGGGCGCGGCAGCCCGGCGGAGGGGCGATCCATGCCGCGAAGCGTTCCAGCATCCGCCCCCAGCCGGTCTGGGTCTGGAGTTCAAGAAAGTAGCCAGGGTCGGCGCGCATGGGCAGGGTCATGGGATGACGATGATTTGCAAACTGCCGCGATTGTCGTAGAGACCTTCGTCGCAATCGTTCAGGCGCAATTGCAAAGGGCCATTCGCCGGGGAGACGAATACGCCGCCGTTGCCAAGATAAAAGATTTCACGGCCCACACGCCCGATAAGTGCACCGCGCGGCGCACCGGGGAGAGGCTCACAGCAATATTCGTGGCCGCAGGTGTAGGACGAACCGGCGGCATCGGCGAGGACGGTTGCGCCATCCGCCGCCTGGCCGGAGAGATAAGCCGCACGAAAGGTCTGTTCGCTGCGCAGGAGGAGACCTGTATCCCCCCAACCGCGATCCGCCGGGACCTCAAACACATACGCCCTGACCTGCTCAGGCTCGAGGCGGAAAGGCGCCGTCCCTCCAGCGGCAGGCAGTCCACCCGCGCAAGCCAAGGCAGTCAACAAAAACAGCAGGATAAACAACCAACGGGGTCGCATGTTTATTTTTCAGGAACCTTGTGAAGCGGCGAATCTTCGCGGGGTTGCGCTAAAAACCTGTCCGAAAAATGTGTAGTAGCGACTTTTAGTCGCTGCTTGACGGCTGACACTAAAGTGTGCTACGCGAAGCCGTTACTACAAAAGAATTTTCGGATAGATACTAATTCAGCACTTCGATGTTCGGCACCAGCGGGATGCGCTCGATCAGGTCAACGAAGTCGGCCTCGGTGACTTCGGACTGCGGCTTGTCCATCAAGGCCAGCAGCGTGGCTTCCATCACATTCGTGCCGAAAGTACGCCCTTCCAGCCGCGGCGTGGAGGTGACCAAAATGTGCACGCCACGCTCGCGCAGCTCTTCCACATTTTTGGCGGTGGTCGTGTTGGTGACAATGATCTTGCCGCTCAAGTCGTCGGGCATATGGGCGCGAATGGAGACGAAATCTCCGGCAATGACATCGGATTCCTGGTAGTATTTCGTCCAGCGGGGCTCCGGGGCCTTATCCTGCGCCGAGCCGAGGGGATAAAACCATTTAAAGGGCATCTGGGTAATAACGGGCAGCAGAACCGCGGCCACAGCCCGCACGGTGGACAACCTGTGAATAGGAACAGGCAGCCCCAGCGAAAACATGAAGTCGCCAAACGTCGCATCACAGCCGGCCTCGACCAGCGCGGCGGCCATCACATAGCGGTCAACCGCGTTGGTTTTCAGGGCTTTCATCCCCTTAAGCGTCTTGCCTTCGGCGTTGAGATGTTTTTCCAGCGCAGCAAATGCACGCTTGACCAGTAATCCTTTAATGCCGTTGCCGTCCCCCACTTTGCTGATCTTGATTGCGTCACGAATGCGTTTTACCTCGCGAAAATAATAGCGCCGATCCCCCACCCCCAGATAGAACTCCACACCACCGACGCCGAAGGCGTCCACTTTGCCATCATAGGATCTATACGCCTCGACGGCTTTGTCCAGATCGGCGTTGAAACCGATACGCGATATTTCGCATTCTTGTCCTAGAAACTCGTGGACGGTGGTATGGTCACGCGAAGATGAACCCAGGCTGATCGATAGAATCTTTTTCATGGTACGCCTCCATAGCTCCTTGTCTCTCCCAACGAAAGTATTTGCACTACCAAAAACACGGCCGCTGAGCAGTCGTTTCTATTGAGTCGGCTGAGTCGGCGTTTCCGTAACGTCAACCGGTCCCGTCCAGGGCAACACTGCGGCAAAGCGCGTCAGGTCGTACTCCCACCCGACCGGACGACGCTGCAAATAGAACAGGTTGCCTTTACCTTGTTCAGCCGTATAGCCAAGTCCAACCGCGGCTTCGTACTTTATGAAATGCACGTAGTCCACAGCCGCATCGCTCAGCTTCCCAAAAGGATAGGCAAAAGAAGCCACTGGAACACCAAGCGCCGCTTCGAGGTCCTTGCGCGACTGCACGACCTCGGCATAGAGGCCGTCGTTGTCCCTCTTGGTCAGGTCCGCATGGCTCATGCTGTGACTGCCCACCTCCCAACCCGCGGCGGTCATCTCTTTGATCTGTTCTACATTCATGAACCCGTCCGCTTCCAGCCGGTTGCTGACAATATACAACACCCCCGTGAAACCATACCGCTGCATGATCGGAAATGCGTTGTCATAAACGCTCACGTCGCCATCGTCAAACGTAATGATGACCGGACGCGGCGGCAGATCGGCGCCCTCGGTGATGGCCGCCACCAGCAGCGAAAGCGGGATGGAGGTGTAGCCCCAATCGCGCAAAGCCCGCATCTGGGCTTCGAAATTTTCCGGCGAGACGTAGTACCTGCTGCCCGTCTCCGACTCGGCGATGTGGTGGTATAGCAAAATCGGGCACTCGACGATGCCCGGTCCCTGCGCGACCCAGGACGGGGTCGGCGTGAACGAGGGCGCAGGCGTCAGGGTGGGCGCAGCGGTTTGGGTGGGGGTGGCCGTACTGGTCGGAGGGAAAGGCGTAACGGTCGGCGTCGCCGTTGGAACGGGCGCGGCGCAGCCGGTCAGCAGGAGGGCGGCGATGAGAAGGACAAAGAATCGGTTAGAAAAATGGGACATAGGAAAATGAGTGGAGGGTAACGAGCAAGCTGCTGACCGTCAACCGGCGATCTCTACCGGCTGTTCAGTTCCCAGATAATGCGCAGACCATCGAGGGTCAGCCAGGGAGCAATGACCTGAACGACGTCTGTCTCGCGGGCGATGACCTCCGCCAACCCGCCCGTCGCGACAACCTTCATCTCCGGGCCAAGTTCGGCGCGGAAGCGGGAGACCATCCCTTCGACCATGGCGACATAGCCGAACAACAGGCCGGATTGCATGGCATGGACGGTATTCCTGCCAATCACGGAAGGCGGGCGAGCGATGCTCACCGGCGGCAGTTTGGCGGCATGTTGGAAGAGGGCTGCCGCGGCCAGATTGATGCCAGCCGTGATCGCGCCCCCCAGGTATTCGCCTTCAGCAGTGATGGCGTTGAAGGTGGTCGCGGTGCCGAAGTCCACCACGCAGGCCGGGCCGCCGTAGAGATGCAGCACCGCGACCGCGTCCGCGACGCGGTCTGCGCCGACGGCGTGCGGATCGTCATAGAGGATGCGGACGCCGGTCTTGATGCCCACGTCCACCACCAGCGGGTCAATGTGAAGATATTGCTTGCAGGCCTGGACAACGCGTTCGGTCAGATTCGGGACGACCGAAGCCAGGCAGATGCCGGTCAGGCAGTCCATGCCGCGATTGGCTTGCTGCAGCAAGCCGAGAAATTGCAGGCCGTATTCATCGGGCATGCGTGCGTGGTCCGTCGCCAGCCGCCAGTGCGAACCAAGCGTCTCGCCATCGTACAGGCCGAGGGTCAGGTTGGTGTTGCCGACATCAATCGCCAAAAGCATAGGTAGTCACCCGTTGTTGGTCAGAGAAAACGGAACGCAGAGAATAAAGCTGACTGCCATCCTCTACCCATTATTCTACAGCAATTCCAATTTCTCAGTTATGGGAATTCTCCCCAGCCCCTCGGATTTCACGAATGCGGTTGGCGTCATCCAGCAGGACAATCGTCGGCGACCACGCTTCCGGCAGCGGTTCGGGAACGAGGGCGTAGGTCATGATGATGACATGGTCGCCCGGATTGAGCAGCCGCGCCGCCGCGCCGTTCGCCCGGATCACGCCCGATCCGGCCGGCCCGGCAATCGTATACGTCTCCAAACGGGCGCCGTTCTCCACGTCAACGACCTGCACCAACTCGAATTCGCGGATGCCTGCGGCATCCAAAAGCGCCGCGTCCACGGTAAGGCTGCCCTCATAGTGCAGGTCCGCATCCGTGACGACAGCCCGATGGATTTTGGCTTTCAACAACTTTCGATACATCGAAATTATCCTTTCATCAACTGCTCCACGCGACTCTCGCCCACGCTAAAGTATTTGGCCTGTGGATGATGCACCACGATCGCGGCGGTAGATTGTTCGGGGACGAACTGGTAAGCTGCCGTCAGGGACATACCCAATTCACTTTCGGCGGGGAGCAAATCGAAGACGATGCGATGGTCTTTCAACTCAGGGATGGCCGGATAGCCCCACGAGTAACGTTTTCCCTGCCCTGCAGGGATACCCAGTTCGCGGCAGATGTGACGGTGCAGGTATTCGGCGGTCGCTTCGGCGGTCTGGACGGCCAGTCCGTGCACGAAGTAGGCTTCGGAGTAATCGCCCTTCGCCTGGAGCGCATCAAATTTCTCTGTGGCCTGCTGCCCCACCGTCACCACCTGAAAAGCGACCACGTCCATCTGCCCCGAGCCGACGGGGGCAAAGTAGTCTGCCAAACACAGGTTGTCGCCGGAGGGCTGGCGGGGGAAGGAAAAACGGGCCAGCGGTTCGGGAGAATCAGCGATGGTCTCAGGATTATAGACGACAAGCTCATTCCCGTCGGATTGGCAGGGCCAGAATCCGTACACACCCTGGGGTTTGAGCCAACCATCTCGCAGGGCCTCCTTCTGCATGCGCGCCAGGCGTTTTTCGAATTCGGCCTGCATTTTCTCCCACTCTTCGCCATGGGTGTTCTTGGCTCCCCACGAAAGGCGGAAAAGTTCCTTTTTGTAGAGGTGCTGGAAGACGATCTCCAGGGGCATTTCCCTGACGAGACGCGGGCCCCACTGATCCGGGAGTTTGATCGGCGCGGGGACAATATTCGAACGCAAACCTTTGGGGCGTTTCGACGTTTTAGCGTTCGAGCGTTTGGCCTCCCGTGTGGCTTCCGAGAGAACACTCTCCAGGAGAGGCAAACGCTTTTCCGGATCGGTCAACGCTTCCATCGTCTCCAGCCCTTCAAACGCATCCTTGCAATAAAAGACACCCGGCGCATAATGCTGACCATCCTCCGTGAAAAGCATGCGGCGGCCAAAACGACGGTTGATGGCCGCTCCGCCCACCAGCACAGGGAAGTTCAGGCCGCGGCGGTGCAGTTCATTGACGATAAGCGGCATTTGCTTGCTGGTGCTGACCAGCAGCGCGCTCAGGCCAATCGCGTCGGCATCCTGCTCGACCGCCGCGTTGATGATGGTCTCCGCGGGAACTTGTTTGCCGAGGTCGATCACCTCGTAGCCATTATTGCTCAAGATGGTCTTGACCAGGTTCTTGCCGATATCATGTACGTCGCCGTAGACGGTGGCCAGCACCAGGCGTCCCTTGCTGGTGCCCTCCTCGCGTTCCAAATACTGTTCCAGGTGGGCGACGGCCTTCTTCATCACCTCGGCGGATTGCAGCACGAAGGGCAGGATCAGCTCACCCGCGCCGAATTTTTCGCCGACTTCTTTCATGGCGGGGAGCAGGACATTGTTGAGGGTGTAAATGGCGGCGGCGTGTTTTGTGCCCTCATTCCCCCCCCTTCCCCCAGGGGGAGAAAGGTCAGGACGAGGGGCCAAACCGAGAATGACCTCATCAACATCATCCTCCACGCTCGACGAATCCCCAACCTGTGCAGGCTGACGATGCACAATACGCCAGTGCAGGCGCTCTTCGACGGTCATGCCGGCAGTGGGATCGACCTGATGCGTCGAAGCCGTTGCATCGCGGCCATCGAAATATTGAATGACACGTTCCAGCGCGTCCGGGCGGCGGTTGAAGATCAGGTCTTCGGCCAGTTCGCGCTCGTTTTCAGGGATTTCGGCGTAGGGCGTGATCTGCGCCGGATTGACAATTGCCATATCCAGGCCGGCCTGAACGCAGTGATACAGGAAAACGCTGTTGAGCACCGGCCGGGCAGCCTTGCTCAGTCCAAACGAGACGTTGCTCACTCCCAGCGAGGTGAAGACGCCCGGCAGCCCGGCCTTGATGCGCTTGATGCCATCCAAAGTTTCCTTTGCCGAATCAACGTACTCGGCCTCGCCTGTCGCGAGGGTGAACGTCAGCGCGTCGAAAACCAGATCCCCGGCTTGCAGGCCGTGTTCATCCACCGCCATGTCGCGCAGACGTTTGGCGATCTCCACCTTGCGCGCGGCGGTCTTCGCCATTCCCTTTTCATCAATCGTCAGCACCAGCACAGCCGCGTTGTACTTCTTCGCCAACGCAAAGACATGGTCAGCTTTCTCGCGCCCGCTCTCAAGGTGCGTGGAATTGAGCAGGCATCGTCCCGGTGCGGCCTTGAGTCCGACTTCCATCACGTCCGGGTCGGTCGTGTCAAAGACCAGCGGTACGTCAATGCCCGCCGTGACCAGTTTGCGCACCACCAGGCGCATCAGTTCAGCTTCGTCCTGCCGCTCGGTGACAGCCACGGAAATATCGAGCGCGTGCGCGCCGTTGTCCACCTGATGACGGGCGACTTCGAGGATCGCGTCCCAGTCTTCGGCCAGCAGCAGACGTTTGAATTTGCGGCTGCCCTGGGCATTGCAGCGCTCGCCGATCAGCAGCGGCGGCGGCTCCTGGTGCATGGTGAAGGCGCGAATGCCGGAAGCCAGCCGGGGGATATCCAGAACCGGGCGCGGCGGGCGTTTCTTCCCGTGAATTTTCTCCACCAGTTTTGCAAGATGCGCGGGGGTCGTGCCGCAGCAGCCGCCGACCACGCTGATGTCGTACTTTTCCACGAATTCGGCCAGGGCTTCGGCGAAGGGTTCCGGCTCGAGGGGGTAGACGGCTTCGCCGTCCACGTTGAGCGGCAGCCCGGCGTTCGGGATGCAGGAGACCGGAAGGGGAGCGTGCTCGCCCAGGAACTCGATCGGCTGGCGCATGTGTTCGGGGCCGGTCGAACAGTTCAGCCCAATGACGTCGATCGGCAGCCCTTCCAGAATGGTCAGCGCGGCGGCGATGTCGGTTCCGAAGAGCATCCGTCCGGTCGTATCGAGCGTGACCTGGGCCTGGATCGGCAGGTAGACGCCGGTCTCTTCAAAGGCTTTTTGGATGCCGGTAATGGCGGCCTTGACTTCAAGGATGTCTTGGGAGGTTTCGAGGAGCAGCACGTCCACGCCGCCCTCGAGAAGACCGGCGGCCTGCTCACGGAAGATGTCGGCGAGTTCGTCGAAGTCGACATCCGAGAGATCGGGGTCGGCGGCGGAGGGCAGCTTGCCGGTCGGGCCGATAGAGCCGGCGACGAAGCGCGGCTGCCCGGGCGTGCTGAACTCATCGGCCAGTTTGCGCGCCAGCGCAGCGGCCGCCCGGTTGATCTCGATCACCCGGTCCTGCAGGCCGTATTCGCCCAGCGTCAGTCGGTTGGAGCGAAAGGTGTCGGTCTCGAGCACGTCCACGCCGACTTCGAGGAAGGAGCGATGGACATTTTCCACGGCTTCGGGATGCGAGATGACCAGGTAATCGTTGCAGCCGTTATATTGCTCACCGCCAAAATGTTCGGCGGTCAGGTTTTGGTCTTGGAGGCTGGTGCCCATGGCGCCGTCGAAAATGAGAACACGTTCGTCGAGGGCGTCGAGGTACGAGCGGTTGGTGTATTTGCGGGTCATGTAATCTCCATAAATAACTTTGGATAAGTACGGTGCGGGCTAAAGCCCTGCCTCAACTCATGGAAGTCCGCTGAAGCGGACTCGGCCGTTCAGCCCGCAGGGCTTCCATGTACTGAGCAGGGGATTTATCCCCGGCGGATACGGATTGTTCTCATTCACCATCTATTCTCTCATAAACCGCAACCATCGTTTCTTCACGATGATGTTCTTTTTGATTGGCAGCATAAGCCACCGCTCTCTCCAAATTTCGCTCGCTGACACTCAAGGCACCGTAACCAGCCTGCCATTTGAATTGGCCTTCGCGCTCATCCATTTTGTTGATGGCATACGCGCTTGCCCCTTTCAGGTGACGGACACAGTCGGCTACAGACAATTTTGGCGGGATAGAGACGACGACATGAACATGATCGTCCACATTCCCCGCGGCGTGAATTTTTAGGCCCAGTTCTTTGGCCTTGCCATATAGCACACCATACAAGACCTTTTCTCGCTCAGCCGTCAACACCGGCTGACGATCCAGAGTTGCCCAAATGATGTGGTAGTGGAGTCGCCAATAAGTCATGGTCGTTTTCCATATTTTCTTCGGCGCGGGCTGCCCGCAGGGCTTCCATGTACTGAGCAGGGGATTTATCCCCGGCGGATACTTCTCGCAAAAAACGCCTCTCTGAAATAGAGAGGCGCCACGTTCATGCATGTCATCTCTCATCTTCCAGACAATTCGTCTGCCGGAGTTGGCACCTTTCTCAGTGATCGGCTGTCGGTTGTACCTGACCACCGATTGCTGATGACCGTTCACTGGAAGGTTGCCGAGGCGTCACAGGGCCGGTCCCTCTGCCTCTCTGGATGAGTGTGATTCTATCCTAACTTGTTGGGCGCGAGTTTACCATATCGGACAGGGACTGTCAATTTTGTCTCCGGCTTGACATCAAGGAGGAGGCTGTGCTACACTCGCAGCAATTAAGTTTTTTCTTAACCGCGATGAAAAGAATCAGACGTCTGCATACCTTCGAACAGATCAAATTGCTGGCCGACCCGCGTCGGATGCAGGTGCTGCGTCTTTTAATGGGCGCCCCCGCCACGCTGACGCAGTTGGCCGGTAAGCTCGGTCAGTCTCCGGCCTGGGTCCGTCATCACGTCCGCAAACTCGAAGAGGCAGGCTTGATCGAATTGGCCGAGATCCGCACGAAAGGCACGGTCACCGAAAAATACTATCGGGCAAAATCCGCGGCTTTGCTGCTGCAGGAATTGATCCTGCCGGAAAGCGACCGCCCAACCCTGGTGTTCTCCGGCAGTCACGACATGGCCGTCGAAGCCCTCGCGGAGGCTGTGGCGCCGTACATGGACGTCCTCATCCATCCAATCGGTTCGCTGGACGGGTTGGTGAATCTCCGCCAGGGAATCTGTCACTTGAGCGGCATTCACCTGTTGGATACCAGCGGAGAATACAACACTCCCTTTGTACAGCGCTTCTTCCCCGACCGCGCAGTACGCCTGATCACCGTGGCCCACCGTGTACAGGGACTGATGACCGCGCCGGGCAACCCGAAGAATATCCGTTCGATCCAGGAGTTGCTTCGAACGGATATCCGGCTGGCGAACCGCAACCCCGGTTCGGGAACCCGGCTGTGGCTGGATGCGGAACTCGGGCAATTAGGGGTTTCGGGGACCCACATCAACGGGTACGATCAGGTGGTGGCCACCCACACAGCCGCTGCGGAATTAGTGGCCGGCAACCAGGCCGACGTAGCCCTCGGTTTGCAGGCCGCCGCAGCGCAGCAGCAATTGCACTTCCAGCCCCTGTTCGAGGAACGGTATGACCTTGTTCTTCCCGAAGACTTGGTCAACACCCTCGCTCCCCTGCTGGACCATCTGACCAGCGCGGCATTCCGGCAAAGCGCACAAGCCCTGACAGGCTACAACACCGCGCTCAGCGGTACGACGATCACACTATAGGAGTTCCCATGAAACGTATACTGACCCTGCTATTGATCTTTCCCCTGCTGCTGACCGCTTGCGGCAATCTGATAGAAGACAACGTCATCATCCTGGCGACCACGACCAGCACCCAGGATTCAGGTCTGCTGGACGTCCTCATCCCGATCTTTGAAACCGAGAACGGGTACACGGTCAAGACCATCGCCGTCGGGACCGGCAAGGCCCTGTCGATGGGCGAGAACGGGGACGCCGACGTCCTGCTCGTCCACGCGCCGGACGCCGAAATGGCGGTCATGGAGTCCGGGTCCGGTCTGGACCGGTTCCTGGTCATGCACAACGACTTCGTGATCGTCGGCCCCGCGTCCGATCCCGCCAACCTGCGTGGAATGACGAGCGCCTCCGCAGCCTTTATCCGGATCGCCGAGTCATCCGCGCCCTTCGTCTCACGCGGCGACGATTCCGGCACCGACAAAAAGGAGCGCGCCATCTGGGAAAGCGTCGGGGTGACGCCCGCCTGGGACGGCTATATCGAAAGCGGGCAGGGCATGGGCGCGACCCTGCTGGTCGCCTCCGAAAAATCGGCCTACACCCTGACAGACCGCGCCACCTACCTGGCCTATCAAGACAAGGTTGCGCTCGATATCATGGTCGAAGGCGACGAGGTCTTCATGAACATTTACCACGTCATCACGATCAACCCCGAAAAATGGCCGGAGGTCAATTACAAAGGCGCCCTGGCCTTTGCCAACTTCCTGGTCGCGCCGTCAACCCAGGGGATCATCAGCACCTTCGGCGTGGACGAGTACGGCCAACCGCTCTTTTTCCCCGACGCCGAATAATCCGACCCCCTCGCATTCGCAGGAGCGATTGGTCAGCCGCCCCCGCGAATGTCCTGACAGCCGATGAACCCCGAAATCTTCCAGATCACCGTCCTCTCCCTGCAAGTCTCCGGCCTGGCGACCGGCATCAGTCTGCTGCTCGGCCTGCCGCTGGGCACATGGCTGGCGCTGGGCCATTTCCGCGGACGGAAACTGCTGCTCAGCCTGGTCAACACCGGCATGGCCCTGCCGCCGGTCGTGGTCGGGCTGGTCGTCTCGCTGACCTTGTGGCGCAGCGGTCCGCTCGGCAGTTTGCGGCTGATCTACACCCCGGCGGCCATCGTCACCGCCCAGACCATCATCGCCGCCCCGGTCGTGACCGGCCTGACCGCCGCCGCCCTGCAGGCCCTCGACCCGCGTCTGGCATTGCAGCTGCGCGGGCTGGGCGCGTCGCGCTGGCAGGTCACGCTGGCCCTGTGGCGTGAAGCCCGCCTGCCGCTGCTGGCGGCGCTGATGGCCGGCTTCGGCTCGGTCATTTCGGAGGTGGGCGCTTCGATGATGGTCGGCGGCAACATCCGCGGCCAGACCCGCGTGCTGACGACCGCCATCGTGCTCGAGACCGGCAAAGGCAACTTCGACATCGCCATCGCGCTCAGCATCCTGCTGCTGGCCCTGGCGCTGCTGGTCAACCTCGGCCTGACCTGGATCCAGCAGCGGGAGGGGCGGACATGACCCCGATCCTGCGTGTGGAAGACCTGCACGTCAAAGACATCCTGTCCGTCCCCCGGCTGGATGTCCGGCGCGGCGAGGTGCTGACGGTCGTCGGGCCGAACGGGGCGGGCAAAAGCACCCTGCTGCTGACCCTGGCCGGGCTGCTGCGTCCCGAGGCCGGGCAGGTCTGGTTCGACGGCGCGCCGCTCGATTTCGGCCGCAACCTGTCCTACCGCCGCCGGATCGGACTGGTGATGCAGGCCCCGCTCCTGCAGGACATCAGCGTATTCGACAATGTGGCCGCCGGGCTGCGCTTCCGCGGCGCGGCGGAGGCGGACGTCCGGCGCATCGTGCCGCAGTGGCTGGAGCGGCTGGACATTGCCCATCTCAGCCGGCGCGGACCGCGCAAACTCTCCGGCGGCGAGGCCCAGCGCGTCAGCCTGGCCCGCGCCCTGGCCGTGACGCCCGACCTGCTGCTGCTCGACGAACCCTTCAGCGCCCTGGACGCGCCCACCCGCGCCCACCTGATCGGCGACCTGCAATCCCTGCTGGCCGAGACCGGCATCACCACGGTTTTCATCACCCACGACCTGGATGAAGCCCTGCAACTGGGCGACCGCATGACCGTGCTGATCGACGGCCAGGTACGGCAGATCGCCGCGCCCGAAGACATCTTCGCCGCGCCCGCCGACGCGGACGTGGCCGCTTTCGTCGGGGTGGAGACGGTCGTCCCGGGTACGGTCAGCAGGTCCGGGTCCGGGATGGTGCTGGTGCAGGTCAAGGATCAGGAACTGGAAGCCGTCAGGGAACTGGATGTCGGCCGGGAGGTGCTGTTCTGCGTCCGGCCCGAAGATGTCACCCTGCACAGCAAAAAGCGGACGCCCGGTTCCAGCGCCCGCAACTGCCTGTCAGGGGTTATCCGGCAGATCGTCCCACAGGGCGCGCTGATGCGGGTCACGCTCGATTGCAGCTTCCCGCTGACAGCGCTGGTCACCCGGGCTTCCGCCCGCGAGATGGGCCTGGCCGAGGGACGGACCGTCCAGGCCTCGTTCAAAGCCAGCGCGGTCCACCTGATCCCCCGTTAATTGGACAAATCCCGCGCCGTTCGCGGGATTTGTCAGACCAGCTCAGAGGGAGGAGAGAGTATTTTTCAAAGCAGGCCAAAGGAGGAATGCGCCCGCTTTAGTTTTAGTGTAGGATATGTCTGACAATTCGACCAGTGACAGGAGTCACAAAACGGGGTGACGAAGTGCGCATTTACAGCAAGACAATACTCACCAACCAGGTTTAACGTTTGTCCAAACGATAAATCGCGCCGCCATAATCCGCCAGGTAGACCTCGCCACGCTCATCCTGTCCAAAAGCGGCAATGGTGAACCGCGTCTCGAACAGCAGGCGGGCCTGCCACACACCGCCGACAGGCAGCAGCCCCCAGATCTTCCTGCTGCAAAAGTCAGCATACAGGTACACGCCCTGCCATTCCGGCAAATCCGCGCCGCGATAGACCACGCCGCCCGTCACCGAGCACCCCTGCTCGTGGCCGTACTCCATCACCGGCGCGACCAGCGCCATCCCCGCCGGAGGCTGCCCGGCATAGACATGCGTTCCTTCCATATAATTCCAGCCAAAATTCACCCCGCCGGGCGTGCCTGCGGGCAGGTAGTCGATCTCCTCCCACAACTCCTGTCCCACGTCGCCAATATACAGGTCGCCGGTTGCCGCGTCGAAGGTATAGCGCCAGGGATTTCGCAGACCGTAAGCCCAGATTTCCGGCAGGCCGCCGCCAGAGACAAACGGATTGTCCGCCGGGACAGCATATAACTCGCCGCCGTCCACGTCAATGCGCAGCATCTTGCCGAGCATCGTATCCAACGACTGGCCATTGCCGTGCGGATCGCCGCCGGAGCCGCCGTCGCCCAGGCCGATGTAGAGATAGCCGTCCGGGCCGAAGACCAAGCCGCCGCCGTTGTGGTTGCTGTAGGGCTGCTCAACATGCAACAGGGCGGTTTCGCTCGCCGGATCGGCCTGGTTCGGGTCGGCGGAAACGTGAAAGCGGGCAACGACGGTGTTCCCATCGCGATCGGTGTAATTGACGAAGAACAAACCGTTTTCGGCGTAACGCGGATGAAAGGCCAGCCCCAGCAAACCCTGTTCCGCCTTGCGGCTGCCAACCCGTTTGCGGACGTCGAGGAACGGCGTCTCCAACAACCGGCCATTCTGGATAATGCGGATGCGCCCCTCCTGCTCGACCACGAACAGCCGCCCGGAGCCATCGCCTGCGTGCTGGACGTCCAGCGGCTGCTCCAACCCATCCGCGACGACGACCCACTGGTAACCCTGCGGATCGGGGAATTCGCTCACGGACTCCGGAGGCGCTATCGGGGAAGCGGAGGGAACGGCGACCGTCGGAGGCGAGGGTTCGGTCACGACAACGGGAGCAGGCTGGGTCGGCGGTCGAACCGTCTCGACTGCCGGTGCGGGCGCACAGGCGGAGAAAAACAGAACGGACAGCAGGAACACAAACGTCTTCATGCCATTTCCGTATCTAATCCCTGTCATCGGGCATTTCGACCACTTCGGCGTCCACCACGTCTTCGTTCGCGTCATCCACGATGTCCACGTTGCTGGTCAACCGCCTGACGTGCTCCTGGACGATGTCGGGCGGACAGAATTCGAGGAACAGATAGACGCCGAGCCACAGCACGGCAGCATCGTCCAGCGCGCCAATGACGGGCAGCGCGATGCCCGGCGCCAGGTCTATCGGCCAGATCAGGTAGGCCAGCGAGGCCAGCGGGAGCAGTTTGAGCAGCGGATTGACGCGCGGGTCGCTCATCAGGCGCGAGACCAGTTTTATGCGCATGACAAGGCCGCGTATGCCCCCGCCGTCGGGGGGAATCGTGATTTTGCTTGGTTTTTTGTTTGGCATGGTGTCTCCTGTCTGCCTGTCTGGGCGGGAACGATAACAGCATTATAAAGCACAACATGCAACTTTTTTCACCCCGCGTCATCTTAAAGAAAGTACGTGTAACGAATCCAACTCAGGAGATTACCATCATGGAAATGATCATTGATTTTCCCGGCGGCGCGCGCGTAGACGCGCACTTCGGCCCGTATACCGTCAAGACCGACCAGCCGCCGATGGGCGGCGGAGAAGGCTCCGCGCCGACGCCGTTTGCCATTTTCCTGGCTTCGCTCGGCACCTGCGCCGGGATTTACGTGCTGGGCTTCTGCCGTCAGCGCGGTCTGTCCGCCGAAGGTATCCGCATCATCCAGCGCATGCACAGCAACCCCAAAACGGGACTGGTCGGCAAGTTCGAACTGGAGATCCAGGTTCCGCCGGATTTTCCGGAGAAGTACCGCCCGTCGCTGGTGCGCTCGGCGGAATTGTGCGCGGTAAAGAAGCATTTCGAGAATCCACCGCAGTTCGAGATCACGACCAAGGAAGTTGCCGCGGCGTAACGCCAACGGGGCGGCCTGACGGCCGCCCTGCTGTATAATTGCGCCATGCCTTATCTGATCGACGGTCACAACCTGATCCCCAAAATTGGCCTGAGCCTGCACTCGCTGGACGACGAGATGCAGTTGGTGGCAATCTTGCGGGAATTTTGCAGGCTGCAACGGAAGCGGGTGGACGTCTATTTCGACGGCGCGCCGCCCGGACAAAACGGCGCGCGCAAATTCGGCGCGGTGACCGCGTACTTCGTCCGCCAGGGCCGCACCGCCGATGACGCCATCCGTTCACGATTGCAGAAGCTGGGCAATGCCGCGCGCAACTGGACGGTGGTCTCGTCCGACAGGGCGGTACAGGCCAATGCGAGGGCGGCACGCGCAGCCTGCGTCTCGTCCGATGCGTTCGCCCGCCAGGTGACGCAGGCCCGTCTCGCCAACTTGGAGAACCCGGCGGAGGAAAGCACGCTTTCCCCCGAAGAAGTGGACGAATGGATGAAAATTTTTGGCGACGAAATAGGAGAAAGCGGATAACTCTAATCTTATTTTAAGGTAAATGGGATAATTTTGGTGTATATTATACACAACGACACCTGCCCTCCCTTTTATTGGTATTTAGGTGTCTACCACCGACAAAACGGGCCAGCGTGCTCCCCCCATGTTAGCCCACGGTGGTGTCCCTCCCCCCCTAGATCACCAGACGTTTCACGTCTGGTGATCGTTTTTTTTACATCTGCGCCGCACAATTCTTGTATAATGGAAACATGAAGACCGTTTACACGCTGGTCTCCTCGCCGACACATGCCTATGCCGGGCACCCCGAATCGCCGCAGCGTTTCGCCCGACTGGAAGCCTGCCTCAGCAGGCGGACGGATATCGAACGCCTGGAGGCGGCTCCGGCCCGCCTGGACGAAATCAGCCGCGTACACACGCCGCGCATGATCACAGGCCTGGAGGCCGCCTGCCGGCAAGGGCCGGGCATCATCGACCACGCCCCCACGTACGTCACCCGGACATCTTTCGACGACGCCCTGCTCGCATCAGGCGGGACGTTAGCCTGCTCCCGCCTTGTTTGGGAGGGCGCGGCCCCGAACGGATTCGCCCTCGTCCGCCCGCCGGGGCATCACGCCGAGCCGGGCCGCGCGATGGGCTTCTGCCTGTTCAACAACGCGGCCGTGGCCGCCAAAGACGCGCTGGCCCGCGGGTTGGAACGCGCCCTGATCGTGGATTTCGACGCCCATCACGGCAACGGCACACAGGCCGCCTTCCGGGACGATGAACGCGTGGCCTATCTCTCGACACACCAGGAGGGCATCTACCCAGGCTCCGGGCGGATCGAAGACGTCCCGCACGCCAAAGGACGCATTGTCAACGTGCCGCTGCCGGCCTTCAGCGGCGACGCGGCTTTCCGGCGGATCGCCGAGGCCGTCATCACGCCGCTGGCGGCGCGTTTCCGTCCGCAGATGATCTTCGTCTCAGCCGGATTCGACTCGCACTGGAACGATCCGCTGACCAGCCTGGGACTCACCAGCGCGGGATTCTTCGTCCTTGCCCAACGCCTGGTCGGGCTGGCGCAGGAACACTGCGGAGGGAAGATCGTCTTCGTGCTGGAGGGCGGCTACGACCCGCAGAACGTCGCCGACGGGGCGACGGCCGTCTTCGCCGCGCTGACCGGCTCCGAGTCCGCGCCGGGTGGCGGCGACGCGTCCCCCCATCCGGAGCCGGACATCACCCCGCGCCTGGACGAGGTGCGGCGCTGGCAGGGGCTGTAGCTTCACTTCAAATTGTGACTTATATCACAGCACGCGGCGCGTTTTTGTGCTAGAAAGAACATGTATGCTGCGTTTCTCAAAGCACACGCCCCTCCGGGGCTGTATCCCAACAGGCTCAACGCACCGTTCGAACGGCGAACTGCGTGAGTCCTGACGTTAAACAGGAGACCATCTTGAAGGAGATTTACACCATGAAAAAAACACTTTTTCTCTGGCTGACGATTGGCGCGCTGGCGCTGTTGCTCGCTGCCTGCGGGCCAAAAGCGACCGAGGCGCCGACCGAGGCACCCGTCCCGGCTGCTGAAACACCCGCCGAAGAGACGGTGGACGTGCAGGCCGCCTTCGCCGCGGGCGGCTGCGGCGCCTGCCATGTGATCCCCGGCGTCCCCAACGCGGCGGGCACCATCGGGCCAGACCTGTCCGAGGCAGGCATTATGGCCGCCGAACAGGTCGAGGCTGCCGATTACAACGGCGAAGCCGACAACGCCACGGATTACCTTTACGAATCCATCGTAGCCCCCGACGCCTACATCGCTCCGGATTGCCCCAGCGGCCCGTGCCAGGAAGGCCTGATGCCCAGCCCGTCCTCGGCGTTGAGCGATGCGGAACTCCAGGCCATGGCGGAGTATCTTGTCGAGCTGAAAGGCGGCGAGGTGGCGCAACCCGCGGACACCGCCGCGCCGGCAGGTTCCGCCCCATCCATGACGGACGAAGAGTTTTCCGAAGCCAAGCAAATCTTCTTCGACCGCTGCGCGGGCTGCCACGGCGTGCTGCGCAATGGCGCGACCGGCCCGGCCCTGACGCCGGATGTGACCCTCCCCAAGGGCACCGCGGCGCTGACCGCCATCATCTTCAACGGCACCCAGCGCGGCATGCCCGACTGGGGCAAGCAGGGCGTGCTGACCGAAGCCCAGGCCGAAATGATGGCGAAGTACATCCAGAACGAACCGCCCGCGCCGCCGGAAATGTCCATGGGACAGATGAAGGAAACCTGGAGCGTCATCGTTCCTCCGGATGAGCGCCCCACAGAACCACAAACCAGCCGCGACTGGCAGAACTACTTCGTGGTTACCCTGCGCGACGCCGGCCAGGTGGCCGTCATCGACGGCGACACGTACGAGGTGGTCAGCACCGTGGACACCGGCTACGCCGTCCACATCACCCGCATGTCCGCCACCGGGCGCTACGCCTACGTCATCGGGCGCGACGGCAAAGTCGCGCTGGTCGACCTGTGGATGGAAAAGCCCGACAAGGTCGCCGAAGTGCAAACCTGCTACGACGCCCGCTCGGTGGACGTGAGCAAGTACAAGGGCGAAGAAGGCGACTTCTTCGACAAGTACGCCGTGGTGGGCTGCTACTGGCCGCCGCACTTCGCCATCCTGGACGGCGCGACCCTCGAACCGATGAAGGTCGTCAGCACCCGCAGTTACACCTACGATACCGGGGAATACCATCCCGAACCGCGCGTCGCCAGCATCGTCGCCTCGCACTTCGCGCCGGAGTGGATCATCAACGTCAAGGAGACCGGCCAGGTCTGGCTGGTGGACTACAGCGACCCGCTCAACCCGACCATCAAGATGCTGGAGGCCGAACGCTTCCTGCACGACGGCGGCTGGGACGCCAGCGGACGCTACTTCCTGGTGGCCGCCAACGCCCGCGACAAGGTGGTCGTGGTGGACGCCCAGGAAGAGAAGGTCGTCGCCATCGTCGAGACCGGCACCAAACCGCATCCGGGCCGCGGCGCCAACTTCGTCGATCCGGAATACGGTCCCGTGTGGTGCACCGGCCACATCGGCGAAGGCCTGATCTCCTGCATCGGCACCGACCCCGACGGGCATCCCGATTCGGCCTGGAAGGTGGTGCGCGAAATCGAACTGCCCAGCGCAGGCTCACTCTTCATCAAGACGCACCCCAACAGCCAGTGGATTTGGGTCGACCTGACCCTCAGCACCGACGAGACCCTGCAGCGCTCGGTCTGCGTGATCGACAAGCAGAACCCCACCGAAATCTCCAAGTGCTGGGAGGTGTCCGATTACGGCCGCGCCGTGCACTTCGAGTACAACAAGCAGGGCACGGAAGTGTGGGTCAGCGTGTGGGGACGCATCGACCAGCCCGGTCAAATTGGCGAGATCGTGGTCTACGACGACGCCACCCTCGAGGAAATCGCCCGCATCCCGGACCTGCCCACCCCGACCGGCAAGTTCAACGTGTACAACACAGTGGACGACATCTACTAAACCAAAGAGGTCAGCCTCACAAAACGGCGGTTGCAAAATGCAACCGCCGTTTCCCGTCAACTGTACCCAGCGCCTTCTCCCGTGTCGTATTATGACAGGCGGACAATCGAAGAAGATGTCCGGCGCTGCCAAATGCGCAAATGTGCACAATGATTGTCTTAACAGGCAAACTGTACTATCATTGTGTGTTGCAAAAAATACGAGCCGTCACAAAAGGAGTACAATTATTTCATGAGAGATTCGCAAATATTTTCCATCAGCAACATGCGCGATCGTTTTCTGAACATCGTGCCTCCATCCAGTGTTTCGCTATTATTCGTAATCGCCATTCTCGTCGGTCTGGGAACCGGATTCGGCGCGGTATTCTTCATCAAATTGATCGCCTGGGTAGAAAACATCTTCTTCGTCCGCCTGCCCAGTCTTGCGCCCCAACTTGGCCGCGGCTGGTATATTCTCATCCCGGTGCTGGGTGGACTGATCGCCGGGCCGATCATCACTTTTTTCTCGCCCGAGGCCAAAGGACACGGCGTCCCCGAAGTGATGGAGGCCATTGCGCTGCACGGCGGACGCATCCGTCCGCGCGTTGTGGTGGCAAAAGTCGCCGCTTCGGCCAGTTGTATCGGCACCGGCGGCTCAGCCGGACGTGAAGGCCCGATCGTGCAGGTCGGCGCGGCCCTTGGTTCCACCATTGCACAATGGCTGCACTTTTCAGAGAGCCGCATCCGCAACCTGGTCGCCTGCGGCTCGGCAGCCGGCATCGCGGCCACCTTCAACGCCCCGATGGCAGGCGTTGTCTTTGCCATCGAGATCATCCTGGGCGAATTGGCCATGGCAGACCTGGGCAGTATCGTGCTCGCTGCGATCACGGCCAGCACAGTGGCGCGCGCCTTTTTGGGCGACGCCCCGGCTTTTGCAATCCCCCTTTACGCGGTCCAAAACCATCTGGAACTTTTTCTCTACCTGACGCTGGGAGTCGTTGCCGCGGCAGTGGGCGTGCTGTTCATTCGCTCCCTCTACTGGTTCGAAAACCTGTTCGACAACTGGCATTTCCCCGACGCGCTCAAGCCCATGGTCGGCGGCCTGCTGCTGGGGCTGATGGGGTTCATTTATCCGCTCTTTTTTTCACAGGAAGCAGGCGGCATCCCCAACATTTTTGGGACCGGCTTCGAAGCCATCGAAGCTTCCCTCCTGGGACAAGTCTCCATCGGGCTGCTGATCGTCATGATCTTTCTCAAGGTGCTGGCGACCTCCTTCACGCTGGGGTCGGGCAACTCCGGCGGCGTCTTCGCGCCGGCGCTCTTCATGGGCGCCATGACCGGCGGAGGCTTCGGCTGGCTTGTCATGCAATTTTTCCCCGGTCTGATCGATAGCTCAGGCCCCTACGCGATCGTAGGCATGGCAGCCGTCTTTGCAGCCGCGGCGCGTGCGCCCCTCACAGCCATCCTGATCGTCTTCGAAATGACCGACGACTACCGTATCCTGCTGCCCCTGATGGGCGCAGTCATCGTCAGTACGGTTATCGCCCAACATTGGCAGAAAGAGTCGATCTACACCCTCAAACTGGTGCGGCGCGGCATTCATCTCTTCCGCGGGCGCGACATCGACGTGATGGCCGCCGTCACCGTCGAAGAGATCATGGACAAAAACCCCGTCACCGTTCCCGTCGACATGCCGCTTCCCGAACTCGTCCAGCTCTTTGCCGAGACCAACAGCCACGGCTTCCCCGTCTTGGATAATGATGGCAAACTTTGGGGCGTCGTCTCGCTGAGAGACCTGCGGCGCGTCTGCCCCCTGGACGGGCCTGTCCCCCACAAGCTGCAAGTGCGCGACGTCGCCAGCCACAACGTGATCACCGCCTATCCGGACGAGCATCTCAGCGACATCCTGCCGCGCATGTCCCCCCGCGATCTCTCACGCTTGCCCGTCGTCTCCCACGATGACAACCGTCAACTGCTGGGGCTTGTCCGGCGGCGCAATATCATCCGCGCTTATGAGATCGGCGTGGTGCGGCGCGGCTTCTCCCTGGGCAATTTCCCCGGCACGCCGCCCGGCACCGCCAGCGGCGAATTCACGCTGGCAGCCGACTCCCCGCTGGTCGGCCATACGCTGGCCGAGCTGAATATCCCCGAGCCGTTCCTGGTAATTCACCTGCGACGCCACGGCAAGATGATCATGCCGCACGGGGACACAAAATTACAGCCGGGCGACATCGTGACCGTCCTGACCCGCGACGGAAACCTGCGTGAGCTGGAACGTTTCTGGCTTCAAAAATCTCCCCCGCCCAAACGGGACGCATCGGACTCCCCCGAAGCGGACGCCGACAAAACGGCCTCCTGAAAACAAAAGTGGGGTGGACCCCTGTCGAGTCCACCCCACTTCACTTCACGTTACGCCAGCTCCCCCACCACCTTCTCCACTTCATCCAAGATTTCGCCCGACCTCACCAGCGCCTTCATCGCGTTGTGATCGCTGTAGAGCGGACGATCCACATCCAGGTATTCCACGTGCCGCCGGATGACATCGTGCGCGGTCTGGACGCCCTTGCCCTTCCTGAAATCACGGAAGTCCAGGCCCTGCGCGGCGGCCATGAATTCGATCCCCAAAATGCCGTAGGCGTTATCCAAAATCTGGCCATTCTTGATGGCCGTATTCATGCCCATCGAGACGAAATCCTCCTGGTCTGCCGCCGCCGGGATCGACAAAATGCTCGCCGGAGCCGAAAGGATGCGGTTCTCGGTGATCATCATGTCGGCGGTGTACTGGCTGAGCATCATCCCGGAGAACATGCCCGCGCCCTTGGTCAGGAACGCGGGCAGCCCCGCGCTCAAGACCGGATTCGTCAGCCGGTTCATCCGCCGCTCAGACATCACGCAGACCATCGTGATCGCCATCCCGGCCATGTCCATCGGCAGCGCCACCGGCGTCCCCTGGAAGTTGGCGCCGGTCAGGGTCAGGTCGTCTTCGGGGATGAAGATCGGGTTGTCGCCCACGCCGTTCAATTCCGTCTCGACCTGCAAGCGGGCGTACGCGACCGCGTCCCGCGCCGCGCCGATGACCTGCGGGGTGGAGCGCATCGAGTAGGCATCCTGCACTTTGGTCTTGATCTTGCCGGTTTGCAGGTCGCTGCCTTCGATGCATTTTCTGATCGCCCGTGCGCTGCGCACCGCGCCCGTGAAGCCGCGCAGCTCGTGCAGGCGGGTGTCGTAGGGTTTGAGATTGGCGAGCAAGGCTTCCAGGCTCATCGCGGCCGCGATCTCAGCCTGCTTGAGCCAGCGCTCCATTTCATAGATGTGGATGGCGCTCATCGCGGTCAGCAGGTTGGAACCGTTGATGCTCGCCAACCCGTCCCGCGCCTGTAGCCCGGGGATGGGAATGCCCGCCCGTTCCATCGCCGCGTGCCCCGGCAGGCGTTCGCCCCGATAAAAGGCCTCGCCCTCGCCCATCAGCAGCAGCGCAATCTGCGACATGGGCGCCAGGTCGCCGGAGGCCCCCACCGACCCCTTCTGGCAGACGACCGGCGTAACCCCCTTGTTGAGCATCTCGACGAACGTCAGCGTGATCTCCGGGCGGCAGCCGGAGTTGCCGTGCGCCTGGACGTTAATGCGCCCGGCTATCGCCGCGCGCACGTATTCAATCGAAACGGGGTCGCCGATCCCGGCCGCGTGATTGTAGATCAGATAGCGCTGGAACTGCTGCACCTGCTCGTCGTCCAGCACGACCTCCGAGAATTCGCCGATGCCCGTGTTGACGCCGTACATGATCTCGTGCGCGGCGATCTTCCTCTCCAGCATGGCGCGGCAGGTCTTGATCCGCGCCAGCGCTTCCGGCGCGAGTTCAACCCGCTCGCCGCCGCGGGCGATCCGCACCAATTTCTCAACGGTCAGTCCAGAACCATTCAAAACGATTGTCATGGGTATCTCCTTGTGGAAAAAGATTTTTCCCAAACTATGCTTAAAACCTATCCGAAAAATGCGTAGTAGCGACTTTCAGTCGCTATTTGACGGCTGAAGCCGTTACTACAAAATAATTTTCGGATAGCTACTTATTCCAGCCACCGGACACTTTTGGGCGACAAGCCTCTGTGGTGTCCGACAGTTGAACTGTCGGACATCGCCAGCCATTCGGCGGACTAAAGTCCGGCCTCAGATCATAAAAGTCGGCTGAAGCCGACTCCCTGGTCAGCCCGCACCGGTGGTCAAGAAAAACCACAAGCCTGGGCATCTACCAGCAAACTGTCAGGTGGCTAGTGTCTATTCTACTCCAATAAAATAGGCGGGATATTCGTCCCGCCAGCTTGATTTGCAACGATTTCGTCCGCTTTTTAGAACACCAGATACCCCGCCAAAACCGCCGCCGCCGTGATGGTGAGGTTGTCCACATCCTTGAACGGCAGGGATTCGACCAGCATCCCGACGACGGCGATGATCGCCAGCGGCCGGACGTAGCGGGCGAACGGCCCGTCGAAAACGCCCGCGGATACGAAAACGGCCATCACCAAAGCGGCCAAAACCCAGCCCCCGACCAACACCGCCAACGACCCGGCGAGGGATTTCTGCCTGCTCCAGGGCAGTTTTGCCGATTTGACCCGCCGCCCGACCACGTCCGCGATGCCGTCGCCGCCGCACATCAGCATCAAGGCGACGATGCCGATCGGGGAATCCTTCCAGAAGAGCAGCGTCATGACGACAAAGACGATGCCATAGAACAGCGGCCCGCGCAAAATCTCGCGCCGGTCGCCGCTGCGGGACATCGCTTTGACCGAAGCCTCGTCCCGGATGACGCCCAGCCCGATCAGCGCGAACTGCACCGTGATCGCGAAGGGCACCAATGCCGCCAGCCAGCGGGCTTCGGGCGTATCCGCGAACAGGAGCCAGCAGAGGACAAAGACCGGCCCCGTACCGATATGGATGATCTTGCGGCTCAAACGCGGCTCGATCCAGCCGCGATGCGCGAAAAAGTCCATCAGGCGCAGCCAGCCAAGCGCGATGGCAAAGGTCAGGATGGTGGCGAAGACATTATTCATCATGGCAATCCCTTCTATTCGTTCTTTCTGCGGTTTACATACAGGACGCTTCCCACACTTAAACCCAAAGCAGCCAAAAAGGACATGCAGGGCAATGGAGGCGTTGACGCGGGGGCAGTTGCTGTCCCTGTCGGGGAGGGGCGTTCGGTCGGCGGCGGGGCGGGCGTTCCTGTCGGCGGCGCGGGGTCGGTTGCGGAGAGCACTCTCATGGTTGGCGATGGCCTGAAGGTCGGCAGCGGCCAGGGGGTATTCGTCGCGTAACCGCCGGACACGCCTATCCAGGAGGCCCAACCCGCTTCGAATTCCCCCACATCAATCCCAATGGCGCTCCGGAAGGCCTCGTCGGTGGGTTGTCCCTGCTTGTATGCCCGCAGCAAAGCGCCCAGGCTGTCGCTTCCGTAGGTTTCCACAAAATACGTTACCGCGCTCACAGATTCATCGTAAGCCAGGTAGATCCGCTCTTCATTGAACGCGCCAAACCCATTTGCCAGCGAGGAAAGCGGAATGATCTCCCCGTTCTTGGCCGCCGTACGGACCTGGTTCAGCTCCCATTGCTGGTCAATAAATTCATTGTATTGAGCCAGGCCTTCATTAAGCCAGACCGGAACGGATGTGGTCGGGTTATGCGTGACCTGTGCAAAATACAGGTGGGAGATCTCATGCGGGATCACGCCATTGAGCCAACTGCTTTGATAGCCCGAGTCCTCGACGATCTGGGTCGTAATGCCGTAGTTGCTGAACGTTTCGCCCCCGACCCAGTCGTGCGCCAGGCTGTGCCAGGCCGCGAACTCATCGGAACTGTTGTAGATCACGATGCGCATCTGGTAATCCAGGTCGGCCTGGAAAAGTTCCCGCTGGCGTTCAATGGCGGTATTGGCGATCTCGAAGATCGCCTCGCCGAAAGACGCCGGCCGGTCATGCCACCAGACGCCGACGTCGGAATCCTCCAACACCTGCCAGTCGAAACGGACGTCGTCGTAGCGGACGGTCGCCGGTTCGCTCTGGTAATGATCCCCGTCCGCATCCACCACGTCCCAGTAGTAGGTGAAAGGCATCATGGGCGGCGTGGTGAGGTCGCGGGTGTCCAGAACGTATTCCAGCGAGACCTCCGTTCCCGGCTCCACCGCGACCGTTTTCTTGGAATAACTCTTGGACGAATAACGGCTTTCATTGGTGTACACGAATTTCGCGCTGACGATTTCCCCCGCGCTGCTGGAAACCCTGGCGCGAAAAATCAATTCGTCCGGGAAGCGGTTTTCGACATCCTGCCCGGAAAACCGGACGGAGTTCTGCGCATGAGCGGTGTCGACGCCGGAAATCCCCCCGGAGAACAAAGCGGCGACCACAAACAAGAAGAGGCTGATCCTGATCGTACGCGACATGGTTATCATCCTTTGAGACGTGAAATGCCGAGCGCGTCGGCCGCGAGAAAGCGAGGGTAATGGTACATGATAACGAGAACCGTGGCAAGCGGATTTCGAACACAGGAAACGCGCAGTTTGACATATAATTGGCGAAATCTGGACAAGCCCATGCACACACCTTCCACCCAACGAGAATTCCTCCTCGGCATCAAAGACGAACTCCCCATCCTGCTGGGGGTGATTCCCTTCGGGATGATCTATGGCATTCTGGCGCTCAGCGCGGGGCTGTCCACAACGGAAGCGCAGGCCATGTCCGTGGTCGTCTTTGCCGGATCGGCGCAATTCATGCTGGTGCAGTTGATCGGGATTGGAACCCCCGTCCCCGTGATGATCCTGACCGGCTTTGTGATCAACCTGCGCCACGCACTGTACAGCGCCTCGATCGCCCCCCACGTGCGCAAGCTGAACCCGGCCTGGAAAACGCTGCTGGCCTATTTGCTGACCGACGAAGCCTACGCGGTCGCCATCACCCACTACAACCGGCCGGGCGGCGGCAGGCGCAAACACTGGTACTTCCTCGGCGCAGGGCTGGCGCTGTGGGGATCATGGCAGGCCAGCACGGCGGTCGGGGTTTTTCTCGGCGCACAGGTGCCGCCCGGCTGGCCGCTGGATTTTACGCTGGCGCTGACGTTCATCGCGCTGCTCGTCCCGAACCTGAAAGACCGTCCCAGCGTGCTGGCCGCCGTCTCGGCCGGCATCGTCTCGATCCTTGCGGCAAGCCTGCCGTACAAACTCAACCTGCTGGTCGCAGCGCTGGCCGGGATCGTCGTCGGCCTGTGGAGCGAGGAAAAATGACGTCCATCTGGCTCACCATGGTCGCGGTCGGCGTTTTGACGTTCGCCACGCGGCTGTCGTTCATCGCCATCCTGGAACGCTGGAAAACGCCGCCCGTGCTCCAGCGCGCCCTGCGCTTCGTCCCCGCGGCCGTGCTGGCCGCGATCATCGTACCCGAATTGGCGCTGTACGACGGGACGCTGGACGCCGCGCCGGTGAATCCCCGCCTGTTGGCCGGGGCGGTCGCCATGATCGTGGCCTGGAAGACGAAAAACGTGGTCTGGACGATCATCGCCGGGATGGGGGTGCTGCTGGTTTTGCAGTATTTTTTGTAGCCGCGGCCTCGTCGTTTTCCCCCATAAGTTCAGGCTGCGCAGGTGACCGGCACTATGGAAGTGCCGGTCACCTGAAGATTATCTCTCTGGCGATGTCCGACAGTTGCACTGTCGGACGCCACAGGAAACGACTGCTGGAGCTTTCCCATCGCGGACAACTCCTGAGCAAAGCGGCCAATGGAAGTGCGGTCGCATCGCCCCCAAGGGGGAAAGGGTGGGTCATGCAATCGCCGCGCTTCGACTGCGACGACGCTGTCGCTTCGTCTCCGCTCAGCGACTGGATTATGTATCTATCCGAAAATTCTTTTGTAGTAACGGCTTCAGCCGTCAAGCAGCGACTAAAAGTCGCTACTACGCATTTTCCGGACAGGTTCTATGTAAAGCCAGACTGCTTTTCCAATGTGCAAAACCCGGCTTCCCTGGCGATACCCGACAGTTGACCCATCGGACGCGATGTCCGACAGTTGCACTGTCGGATGC